>CACFSB010000042.1 GCA_902568855.1 uncultured Pelagibacteraceae bacterium | reverse complement strand
AATTCTTTATTAAATTCTTTAGCGGTATTTTTAACTTCACCTTCTCCAAAAATATTATATCTTTTGTTATCGTCTCCAATAAAATAAGACATATTATCTACTAAACCTAAAATCTTTACTCCAAGTTTATCGAACATTTTTATTCCTCTTTTTACATCTAAAAGAGCAACTTCTTGAGGGGTCGATACTATAATCGCACCATCCATCTTAATTTCTTGAGAAAAAGTAAGTTGGGTATCACCAGTTCCAGGGGGCATATCAACAATTATAAAATCTAGGTCTTTCCAGCTAACTTTTTGTGTAAAAGTTCTAATTGCACTTGTCACCATTGGTCCTCGCCAAATCATAGGCGTTTGTTGATCAGTTAAGAAACCGATGGACATACACTGAATATCATACTTGACTACTGGATCTAATTTTTGCCCATCACTTTTTGGTTTCTCATTAATTCCTAACATTTTTGGAATAGAGGGACCATAGATGTCTGCATCTAATAATCCAACTTTGCAGCCAATTGTTTTAAGAGCTAAAGCTAAGTTTGTAGCAAAAGTGGATTTTCCAACACCTCCTTTTGCACTAGAAATAGCAATTGTAAATTTTGTACCTTGAATTGGATTTTTCTCAGGCAATTTTCTGTTCATTTTAGCTCTCATTGCGTCACTTAATTCTAGTTTTTCCTTTGGCATGATTGGATCTTAACTTGTTTTTCCTCATAAAGACATTATATAGATTGCCATATGCCAGATGATTTCAGACAAAGTGGTGGAAGTCCTTGGGGAGCACCCCCGGGAGGAAGTGGTGGCGGAGGCGGAAACGGCTCTGGCCGAGGCCCAACTCCCCCAAATATAGATAAAATTATAAGTGAGTTTCAGGAAAAGATTAAGAAATTTTTACCAGGAGGTAGTTCTTCAGGCGGAAAGCAAGCGGTTTTAGTTTTAATTATTTTAGGTTTCGTTTGGCTAGCAAGTGGACTTTATAGAGTTTTACCAGACGAACAGGGTGTAGTTTTAAGATTTGGTAAATTTATTAAAACAACTCAACCAGGATTGAATTACCATATACCGTTTCCAGTGGAGTCTGTATTAACTCCAAAAGTTACGAAAGTTAATAGAATAGATATTGGCTTTAGATCTGAGAGAGACAGTGGTTTTACATCTCAAGGTGGAGTGGCTGATGTTCCGCAAGAAAGCTTAATGTTAACAGGAGATGAAAATATTGTTAATATCGATTTCTCAGTTTTTTGGGTAATAAAAGATGCAGGAAACTTTTTATTCAAAATTCAAGACCCAGAGGGAACAGTTAAAGCAGCAGCAGAAACAGCTATGAGAGAAGTAATTGCAAGATCTGATATTCAACCTATTCTAACTGAGGGTAGATCAGTCATAGAGACAGACACGCAAGAAATTATTCAAAAGATTTTAGATGAATACACTAGTGGTATTCAAATTACACAAGTTCAAACACAAAAAGCTGACCCACCAGACCAAGTAATTGATGCATTCAGAGATGTACAGGCTGCAAGAGCTGATATGGAAAGGTCAAAAAACGAGGCTGAGGCTTACGCAAACGATGTTATCCCAAGAGCACGAGGGGAGGCAGAAAAAATTTTACAAGCTGCAGAAGCTTATAAGAAAGAAGTAGTAGCAAAAGCTGAGGGTGAAGCTAGCAGATTCTTAGCAATCTATAATGAATACAAAAATGCGAAATCTGTTACACAAGAAAGAATGTATTTAGAAACAATGGAAAAAGTTTTAGCTGATATTGATAAAGTTATTATCGAGAAAAATGCAGGCTCTGGTGTAGTTCCATATTTACCGTTACCAGAATTACAAAAAAAGAAAGTGACAAATTAATATGAATGCAGGAAAAATTACCGCTGGAATTATTGTTGCTTTAGCTGCAGTTGCCTTCTTTTCTATTTTTATTGTTAAAGAGGTTAATCAAGCAATTGTTTTACAATTTGGTGATCCAAAAAGAATAATTTTAAAACCTGGATTAAACTTTAAAATTCCGTTTATCCAAAACGTTGTCTTTTTGGATAAAAGAATACTTAATTTAGATACACCTCCAGAAGAGGTTATTGCATCTGACCAGAAAAGATTAATTGTTGATGCATTTGCAAGATTTCAAAT
>CACFSB010000041.1 GCA_902568855.1 uncultured Pelagibacteraceae bacterium | reverse complement strand
AAAATTTCTACTAAATATTATTTAACAGAATACTCCCGGGATGTAGTAGGAGTAGAGGTCTGTTCAGCAATTAAAAATATATATTCAATGATCATTGGAGCTGGTCAAAGTCTTAACTCTTCATCTAATTTATTTCAAAAAGCAGTTTTTGAAATGAGATATTTAAATAGATATTTTAAAGGTAAAGATGAAACAATCCTTGGGCTCGCTGGAGTGGGTGACCTTTACGTTAGTGCTGCTGGTGGAAGAAATAGTAAAATGGGTAGTTTTTTAGGTAAAGGATTCACATTTAAAACTGCAAAAAAAAGATTCATGCCTAAAGAAACTGTTGAAGGTGAAGAGCTTGCAAGAGAGATCACACCATTTATTTTAAAAAAAATTGATAAGAAAAAAATCCCACTAATGATTAATTTACTTAAGACAATTAAAGAAAATAAAAAACTTAAGATAAAAGTTTAAAATAGACCTTCTATATCACCATCTTTATTTAGCTTAATAGAGTCAGCTGCTGGTACTCTTGGAAGTCCGGGCATTGTCATGATTGCTCCACAAACAACAACAATAAACTCCGCACCAGATGATAGCCTAACCTCTCTAATTGGTAATGAATGACCAGTCGGAGCACCCTTCAGACTTGGATCTGTTGAAAAACTATATTGAGTTTTTGCAACACATATAGGTAATTCACTATAACCAGCTTCTTCAAAGTTTTTTAGTTGATCTCTGATTTTAGTATCAGCAATAACTTCATTAGCTCTATAAATCTCTTTTGCAATGGTTTCTATCTTTTTGAAAAGTGGAGTTTTACTTTCATATAAAAATTTAAATTTAGCTTCATTCTTTTCACATAAATCTGTTACGTGTTTAGCTAAATCCTTTGTTCCTTCACCACCATCAGCCCAATGTTTACAAATACTAGCCTTAACCCCTAGCTTTTTACAAAATTCTACTAAAGCATTCACTTCTTTATCAGTGTCTTTTATAAAATGATTTATAGCTACTGCTACAGGTAAACCAAACTTTTTCACATTTTCAATATGTCTTTCAAGATTTATTAATCCTTTTTTTAGTGCATCTACATTCTCATTCTTTAAATCATCTTTTGCAACACCACCATGCATCTTCAAAGCTCTAACAGTTGCTACTATAACAACGCAACTTGGTTTTAAATTTGATTTCCTACATTTGATATCTAAAAATTTTTCAGCTCCTAAATCTGCACCAAAACCAGCTTCAGTTACAACATAATCAGCAAGTTTTAATCCAGCTTTAGTTGCAATTACAGAATTACATCCATGTGCAATATTTGCAAATGGTCCACCATGAATTATCGCAGGATTATTTTCCAGTGTTTGTGTAATATTTGGTCTGATTGCCTCTTTTAGCAAAACAGTCATTGGTCCATGTGCATTTAAATCTTTAGCGTAGATTGGTTTTTTTTCTCGAGTGTATGCTACTGTAATATTTCCGATTCTTTTTTCTAAATCCTCAAGATTATTAGCAAGACAAAAGATAGCCATTATCTCAGAAGCAACCGTGATATCAAAACCATCTTCTCTTGGAAAACCATTAGCAACACCGCCAAGATTAATATTAATTGATCTTAAAGCCCTGTCGTTCATATCCATAACTCTTTTCCAAACAATTCTTCTGACATCTATGTTTAATTTATTTCCCCAGTAGATATGATTATCAATTAAAGCAGATAAAAGATTATGTGCTGATGTTATTGCGTGAAAATCTCCAGTAAAGTGAAGATTAATTTGCTCCATTGGGACTACTTGAGCATATCCTCCTCCTGCAGCACCACCTTTCATACCAAAGGACGGACCTAGACTTGGTTCTCTTAAGCACACTATAGATTTTTTTCCAATTTTATTTAGTCCATCGTTTAATCCAACGGAAGTGGTTGTTTTACCTTCTCCAGCAGGAGTTGGAGTTATTGCCGTAACTAAAATCAATTTACCATCTGGCTTATCTTTTAATGTATTTAAGTATTCCAAGTTTATTTTTGCAATATGTCTGCCCATCGGGCTAAAAGCTGAACTTTCGTCTGGAACATTTACTTTCGCTAAGATTTCCTTTATTGGAAGCATTTTTGCTTCACGAGCAATTTGAATATCTGATTTTATGTCGCTCATTGAAT
>CACFSB010000040.1 GCA_902568855.1 uncultured Pelagibacteraceae bacterium | reverse complement strand
TTGATACTTGTGCTGCAGAATTCAAATCATTTACACCATACATGTACTCAACATATCAAAGAAATTTCTCAATAAATTCAGAATGTGAGGCTGACCCATCTGCTAAGAAAAAAATTATGATATTAGGTGGAGGGCCTAATAGAATTGGACAAGGAATAGAATTTGATTATTGCTGTTGTCAAGCCAGTTTTGCCTTAAAGGCTGCTGGTTTTGAGACTGTAATGGTTAATTGTAATCCTGAGACTGTCTCAACTGATTACGACACTAGCGATAGATTATATTTTGAGCCTTTAAAGGAAGAATATATTTTCAATATTATAAAGAGAGAGAAAGATAAAGGGAATCTAGTTGGTATCATTACGCAATTTGGAGGTCAAACTCCAATTAAATTGGCAAAATTTTTACATGATAATAATCTTCCAATTTTAGGGACTCAATACTCATCTATTGATCTAGCAGAAGATAGAGATAGATTTAGAAAACTTTTAGAAAAATTAAATCTAAATCAAGCTGAAAGTGGAATTGCAAAAAATTTCAAACAAGCAATAGAAATATCTGAAAAAATTGGTTTGCCTTTAATGGTTAGACCCTCTTATGTTCTGGGAGGAAGGGCAATGGAAATAGTTTACGAAAAAAGCCAATTAAAAAATTTTGTAGAGGAAGCCTTTAAAGCAGCAGAAAAAAATCCAATTCTTATTGACAAATTTTTAGATCATGCAATGGAGGTGGATGTTGATGCTATATCCGATGGTAAAGAAGTACATGTGGCTGGAATCATGCAGCATATAGAGGAAGCAGGAATTCATTCTGGAGACTCGGCTTGCAGCTTACCTCCAGTTTCAATAAAACCTTTTTTACTAAAAGAAATTGAAAAACAAACAAAAAATTTAGCCCTGGCTCTGAAAGTAAAAGGTTTCATGAATGTTCAATTTGCAATAAAGAAAGATGAAATTTTTGTTATTGAAGTAAATCCAAGAGCTAGCCGGACTGTTCCTTTTGTTTCAAAAGCTAAAGGAATACCCTTGGCAAAGATAGCTTCGAGAGTTATGGCTGGTGAAAAACTTTCAAAATTTAATTTAAAAGATAAATCAAAAGGAATGTTTGCCGTAAAAGAAGCTGTTTTTCCATTTAATAAATTTCCTAATAGTGATTTATTGTTAGGTCCAGAAATGAAATCAACTGGAGAGGTGATGGGATTTGACAAAAATTTTGGAATGGCATACGCAAAAAGCCAGATAGCATCGTCTAATTCGTTACCTACAAATGGACTAGCCTTTTTATCGTTAAAAGATTCTCATAAAGATGAAGGTTTAGAGCTTGCAAAAGAACTTTTAAAACTAAAGTTCCATTTGTGTGCCACAAAAGGAACTGCAGAGTATATTCAAAAACATGGCATGAGTTGTAAAATTATTAATAAAGTAAGTAGTGGATCACCTCATATCGTTGATGTTCTAAACTCTAAAAAAATAGCTTTGGTAATTAATACTGGTGGTGGGAATACAGAACATAGATTGAACGATGCTATTGCTTTAAGAAGAGCAACACTTAAAAATAAAGTGCCCTACTGCACAAATATGTCAACAGCGCTAGCATGTATTGAGGGTATTAAATCACTTAAAACAAAAAAATTAGAGGTGACAGCTCTACAAAATATTTAATCAACTTTCCAGTCAGTTTTAAATGTTACATAATTAACTTGAATACACCTTCTTTCTTTAACAATTTTTTTCTTTTCCATACCGTGCCATGTATTTGGACCACTTGTAAACAAATAACCATAATTATGCTTGTAGGGAACTGTTTTAACTTTTTCTAATTTTTCATTATAGAAATCAGTGCCTAATTCCTCTGATTCATTTGCGTTATTTACAAAAATAAGTCCTGACATTAATTTTTCTTTAATATCACAATGTGGCTTTAACCAAAAACCTTCACGGTCACATATAACTTCAAGTCTGACATATGAACCGGATAAATCTTTATTAATCATTTTAGAAATTATTTTGCATGTTTCTTTGGATTGAAGTTCATTAATGAATTTTACTAAATTTGGAAATTGAGAGGAATTTTCTTTTGTAACAAAACATCTAAATTTTATCGCCTTACCGCCTGAAGCTATTCCTTCTCTAAATTCGGCAGCACCACCATCAATTGCTCTTGTACCATCATAATTGAGATTATGTTTGCTCACATCAGGAATGTCTGCGCCTTCTATTTCTTTAATAGCTTCTTCACTTAAAGCATTATTATATTCCCAGTGATTAAATGGGGTATCATACTTTTTTGAATTTTTTAATATAGAATTAAGAAAAGTCATAATCTTTAAATTGTTTCTTTATATATCCCGATATTCTATCAGTTTCATTAAGTTTTTTATAATTCCATTCTTCCACTGTGTCCTCTAAGTTTTTAATTATTCCTAGGGATTTAAAAAGCTCAAAAAATTTTTTAAAACGAATGTTTTTTTTAATAGCTGGCATTTGAGCCACATATATTGGTCTCCCCGACATAGCTGCTTCAGATATCATAGATGTAGAGTCGCAAGTTACAATAATATGATTAGCTAGTTTAAGTGATGACAAATAGGCTTTC
>CACFSB010000039.1 GCA_902568855.1 uncultured Pelagibacteraceae bacterium | reverse complement strand
CTTATTTGAGAATTTGTTCGTTTTATCATGCCATGTCTTTTACCAGCTTGGGCCATTATAACTTTACCTTTTGCAGATATTTTGAACCTTTTTTTTGCAGAGCTTTTTGTTTTTAATTTTGGCATAATTTTGCGAGTTTATACAAAGAATGTTATTAATTTACAACTACTATTAAAGCTTATAAAGGCTGAATTACCATTATCATTTGCTTTCCATCGAACTTCGGATGTAATTCTACCTTACCAATTTCCTTCATATCCTCTTTGATCTTTGTCATTAACTCATTGCCTAAATGCGAATGTTGAAGTTCACGACCTTTAAATCTTATTGTAAATTTTACTTTATCTCCTTTAGCGATAAATTTTTTTGCATTTTTAACTTTAAACTCATAGTCATGTGTTTCAGTAACTGGCCTCATCTTAATTTCTTTTAATGCAATAATTTTTTGTTTTTTTTTGGCAAGATTTGCTTTTTTTTGAGCATCATATTTGTACTTGCCCATATCCATTATTTTACAAACTGGTGGTTTTGCATTAGGAGCAATTTCAATTAAATCTAAACCTTGATTTTTCGCCATGGATATTGCTTCATTGGTAGCTAAGACTCCTAAATTTTCTCCATCACTCGCTATAACTTGAACTTCTGGAGATGAGATCCTGTTATTTGATCTTGGGCCCCGATCTTTAGTTCTTTTCTGAAAATAGTTTTGTTTAAAATCTGCCACTAAATTTAGGACGCTTTATTTAAAGCAGAAAATGTTTTTAAAAATTTATTTAGTTCCATATTTTCTTGTTTATTAGAATCCAATCTTCTAATTGTTACGGAGTTGCTGTCAACTTCTTTTTTACCACAAATTAATAAAATAGGGACTTTTGCAAGAGAATGCTCTCTTATTTTATAGTTCAAATTATGATTTTTTAAATCAACTATTGAGCTCATCCCAGCTTCTTTTATTTTTTTGGAAACTTTACTTGCATATTCCTCAAAGTCCTCTGAAATTGGAATTACTACTGTTTGCAGTGGAGATATCCAAAATGGGAATTTCCCAGCATAATTTTCTATCAAAATTCCAATAAATCTTTCAAGTGATCCAAACAATGCTCTATGTAACATCACTGGAACTTTTTTTGTACCATCTTTATCAACGTAAGTAGCGTCTAATCTTCCAGGTAAGTTCAAATCTACTTGTACCGTTCCACATTGCCAATCTCTCCCAATAGCATCTCTTAACACAAATTCTATTTTTGGACCATAAAAGGCGCCTTCTCCCTTATTTATGCTGTATTCTAATTTAGTTGCTTTGACTGCCTCTAGTAAAGATGCCTCAGCTTTATCCCAAACTTTATCTTCACCTACTCTTACTTCTGGTCTGTCAGCATATTTTAGCACCACTTTTTCAAAACCTAAATCTTTATAAATATCTAAAATTAAATTAGTTACATTTAAGCACTCACTTGTAATTTGATCTTCTGAACAAAAAATATGTGCATCATCCTGAGTAAAAGCTCTCACTCTAAGAAGTCCATGCAAAGCTCCTGATGGTTCATATCTGTGTACTTTACCAAATTCTGTTATTCTTAATGGTAAATCTCTATAACTTTTCAAACCTTGATTAAAAACTTGAATATGACCTGGACAATTCATTGGTTTTATCGCAAAAACTTTCTCATCAGGGGTCTCAGAAGTATACATATTTTCACCATATTTTTCCCAATGCCCTGATTTTTCCCATAACAATCTATCCAGTACCTCTGGGGTATTTACTTCTTTATATCCTGCTGCATCTTGACGTGCTCGCATGTAATTAATCAATTTTTGAAACAACGCCCACCCCTTTTCGTGCCAAAAAACAGATCCTGGGCTCTCTTCTCTAAAATGAAATAGATCCATTTCTTTACCAAGTTTCCTATGATCTCTTTTTTCCGCTTCCTCAATTCTTTTTAAGTAATCATCCAAGTCTTTTTGAGACGCCCAACCAGTGCCATAAATTCTTTGTAACATCTCATTTTTTGAATCTCCTCGCCAATATGCTCCAGCAACTTTTGTAAGCTTAAACGCTTTGCCAATTTTTCCAGAAGAAACTAAGTGCGGACCTCTACATAAGTCATGCCAAGTATCACCATGATGATAGACGGTTAGCTCCTCACTCTCTGGGATACTCTCAATAATTTCTGCTTTATAGTTTTCACCAATTTTTTTAAAATGGCTTATTGCTTTATCTCTTTTCCAAACTTCTCTTTTTGTTTTTACATCTTTGTCAATTATTTCTGACATTTTTTTTCTATTTTTTCTAAATCATCTTCTGTAAAAGGTTCTTTACGAGCAAAATCATAGTAAAAACCATTTTCAATTACTGGTCCTATAGTTACTTGTGTACCAGGGTATAATTCTTGAACAGCCATTGCCATAATGTGAGCAGTATCATGTCTTATAACTTCAAGACCCTCTGGATCTTTTGCAGTAAAGATTTTTACTGAACAATCTTTTTTAATTGAAAAATACAAATCTTTTAACTCACCGTCGACACTCATTATCAATGCTTGTTTTGATAATGACTTGCTTATTTTTTCTGCAACATCTAAACCTGTAACTTCTTTGGGAAATTCAATATTTTTTCC
>CACFSB010000038.1 GCA_902568855.1 uncultured Pelagibacteraceae bacterium | reverse complement strand
AAATCAAACTCCCAAGCTCTATTTTGTTTTGCCAATAATTGTCTTTGAAGTTTATTAGCAAGTTTAGTTATAACGTCTTGGAAACCAATTAATTGTTGATCTAAAGTTTTTCGAAGTTTATTTGCTTCATCTGCATTTTCAAGATTTTCGGCTTTTGTGATTTCGTCAAACTGTGTTGTAAAAATTTTATAATCTACATTTAAATCTTTTAAATTTTTTTTTTGGATAACTTGCTCGGAGTTTTGTTCGTCTGATTCTGTATCTACAAGTTGTTCATCTAATTTATATTCATCAATATTATAATCTGAATCTAGACTTGTTTCTGTTTGATCTTGCTTATCAGGATTTTTTTTGTCCTCATCCTCACTATCATCATTTTCACTTGACTGATTTTCTTTATTATCCTCTGGATTTTCATCTCTTTTTTCCTCATTTTCCTCTGATTGAAAAATATCCATTTCTTGCAGTATCTGGGAGAACTTCGAACTATAAATATTCTGATTTTCTAAATTTTGTTTAAAAAATTCTATATGCTCAAAAATTGATTTATCAAAATCTTTTTCCCAGAAGTTTAACATTCTTGATGTTAAAGAATTAAGTTTGATATTGTGGAAATTTTTCAGCATATATAATTCAAAAGCTTCAACTACAGGTACATCATCTTTGGATTTAATTTGATCTTTTCTTTTATTATCGAGCATTTGAAAATAATTATCCCTTAAATTTTTTTCTATTCCTTTTAACATTTTTGATCCTAATTTTTCGTATCTTATTTTTTCTGCGATTGTGTAAAGTGATTTGCATGAGGAGCTAGAGGGTAAATTTTTTTTAAATATTGACTCATCAGAAAATTTCTTTTTAAGAGCTTTCGAGTCCGTTTCTGCTCTGGCTTTGATAAAATCGTTTTTTGAATTTAAATTTTCTAGCTCAATTAAATCTTGTTTTTCAGAATTTTTAATATTTTTTTTAAGATTGACTCGCAAATCATCTGAGATTACTCTCGCTGTAGACGCTAGAGCTTGTCTAAGCTTTTCTTTAAAACTCTCAGTTTTGCTATTCATTAAATTTGAATATTTAATAAGGACTCTGGTAATTCCTCACCAAAACATCTTTGGTAATACTCTGCAATTATATTTTTTTCAATTTCATCACACTTATTTAAAAACGTTACTCTAAAAGCATAACCTGTATCTTTAAAAATTTCTGCATTTTCAGCCCAGTGCAAAACCGTTCGCGGACTCATCACTGTTGATATATCCCCAGCTATAAATCCTTTTCTAGTTAATGATGCGACCTTAATCATATTAGAAACTTTTTCTTTACCCTTTGTGTTATTGAGCTCTTTATTTTTTGCTAAGATTATCTCCATTTCTTTATCAAGGCTAAGATAGTTTAAAGTTGTAACAATATTCCATCTATCCATTTGTCCTTGATTTATTTGTTGAGTTCCATGGTAAAGACCTGTTGTATCTCCTAAACCAACAGTATTAGAGGTTGCAAATAATCTAAAAAATTTATTTTGTTTAATAACTTTATTTTTATCTAAAAGAGTAAAATTACCTTCCGATTCAAGTACTCTCTGGATAACAAACATTACATCAGGTCTTCCTGCGTCATATTCATCAAATACTAATGCAACAGGGTTCTGTATCGACCAAGGCAAAATCCCTTCATTAAATTGTGTAACTTGTTTACCATCTTTTAAAACAATCGCATCCTTTCCAATTAAATCGATACGACTTATATGACTGTCTAAATTTACCCTGATACAGGGCCAATTTAATCTTGCAGCAATTTGTTCTATATGTGTAGATTTTCCTGTGCCGTGATAACCTTGAACAAGAACTCTTTTGTTAAATGCAAAACCTGAAATTATAGCTAGCGTAGTGTCTCTATCAAATTTATAGTTTTTATCTATCTCTGGAACATATTCGCTCTTTTTAGAAAAAGCATCTACTTCCATATTAGAGTCAATCCCAAAAGTTTGTTTAATCGACAGTTTTATATCAGGTTGATTGTTTATATCTGGTGTCAATTTTTTTCTCTGTAAGTATTTTTTAATTGTGTATAAGCCAAAGTTATTGATTTAAGTTTTTCTTCAAATTTTTTGTTTCCAGAATTCATATCAGGGTGAAATTTTTTAACAAGTATTTTAAATTTTTCATAAATTTTTTCCCATTTTGACCCTACAGAAATACCTAATATTTCAAATGCTTTGATGTCTTTGTGATCATATCTAAATTGTCCCATGTGATTAAAATCACTTTTTAACTTTTCCTTATCTAGTTCATCTTTTAAAGTATTATTCCATAAAACCTTAAAAAAATTATCTGAAGAACTAAAACTCTGTGTAGGTTTATGCCAAACCATATCCGATTTTAAAAAATTAATTACTTGATCATCATTCATACCTGAAAAATAATTCCAGTTTTTATTAAATTCTTTGACATGTTCTAAACAAAGTAATCGATATTTTTTACTATTATCTCTTTCAACTGGCGCTTTGTATTCACCAATTTCATTGCAATTATTCCAGTCACAGATATTTTTCATGATATAATTATATCATGAATATAAATGAATTAATCGTAAAGATAAAAAAAAAACTAAAAAAAAATATAAATATCGAAAATATTTTAATAGATGATAAAAC
>CACFSB010000037.1 GCA_902568855.1 uncultured Pelagibacteraceae bacterium | reverse complement strand
GTAATTGGCCATTTGCCAACAAAAGTTGCAGAACTTAATTCAAATGGATTAGATAATTTGTAAACATACATATAAGTAGTAGCACCAGTTGAATTATTAAGAGCTTCACTTATGTATAATCTTGTACCATCGTCATCAAAAGATGGTTCCATTGTATAAAATGCGACTCCCGCAGGTTCTGTATCAAGAGTATGTACTTTAGTTCCTGACGTGGGATCAAATGGAGTGGAAAGATTAATTTGTGCTATTTTAGTTGCATGTTGCGTTCCATCAACAAAATACATTTTAGTTCCATCGTTATTAAATTCTACACCTTTAATATTATTTACAGAATACTTAGTTTTATAATTAAGTCCGTCATCAGCTACGACTGTTGAAGAAGAAATTGAGGCTACATCATATGGAGTTGTTAAATTATGAATTTGCAATGTACCATACTCACTAAAAAAAAACACTTTTGTTCCATCATTATTAAATTCTATATCTTTATTGTCATTATTGCCTCCCATATTATCACCATAACCATCTAAACTTACTATTGTTCTATTTGTGACATCCAAAGTGCTAATATCAAATGGTGTTGTTAAATCATAAATATAAACTTTTTTAGAACCTGCATTTTCAAGATGATCCAATAAAAACATTTTTTTTCCATCAGGAGTAATTTGTATTGAAACTGTTGAGGGTACATTATCTACACCATCTTGATTTGGATCTTTAAATTGTTTAAAAACAGGCTCAACTATTCCTGAATGAACAGTTTGCATTACAAAAAATAAACAAAAGGTAATTAAAAATAACCTCTTTATCATCTTGGATTATTTTTTCTTTATTAATTCAGTATTATTTATATTTATAGCCATACAAGTAATATCATCTCTTAACTTTTCAGCACCCCAATTTAACTCTTTTTCTATAGATTCGACAATAGTTTTTGGTGTGACTTCTGACATACCATCTATGATTTTTTGTACTCCCTCGGCTCCTAATTCTTCACCATTTTTCAAATAGCCTTCCGTTACACCGTCAGTATAAACAACAAATGTCTTGTCTTTAAGATTCATAGTATTGGATTTGACCATCGACTCTGTAAAATATTTAACAATTCCAATGGGTGGCATTTCTGATTTAATATATTCATAATTTTTATTTTGATCAAAAGTTAAAATACTTTCGTGACCAGCATTAATAAAAACGAGTTCTCCAGTTTTAATATTTAATTTCCCAAAAACAGCAGTCACAAACATTCCTTTAAATTTCGCTTCAACAAGTTCATTATTCACTCCAAATACTACTTTTTCTAACGAGAACTTTAAATTTGTAAGTGTTCTAAATATTGAAGATGCTTTTGCCATATACATACCTGCTTTAACCCCTTTTCCAGACACATCAGCTAAAGTAAAAAAGTATTCTTCTGGTGTTGATCTTACGACATCAAAATAATCTCCAGATACATCTCGAGCTGGTACATTTTTGGCAAAGATGAAGTTTTCAAACTTTGATATATCTGGAAATAAGCTTTTTTGAACTCCAGCTGCAAGTTCACGCTCTTTTAAAAGTTTAGCTTCTTTTTGTAAGTTATCTAAAGCTATTTTGTTTTCCTCAATAAATCTAAAATATAAACCCGTTAAAAAAGTTACTGTTACAATAAAAATTGGATAACTCATATCTACTAATTCAGATCTAAATTTATAAATATAAAAACCAATAACTATTATCGCTAAAATATTTCCAAAAAAGATGGATAAACTTAATTTAGGTTTTACTCTTTGAGACAATATAAATGTAATGAGAGCAACAATAATAGAAAATAACAGCTCAAATATATACGTATTAGGATTTCTTATTAAATAGGATTGATCTAAAATATTCTCAATAACATTAGCATGAACCTCTACCCCTGGAATAGTTATCCCAAGAGGAGTTTTAACTAAATCAAAAAGACCTTGCGCAGAGGCACCAATTAAAACGTATTTATCTGTAAAAAAATCTGTTTGAAATTTTCCATCATAGACATCACCTGCAGATATATACTGATTTTTATCTGACTTTTTGTACTTAATCCAAATTATACCATTGGGGTCTGAATTGATTTTATAGGGTCGGGCACTAATTCTTTGAATGCCGACTTCATTTAATTCAATATAAATATTTTTCTGTTTTGAACCCACTCGAACCATTTCTAGTCCCATGGTTGGGTATATCTTCTTATCAAACTGTACCACCAAGGGTAATGATCGAATAATACCATCTAATTGATCTAAGAAAGAAATTGAACCCAAACCTTTCACATCTTTTTCTAATACCTCAAGTGAACCAATTGAATACGGATATGAATAAGTAAATTTCTTTGGATCACCACCTTTCGATAAAAATCTAGCCTTAGCTTTTCGATCGTAATTGGAATGTGAGGGAACATTACTCCCTAAAACTGCAATTATTGATTTAGATTGTTTAAGTTTCTCGGAAAAAATTTCATCTGGACTTTTTAAATTCTGAAGCTCTGCCATGTCAGATGGAACTAAACCATAAGATTTTATAATTTCATCAGGAGACTGTTTATCTTTTTCAGTAAAAAAAATATCGAAACCTATCGCTTTTGGATTTGACTCATTTATTTTATCTAAAATGTCAGCAAAAACTTTTCTATTCCAAGGAAACTGACCAAACTTTCCTAAACTATTTTCATC
>CACFSB010000036.1 GCA_902568855.1 uncultured Pelagibacteraceae bacterium | reverse complement strand
ATGGGTGAGATATTTATTGCATCAAAAGAGATTGATGATTTTGCAATTATTGCACCAATTTCAAGTAAAAATGAATTTCCAAATTACATTTTAAAAAAAGATAGCAGTTTTGATACTGATAAACCTTTTGAAGTAAAAAGTGTTGATGGATATGCAATGCTTTTGAATTTAAAAAAATTAAAGCAATTAAACTTTAATTTTTTTGATGAAAATTTTTTTTTATATCTTGAAAATGAAGATTTGTGTAAGCGATTAATAGAAAATAATGAAAATATTTATATAGTTCCAAAATCAAAGATACATCATCTTGGGGGAAAGGCTGTAGATCCAAAGTATAAAAATGAAATTGAATATTTAAGAAATTGGCACTGGATGTGGTCAAAATTCTATTTTAATAAAAAACATTATGGCTATTTGATTGCACTATTAAAAGTTTCGAAAAATTTAATTTCTGCAAAAATAAAATTTTTTTATTATTTAATTACCTTCAATACCTTTAAGAGAAAAAAATATCAGATGAGATTATTGGGATTGATAAGTTCTATAATAGGAAAAAACTCTTATTATAGGCCTAACATTTGAAATTTAATGACCAGGGAAATCAACTAAATTTTCCACTTTGTATTGTTTTTTAATCAAACTTTCAGAGCCTTTAAGATCAAAAAGATCTATTACAAATATAAATCCAGCAACCTTTCCTTTAGAAATTTCTACAAGTTTCGCCGCAGCATGTGCAGTACCACCAGTAGCAATTAGATCATCAATAATCAAAATTGAATCTCCTTTGCTAATAGAATCTTTATGAACTTCTATAGTAGCCTTGCCATATTCTAATTCAAAATCAACAGAGTGTACATCAGCTGGTAATTTATCTTTTTTTCTTAACATTATAAATGGTTTTTTTAGAATATAAGAAACAGCTGAGGCAAAAACAAATCCTCTAGACTCAATTGCAGCAATCTTATTAAACTTCATTTTTTTGGATCTTTCTATAATCTGATCAATTGTTTCTGAAAAAGCTCTCTCATTTTTAATTAGTGTTGTGATATCTCTAAATAAAATACCTTTTTTTGGATAATCTGGAATAGATCTAATAAAGTCTTTCAAATTCATAAGAGTAAATTATAAAAGTATAAATAAATTAATTTTATAACATGGCAATAAATAAATTAGCAATTATTGGTGGTAGTGGTCTTTATGATGTTGAAGAATTCAAAAATAGAGAATTATTAGATTTAAACACCCCATGGGGAAAACCCTCAGACCAAATTTTAAAAACTAATTATAATAATAAAGAAGTTTACTTCTTACCAAGACATGGAAGAGGTCACTTTATTTCTCCCTCAAAAATAAATTTTAGAGCAAATATTGATGCTCTTAAACAGTTAGGTGTAACAGATATTGTGTCAGTTTCAGCAGTGGGGTCATTAAAAGAAGATTTGCAACCTGGGAAATTTGTTATCGTTGATCAGTTTATCGATAGGACATTTGCGAGAGAGAAAACATTTTTTGAGGATGAAATTGTTGCACATGTTTCTATGGCTTATCCCACATCTAATGGTTTGATGAACGCATGTGAAGAGGCAATAAAAAAAGGCAAAATTGAATATCAAAGAAATGGGACATATGTTGTTATGGAAGGACCTCAATTTTCAACATTAGCCGAGTCAAACTTATATAGATCTTGGAAAGCAGACGTAATTGGAATGACTAATATGCCAGAGGCAAAATTAGCGAGAGAAGCAGAGATAAGATATGCTTCTGTATCAATGGTTACAGACTATGATTGTTGGCATCCTGATCATGAAAATGTTGATGTTCAACAAGTTGTAAAAGTTTTATTAGGTAATGCCGCAAAGGCAAAAAATATGATTAAAAACTTAATAGAAAATTTTGAAGATCATATTGATCCTAATGATCCAACTAATAATTGCTTGGATGTTGCAATTATAACAGCACCTGAAAAAAGAACTAAAAAGACAATAGAAAAACTTAAAACTGTTGCTGGTAGAGTTTTAAATCAATGAGAATAGAAGGAAAAGAATATCGTACTATTTGGTTTGAAAATAATGTTGTAAAAATTATTGATCAAACAAAACTTCCACACCAATTTATTATTAAAGACCTTAAAACAGTCAAGGACTCGATTAATGCTATTAAGATAATGGAAGTAAGAGGTGCACCCTTGATAGGAGCTACAGCAGCTTATGGAATGGTTTTAGCTATAATTGAAAATAATGACCAATCATTTTTAAAGAAATCTGCAGAAGATTTAATTAGTTCAAGACCAACTGCAATTAATTTAAAGTGGGCTGTTGATAGAATGATGAATAAATTATCAGGTGTTAATAGCGATCAAATCTTAGAAATAGCCTTGAATGAAGCAAAAGATATATGTGAAGAGGATGTGAAATTTTGTGAAAGTATAGGTTTAAATGGACTAAAAATTATTGAAGAAATCTATAATAAAAAAAAAAATACAGTTAATATATTAACTCATTGTAATGCAGGTTGGCTTGCAACAATAAATTGGGGGACTGCAACTTCTCCAATTTATCATGCACATAAAAAAGGAATTCCCGTTCATGTGTGGGCAGATGAAACTAGACCAAGAAATCAAGGAGCAAATCTTACATCTTATGAATTAAATGAGGAAGGAATTAAAAACACAATTATTGCAGATAATACAGGTGGTATTCTAATGCAAAGAGG
>CACFSB010000035.1 GCA_902568855.1 uncultured Pelagibacteraceae bacterium | reverse complement strand
CGTCTAAAAGTATCAGTGGATTTTTAGTTCCAGCTTTTTTCATCATTTGAATAATTTTACCCGGTAAAGAACCAATATAAGTTCTTCTGTGACCTCTAATTTCAGCTTCATCTCTCATTCCACCTACCGACATTCTTACAAACTCTCTGTTTGTTGCTTTGGCAATTGACTTTCCTAAAGATGTTTTTCCAACACCAGGCGGACCTACTAAGCATAAAATAGGGCCTTTAATCTTATCCATTCTTTTTTGGACTGCTAAAAATTCAATAATCCTCTCTTTAACTTTTTCTAAACCGAAATGATCTTTATCTAAAACTTCAAGTGCTTTTTTTAAATCTATAACGACATCACTTTTTTTATGCCAAGGAAGATCTATCATCCAATCTAAGTAATTTCTTACTACTGTAGCTTCAGCTGACATCGGACTCATATTTTTTAATTTTTTTAATTCTTGAAGACATTTTTTCTCAACGTCTTTTGGCATTTTAGATTTAAGAATTGCTTTATTTAAACTTGTATTTTCATCTTTGCCGTCCTCAATTTCACCTAACTCTTTTTGGATAGCTTTTAATTGTTCATTTAAATAGTACTCTCTTTGAGTTTTTTCCATTTGGGTTTTGACCCTTCCTCTAATTCTTTTTTCCACTCCAATAATGCTTGTTTCATTTTCCATTATTTTTATGATTGCATTTAATCTTTTTTTAACATCAATAGTTTCAAAAATTTGTTGTTTCTCTGAAATTGCAGTGATGTGTGAAGCAATGTTATCTGCAATGTGAGATGGATCTTTTAATTGTTTAATCGTATTAATAGTTTCACTAGAAACTTTTTTATTAATAGAAGTTAATTTTTCCATTCGTCTTATTGCTGTAACAGCTAATGGATACAAATCTTCATCACCATCGATCACATCATTGTGAGGTGTAAAGTCACAAGTTATAAACTTTTCATTATCTTTAAAATCAATAATTTTTACTCTACGAACACCCTCAACTAAAACTTTTACTGTTCCATCTGGAAGTTTTAAAAGTTGTAAAATGCTGCCTTCGCATCCATACATAAATATATCTGTTTTCTTAGGATCATCGATTTCAGAATTTTTTTGAGTTACTAAAATAATTTTTTTCTCTTTTTTCATCACCTCATTTAAAGCAGAGATTGATTTATCTCTTCCAACAAAAAGTGGAATTACCATGCTAGGAAAAACCACAATATCTCTAAGTGGTAATAATGGTGAAGAAGTTTTTACGTCCATAAAATCAATATGGATATTAATATTATTTTTGCAATACCTTTTTACAAGTTATTAGGGTTATTAAGCCGCTGTTGTCTTAGTTGTTTTGGATTTACCATCCTTTTTTGAATGAACAATTATAGGCTGCGACAGACCTTTAGCCGCTGATGAGTCGACTATTACCTCTTCAATATTTTCTTGACTTGGTAAATCATACATAGTTTTAAGAAGTATATTTTCTAAAATAGATCTTAAACCTCTTGCTCCTGTTTTTTTGCTAATTGCTTTAATTGCAATTTCTTTAAGTGCAGAGTCTTTAAATATTAATTTTGCTCCATCTAGTTTAAATAACTCTTGATATTGTTTTGTTAAAGAATTTTTTGGTTCTTGCAGTATCTTAATTAAAGATTTTTCATCTAAATCTTCTAGAGTTGCAATCATAGGTAATCTACCAATAAACTCAGGTATTAATCCATATTTGAGCAAATCCTCAGGCTCTAAGTTCTTCATCCACTCACCAGTCTTTTTATCTTGTATATTCTTTACATCTGCTCCAAAACCAATAGATGTACCTTTATCTCTCTGAGAAATAATTTTATCAAGTCCCGCAAATGCTCCACCACAAATAAATAAAATATTTGTAGTATCAACTTGTAAGAATTCTTGTTGGGGGTGTTTTCTACCACCTTGAGGAGGTACACTTGCAATTGTCCCTTCCATAATCTTTAATAAAGCTTGTTGAACACCTTCACCAGAAACGTCTCTTGTAATAGATGGATTTTCAGATTTTCTACTAATCTTATCAACCTCATCAATGTACACAATTCCCCTTTGGGCTTTTTCAACATTATAATCTGCTGCTTGTAACAATTTTAAAATAATATTTTCTACATCCTCTCCTACATAACCTGCTTCAGTTAAAGTTGTTGCATCAGCCATTGTAAATGGAACATCTAAGATTCTAGCCAGCGTTTGTGCTAATAATGTTTTTCCACATCCAGTTGGACCAACTAAGAGTATATTAGATTTTGCAAGCTCTACATTTTTACTAGTTTTATTTTCATAAT
Organism: uncultured Pelagibacteraceae bacterium; assembly: GCA_902568855.1. Classification (GTDB taxonomy): domain Bacteria; phylum Pseudomonadota; class Alphaproteobacteria; order Pelagibacterales; family Pelagibacteraceae; genus Pelagibacter. Next base: position 414 of record CACFSB010000035.1, on the reverse strand, counting down.
TTAGTCTTTTGTAGTGATTGTGAACAGCTACTGATAAAACTTTTTTTGCGTGAGATTGTCCAATTACATAATCGTCTAGGACTGTACAAATCTCTTTTGGTGATGGTAAACCATCTTGATGTTTTACAAATGTGTCTTTGCTTTCCTCTTTTATAATATCCATACAAAGTTCAACACACTCATCACAAATGAAGACAGTTGGACCTGCAATTAATTTTCTTACTTCGTGTTGGCTTTTGCCGCAGAAAGAGCAATAAAGAATATTTTTGTTATTTGTGTTCATAAAATTTTAAACGAATCAATAAGTCTACTCTATTATAAATGACTCCTATTAATCAAGTTTTGGATTTTGTAAACTATATGTGGTGTTCTAAGATCTTTTCTCTACTACAGAGTCTATAAGTCCAAAAGATT
>CACFSB010000034.1 GCA_902568855.1 uncultured Pelagibacteraceae bacterium | reverse complement strand
TTGCTGAATTCTTGAGTATGCTGTCATACCTTCTTTTTTATATTTTTCAGCTAACTCAAAAATTGCAATATTTTGTGTATGAAATCCTGCTAAAGTAATAAATTGAAATTTATAACCCATTTGACTAATTTTTTGTTGAAATGATGCTATCTCATCATCTGATAAATGTTTTTTCCAATTAAATGATGGAGAACAATTATATGCTAAAAGTTTTCCGGGAAATTTTTCATGAATTGCATCTGCGAATTTTTTTGCCTCCTCAAGATTTGGCGTAGCTGTTTCACACCAAATTAAATCTGAGTAGGGTGCATAAGCAAGGCCTCTTGATATAGCTTGTTCAATTCCAGCTTTTACATAATAGAAACCTTCTGGAGACCTTTCACCTGTTAAGAAAGGTTTGTCATTTTCATCGTAATCATTTGTAATTAATTTTGCAGCATTTGCGTCTGTTCTAGCTAGAATAATTAAAGGGACATCTGCGATGTCGGCTGCCAATCTAGCAGCTTTTAAATTTTTTATCATGGTACCAGTTGGAACCAAAACTTTTCCCCCCATATGACCACATTTTTTTTCACTTGCTAATTGATCTTCAAAATGAACACCAGCAGCACCTGCTTTAATGAATTTTTTTGCAAGTTCAAATACATTCAAAGGTCCACCAAAACCGGCTTCTCCATCAGCAATGATCGGTAGCATATAATCAATTCTCTTCTCTTTTTTCATATCACCATCTTTTAATTCCATATGTTGAATCTGATCAGCTCTAATTAATGCGTTATTCATTGATTCTACTAATTTAGGAGCACTATCATAAGGATACAAAGATTGGTCAGGATACATTTCTCCAGCACTATTAGCATCAGCTGCTACTTGCCAACCACTTAAATAAATTGCCTTCAAACCAGCTTTTGCATGTTGAACTGCATGATTACCTGACAAGGATCCTAAAGTATTAACATAATTTTCTGTGTTTAATAATTTCCAAAGCTTTGTTGATTGTTGTTTACAAATTGAATATTCGATTTTAATTGAGCCTCTTAGTCTTTCAACTTCTTCAGGAGTATAGTCTCTTTTAATTCCTGCAAATCTTTTTAAATCATAAGAAATCTTTTCTGCACTCATTATTGGCCCCTGTAATGTTCAAGTAATTGAAAATGAATGTTAAGGGTTTGAAAATTAGTTTGAGTCGTTAAGTGTCTCAACTAAATCTTTCATTCCGCTTGAACCCCAATCACAATGATCATCTCTCATGTAAATACCCCTGCTATTATGTCTAGCAAGGTCTTCATGTCTTATGATTTGAGCTTCATTTTCGTTGTTTTTTAATTTTTCGTCCATGTAAATTTTATAATTTACAAAATTTACAAAATCTATTAAAAAGTACAAAACTGTTGTAAATTAAAGAAAAATCTTGTAAAAATAAATTTACAAAATTTACTAATAGAAAATATGAGTCAATTAAATCTAAAAATAGGACCAAAAATCAAGGCTTTTAGGAGACAGTTAGGGCTTCAAGCTAATAAATTGGCTGAGGATTTAAATATATCTCCTAGTTATCTTAATCTTATTGAGGGTGGAAAAAGAAAAATAGATGGAGATTTACTCTTAAAAATTTGTGAAAAATTGAATATTCAACTTTCTCAATTAACCTCAAAATCAGATATCAATTTAGAAAATACTTTATCAGAAATACTTGATGATAAATTGTTTGAAGATTTAGATATACTTGGTCCAGAAGTAAAAGATCTTGTTAGCACTAATCCAAAAATTGGCAGAGCAATAGTAAGACTAGGAGATATTTTAAAAAAAAAGGATCATGAAATGATTAATAAAATTGAAACAATATCTGGTAAAATTGTTGATAATAGAAAAAATTCATTTCCTGGTGAAGTTATTTCAGACTTTTTACAAGAAAATAAAAACTATTTTCCAAAATTAGAAGATTTCGCAAATAATGTTTTTGAGAAAGTTCAAAAAAATAATAGGACTAGATATATAGCTCTTTGTGATTATTTAAAATCAGAATATGACATATCAGTAAAAGATGTTATTCCTGAAGAAAATAAACCTTTCTCAAAACTCTACAAAAAAAATAAAAAAGAATTACTGTTAAGCGATTATAGCTCTTTAGAAACAAAAAAACTTCACGCAGCCGCTCAAATAGCCCAAGAGGGTGCTGATAAAGAAATCGAAGAATATTTGTCAAAATTTACTTTTCCATCTGATGAATCTAAGAAATTAACAAAAATTGCTTTATTAAATTACTGCGGTGCTGCAATTTTAATGCCTTATAAACTTTTTCATACAGAATGTAAAAAACTTAAGTATGATTTAGAGTTACTACAAAATACTTTTGCTACGTCTTTTGAACAGGTAGCTCATAGAGTAACGTGTTTACAAGATCCAAAATTACCAGGGATACCTTTTCATTTTTTAAGAGTGGATATGGCTGGGAATATATCAAAAAGATTTTCTTTATCAGGAATAGAAATTCCAAGATATGGTGGCGCTTGTCCACGTTGGAATGTTTATTCAGCTTTGACAAGACCTGGTATAATTCAAGCTGCTGTTAGCAAAATGTCTAATGGTGAAAAGTATGTATGTATTGCTAGAACAGTTGAAAAAGGGATTGGAAGATTTGGACAATCAAAAAGTATTTTATCTATTGGATTGGGATGTGAAGCAAAATATGCTAAAGAATTTATTTATTCAGAAAATTTAAACATTAATGATAAATCTACAGAAATACCAATAGGTGTGTCATGTAGAACGTGTGATAGATTAGACTGTTCACAAAGAGCGTTCCCTCCATTACACAAGAAATTTGATGTTGATATTAACTCTAGAGGTGTTTCAGTATACGTGGGAGACAAAAACA
>CACFSB010000033.1 GCA_902568855.1 uncultured Pelagibacteraceae bacterium | reverse complement strand
ATTTTAACCAAGGGAAGACTTGGTCCTGGTGAAATTATCGGAGTCAGAATTGAAAAAGGTAAAGTTTTTTCTAATAGTCAAATAAAAGATTATTTGGCTAAAGAATTTAAACACTTCAATTCTCAAATAATTGATCTAGATGAAAAATTATCAATTTCCAATGAAAAACATAATTTTGATGGCGAAAGCTTAAGGAGAAGACAATATACTTTCGGAATAAGTTTAGAGGATCTAGAACTTATCTTACATCCAATGGCAGAAGACGCAAAAGAAGCAACAGGTTCCATGGGTGATGATACCCCTTTAGCAGTGTTATCTGATAAGTATAGACCACTTTACCATTTTTTTAGACAAAATTTTAGCCAAGTAACTAATCCACCAATTGACTCTTTAAGAGAAAATAAAGTGATGAGTTTAAAAACTAGATTTGGAAATTTAGGTAATATTCTTGATTTTGATACTTTAACTAAAGAGAATATTTATGTTTTAAATAGCCCTATTCTATCAAATTCACAATTTAATAAGTTCACTAATTTTTTTGGTAAAAATTCAGTAACTATTGATTGTTCATTTTCACAAGATGACAATTTAGAAAATTCTATTAACAGGATCCAAAAAGAGTCTGAAATTGCAGTAAGACAAGGTATTACACAACTGATTTTAAGTGACAAAAATCTTTCATCTGAAAGATTACCAATGCCTATGTTATTATGTGTCGGAGCCATAAATACATTTTTAATTCAAAAAAAATTAAGAGGTTATGTTTCTATAAATGTTCAGTCTGGAGAGGCTATAGATACTCATTCGTTTGCAACATTAATTGGAGTTGGAGCAACTACAGTAAATCCATATCTGGCTTTCGATAGTTTATATCAGAGATATGAAAAAAAACTTTTTGGCCAATTTAGTTTTGATGAGTGTGTACAACGCTACATTAATTCAGTTAATGCAGGTTTATTGAAGATAATGTCAAAAATGGGGATTTCAGTTTTAAGTTCTTACAGAGGTGGATGTAATTTTGAAACAGTAGGATTAAGCAGAACAGTTGTAAATGAATACTTTCCTGGAGTTACCTCGAAAATTTCAGGTATTGGCTTAGTTGGAATTGAAAAAAAAATAAGAGAAATTCATAAAGAAGCATTTGAAAGTACAGAAACTATATTGCCAATTGGAGGTATTTATAGATATAGGAAAAACGGAGAAACACATCAATATCAAGGAAAGCTAATTCATTTATTACAAAGTGCTGTAGGCTCAAATTCCTATGAAGCATATAAAAAATATGCTGATGGTATATATAATTTACCACCAATAAATTTGAGGGATCTAGTTGATTTTAGAAAAAAAAAATTGAGCCCATCAATTAACTTATCAGAAGTTGAACCAATAGAAAAAATATTAAAAAGATTTGGTAGTGGAAGCATGTCCCACGGTGCTTTATCTAAAGAAGCGCATGAAACACTCGCTATTGGAATGAATAGAATTAAAGGAGCTTCTTGTAGTGGTGAAGGTGGCGAGGATGCAGAAAGATTTAAGATGATGGATAGTGGCGATAGTGCAAATTCTAGAGTTAAACAAATTGCATCTGCTAGATTTGGTGTGACTGTAAATTACTTGAATAATTGTAACGAAATAGAAATTAAAATGGCACAAGGTGCTAAACCAGGGGAAGGCGGTCAGTTACCTGGCTTTAAAGTAACAAAGGAAATTGCAAGACTACGACATTCCACACCAGGAGTAACACTAATTTCTCCACCTCCACATCATGATATTTACTCGATAGAAGATTTGGCACAACTGATTTATGATTTGAAGCAAACAAATCCAAAAGCACGAGTTGGCGTTAAGTTAGTAGCATCATCTGGAATTGGAACTATTGCTGCAGGTGTAGCTAAAGCAAAAGCAGATATTATTTTAATTTCGGGTCATAATGGAGGAACAGGCGCAACTCCTCAAACAAGTGTCAAATATGTTGGAATACCTTGGGAGATGGGTCTCACTGAGGCAAATCAGGTTTTAACATTAAACAATTTAAGACACAAAGTTACATTGAGAACTGATGGTGGTATTAAAACTGGAAGAGATGTTGTTATTGCTGCAATGATGGGAGCAGAAGAATATGGAGTTGCTACGACAGCTCTAGTGGCAATGGGATGTATAATGGTAAGACAGTGCCACTCAAATACTTGTCCAGTAGGTGTTTGTACACAAGATGAAAAATTAAGAGAAAAATTTACCGGTACTCCAGACAAGGTTGTAAATTTATTCACTTTCATTGCTTCTGAAGTAAGAGAAATTTTAGCTGAATTAGGTTTTAAATCATTAAACGATATTATTGGAAGAACTGATTTATTAATGCAAGTTAATAAAGCTTCACCAAATTTAGATGATTTGGATTTAAATCCATTATTTGTTCAGGCAGACCCAGGAAATAATAAAAGATACTGCGAGTCATTGGAGATCAATAAAGTACCTGAAACCTTGGATCAAGAAATTTGGCCTGAAATTGAAAAATCTTTAGATAATTCGAAAAAGGTTGAGAAAGAATTTATTATCAAAAACACAAACAGAGCAGTTGGTACAAGAATTTCACACCATCTTTACAAAAAGTATGGTTACGAAAAACTTAATGAAAATTTTCTAACATTAAATTTTAAAGGCTCCGCGGGTCAGTCATTTGGTGCTTTTTCATCAAAAGGATTAAAATTAAATCTTAAAGGTGATGCAAATGATTATGTCGGCAAAGGATTGTCAGGCGCTACAATCTCGATAAAACTTTCGGATGAAAGTAATTTAGTTTCTAATGAAAATACAATCATCGGAAATACAGTTTTGTATGGAGCTACGTCAGGCAAACTTTTTGCTGCAGGTCAAGCAGGCGATAGATTTGCTGTAAGAAATTCTGGTGCAACTACAGTCATTGAGGGTTGTGACTCAAATGGTTGTGAGTATATGACCGGAGGAACAGTGGTTATTTTGGGAAGTGTCGGAGATAATTTTGCAGCTGGCATGACTGGAGGTATGGCGTTTATATATGATAAATTGAATGAGTTTGAAAAAAAAGTTAATCCAGACTCAGTTGTTTGGCAAAATGTTGAAACAGATTATTGGACAAGTTATTTAAAAGAATTAATTTTAGAACATTCAAAGGAGACAGGATCGTTGATATCAAAAGATATTTTTG
>CACFSB010000032.1 GCA_902568855.1 uncultured Pelagibacteraceae bacterium | reverse complement strand
ATGAAAATATTTATGACTTAAACAGACTGGGTATAGATGAAAGTAATGAAGGAGGCATATCATTTACATATGGTTATGAACATTCAATTGTTGAAAAATCATCCTCAGAGGAGAAAATAAAATTTGGATTTGCAAATAATTTGAGATTTGAAGAAAATAAAGATCTACCTTTAAATTCTAATTTAGGCGATAAGGTTTCTGATTTTGTTGGTGTTTTTGATTATAAACCAAATCAGAACTTTAAATTTAATTATGATTTCTCGCTTAAAAATAACTTGAATGACGTGAATTATGAATTGTATGGATTCGAATTTTATCTAAAAAATTTGAAAACAAAGTTTGAATATCAAAATGAAAATAATAGTAATCTGAAAACTTCATATCTTACAAATGAAACTATTTTTAATTTTGATGAAAAGAATAGTATAATTTTTGAAACTAGAGAAAATAAAGAAAAAAGTTTTACAGAATTTTATAATTTAATATATCAATATAAAATCGATTGTCTAACTGCAGCCATAGAATTCAACAAAGAATATTATAATGATCAAGATTTAAAACCTTCAGAAAACCTTTTTCTTAAGCTATCGATTATACCATTTGGAGGAGTCAACAGCCCTAATCTGAGATGATCTTTTCAAAAAAAATTTTTTTTTTACTCACAGTCTATTTTTTATTCACAAGTTTTAGTTTTTCTAATATCGATTTAAGAATTTTAATGAAAATAAATAATGAGATAATCACTACGTATGATATTGAAAAAGAAAAAAATTATCTTTTAGCATTAAATCCAAATTTAAAGGAAATTGATGAAAATCAATTAATATCTATAGCAAAAAAATCTATAACAAAAGAAATAATAAGAAAAATTGAAATATTAAAGTATAAAGAACTTAAGCAAGAAAATTCTCAAATTGACAGTGTTTTAAATAGTCTTATAAAAAATTTAAATTTTACAAATAAGACCGAATTGGAAAATTATCTTCAAAATTTTGATATTTCAATTGATGATCTAAAAAAAAAAATTGAAATTGAAAATGAATGGAAAAATATTGTTTATGCAAAATATAATAATAGCGTAAATATTAACAGAGAAAATTTAAAGTCAAAAATTGATAATTTGATTAAAAATGATTATGTTTTTGAATATAATTTATCTGAAATAATTTTCACAACAAAAAGTAATACAAATTATGATGAGGAATTTAAAACTATAAAAAATAGTATTGATGTTAATGGATTCGAAAATACTGCTAATTTGTTTAGTATTTCTGATAGTTCAAAGATAGGTGGAAAAATCGGATGGGTTGCAAAAAAAAATTTATCAGCGCCAATAATAAAAAAAATAAAAGACTTAAAAAAGAATGAATATAGTGAACCTATCAAAATAGGAAATGATTATTTAATTTTAAGAATTAATGAGACAAGAAAAAAACCTTTTAAAATAGATAAGCAGGCTGAGTTAGAGAAAATGATAATGATAGAAACTACAAAACAATTAGAAAAGTTTTCAAAAATTTTTTATAATAAAATAAAATTAAATGCAAAAATAAGTGAATTCTAATCCTATTTTAATTATTCCTGGTGATTCAAAAAGTATTTTTTTTGAAATTTTCTTTAAGTCAATGAAATTAACAAAAATTAAAAGCCCATTAATTTTAATTTGTAATAAAAAAATTTTATACAGAGAAATTAAAAGGTTTAATTTTAAACAAGACATAGAAGAATTAGATAAAATCACTATAAACAAAAAAAAGATTAAAAAAAAAAGAATATATCTAATTAATATTTCAAACGAAAAACATCAGGTTTACATGCAAAAGTGTTTTGAATTTGCTTTTTCTTTAATAAAGAGAGGTCTTGCTAGTAAAATCATTAATGGACCAGTCAATAAAACAAAAACCTTAAATAAGAAATATCTTGGTGTTACGGAATATATATCACACTCTTTTGATCAAGAAAAATTTGCAATGTTAATTTATAATAAAAAACTTTCAGTTTGTCCTATAACTACTCATTTACCAATAAGTCAAATAGCAAAGAAAATTACTCAAAAATTGATAAAAGAAAAAATAATGATTGTTAATAATTTTTATAAAACATTTTTAGGCTTTAAACCAAGAATAGCTGTGACCGGCCTCAACCCTCATTGTGAGAGTGTTCTGAAATTTAATGAAGACAATAAGATTGTTTTTCCAGCTATCAAATCGTTACAAAAAAGAATTAATGTAAAAGGTCCATTCTCTGCAGACACTATTTTTTTAAAAAATAACAGAAAAAAATTTGATGTGATAATAGGAATGTACCACGATCAAGTTTTAGGGCCGATTAAAACTCTTTTTGAGTACGATGCTATAAATATTACTCTTGGTTTACCTTTTTTGCGGGTAACTCCTGATCATGGCCCAAATGAAAAAATGGTTGGAAAAAATAAATCAAATCCAACTAGTTTAATCAAAGCGTTTAATTTTTTAGATAATAGATGATAAAGGCGAAAAAAAGCCTTGGTCAAAATTTCTTAATTGATAAGAATATAATTAACAAAATTGTAAACCTTGTTGATATAAAAGATAAAAATATTTTAGAAATAGGTCCAGGCACAGGAAACTTAAGTGAGCAAATTTTAAAAAAAAAACCAAATAATTTTATTGTTATCGAAAAAGATTATGATTTAGTAAAACTACTGAAAAAAAAATTCAATAAAGAGATAAAGATTATAAATAATGATATTTTAAAAGTTGAAGAAAATACAATTAGTAATCAAGTATTAACAGTTTATGGTAATTTACCATATAATATCTCTACAGAAATTTTAATAAAATGGATACTTAATTTAAACGAGAAAAAAATTTGGTTTGACTATCTTGTTCTTATGTTTCAAAAAGAGGTGGCAGATAGAATAATATCTAAATTCGATACAAAAAGTTATGGGAGATTGACAGTCTTAGCAAATTGGAGATTAAAAATAAAAAAAATTTGTAACATTGCTCCTTCCTCTTTTACTCCGAAACCAAAAGTTGAAAGCACACTTCTTTTATTTGAACCAAAAACTAATTTTGTAAAGTTCAAAAATCCTAAAAATTTTGAAAAAATGACAAGGACTTTTTTTATGCATAGGAGGAAAATGATAAGAAAACCTTTTCTTAAATTATTTAATGACGATCAAAACTTAGCTTTTGAAATGGGTCTTGATCTCAAATTAAGACCACAGAATTTAGACCTTGATGACTATTTCGATTTAACAAAAAAATATGAATCTTTAAGTAGTTAGTTTTTCAACGTGATTTCTAATAAATTCTGGATCGTAATCTTTGGAGCCATTGTTTATTTCTGCGTTTATTAAGTTTTTAATTTTCAAATAACAATTATTAAGATCATCATTTATAACGACATAGTCATAATTAATCCAATGAAGCACGTCTCGTTCGAATTGTTCCATTCTTTCATTTACAATAAGCTTATCTTTTATATGTCTATTCGATAATCTTTCAAGCAAAACCTGCTTGCTTGGTGGTAAAATAAAAAAAGTAATTAATTTGTAGTCTAATTTTTTATTTTTTATTTGATCTGCCCCTTGCCAATCAATATCAAATAAAACATTTTTTCCTTTATTTAAATTATCAATGATAGGTGTTCTTGTAGTTCCATAATAATTTTTAAAAACCTTTGCATATTCCAAAAATTCTTGATTATTTATTAACCTTTTAAATTCTTTATCGTTAACAAAGTAATAATCCTTGTCAGGAAATTCACCTGACCTAGGTTGTCTAGTTGTGTGAGAAATCGAAACTTCAAAAT
>CACFSB010000031.1 GCA_902568855.1 uncultured Pelagibacteraceae bacterium | reverse complement strand
ACATTATATTTTTAATACACCCAATGATAAGTTAATCTGGGATGTGGGTCATCAGTGCTATCCACATAAAATTTTAACCGGCAGAAAAGATAGAATAAGAACTCTTAGACAAGGAAATGGTCTTTCTGGTTTTACAAAAAGATCAGAGAGTGAATACGATCCCTTTGGTGCTGCACACAGCTCAACATCAATTTCATCAGCTTTAGGTATAGCAGAAGCAAACAAACTGTCTAATAAATCAGACAATGTAATTGCAGTAATTGGTGACGGTGCAATCAGTGCAGGAATGGCTTATGAAGCTATGAATAATGCTGGTGCTTCAAAAACTAAGATGATCGTAATTTTAAATGATAATGATATGTCAATCGCTAGACCAGTTGGAGCTATGAGCACTTATTTAGCAAAAATTTTTTCAGGAAAGATTTATTTTAGTCTTAGAGAGACTATTAAATTAATTATGTCAGCCTTTTCAAAAAGATTTAGTGCTAAGGCTGGTAAAGCAGAAGATTTATTAAGATCAGCTGTGACAGGTGGAACTTTGTTTAGTTCACTCGGATTTTATTACATTGGTCCCATTGATGGTCATGATTTAAATTCATTAATTCCAATTTTAAAAAATGCTAGAGACTCCAAACATGAAGGACCAATTTTAATTCACATTAAATCAAAAAAAGGAAAAGGTTATACTTTTGCAGAGGCAGCAAAGGACAATTATCACGGAGTATCAAAATTTAATGTTAAAACTGGTGAACAACTAAAAAGCACAAATAAATTACCATCATATACAAAGGTTTTCGCAAACACCTTAATTCAACATGCTAAAAAGGACAGTAAAATTGTAGCTATTACAGCTGCAATGCCTGATGGCACTGGTCTTGATATTTTTCGTAAAGAATTTCCAGATAGGACTTTTGATGTTGGGATTGCTGAGCAACATGCAGTTACATTTGCTGCAGGTTTAGCTACCGAAAACTTTAAACCCTATGCAGCTATTTATTCCACTTTTCTTCAAAGAGCTTATGATCAAGTAGTTCATGACGTAGCAATTCAAAGTTTACCGGTTAGATTCGCGATTGATAGAGCGGGACTTGTTGGGGCTGATGGACCAACACATGCTGGAAGTTTTGACACAACATATTTAACTACTTTACCAAATTTTATTGTTATGGCAGCAAGTGATGAAGCTGAGCTTGTAAGAATGATTAATACCTCAACGGAAATTAATGATAGACCTTGTGCATTTAGGTATCCAAGAGGAACAGGATTAGGTTCAATTTTGCCTTCAATAAATGAGAAAATTGAGATAGGGAAATCAAAAATTATCAAAGAAGGAAAAAAATTAGCTATCCTTAATTTTGGAGCAAGATTGAATGAAACTTTGAAGGCTGCAGAAAATTTATTAAAAAAAGGTGTGCCAATAACAGTTGTTGATGCAAGGTTTGCAAAACCTTTAGACGAAAATCTTATTTGGCAATTAGCTACAACTCATGAAGCGATCATTACTATAGAGGAGGGTTCAATTGGTGGTTTTGGATCTCATGTGGTAAATTTTTTGACAAAAAAAGGTTTAATGGACTCTAATTTAAAATTTAGATCATTAACGTTACCAGATATTTTTATTGATCAGGATACTCCAGATAAAATGTATAAAGTGGCAAATCTTGACTCAGTTTCAATTGAGGAAAAAGTTTTAGATTTACTTAATTCTAATATAGTTTTAAAAAAACAAAATTAACTACACTGAGCTTTGTGTAGAAGATAATGATCTAATAAAACACAAGATAACATTGCTTCACCCACAGGTACAGCTCTTATACCCACACATGGATCATGTCTACCTTTTACTGATATACTTGTATTCTTTCCAAATTTATTGATTGTTTTTCTACTTTTTAAAATTGAAGAAGTTGGCTTTACAGCAAAAGAGACAATTATCTCTTGACCTGAAGAAATGCCTCCCAGAATCCCTCCAGCGTTATTAGATTTAAATTTTGTTTTTTTTCTATTTTGAGAAATTTCATCTGAATTTTCCTCACCTGACAATTGAGCGGAGTTCATACCTGAGCCAATATTAACTCCTTTAACAGCATTTATACTCATCATAGCTGATGCTATGTCAGAGTCTAATTTTGAGTATATAGGCGCTCCTAATCCAGCAGGAATACCGTTCGCTCTTACTTCGATTATCGCTCCACATGACGATCCAGCTTTTCTGATACTTAATAAGTATTTTTCCCAAATTTTTAACATTGATTTATCTGGGCAAAAAAATGGATTTTTAGAAATTATTTTATCATCCCATCTATTAGTATCACACCCTAATATTCCAAGTTGGGTTACAGCTCCAGTGATTTTAAATTTTTTTCCTAATTTATTTTCTAAAACTTTTTTTGCCACAGCACCTGCTGCAACTCTTGCAGCTGTTTCTCTTGCAGATGATCTACCACCACCTCTGTAGTCTCTTATTCCATACTTTTTAAAATATGTGAAATCAGCATGTCCAGGTCTAAATTTATCTTTGATATCATTATAATCCTTTGAACGCATATCCTCATTGTAAATTATCAATGATATTGGTGTACCAGTTGTTTTTCCCTCAAAAACCCCTGAAAGAATTTGAACCTTGTCACTCTCCTTCCTTTGAGTAGTAAATTTTGATTGCCCAGGTTTTCGTTTGTTTAATTCTTTTTGAATATCCGCTTCTTTCAATGGTATTAATGGTGGACACCCATCTATAATACACCCTATAGCTTGACCATGAGATTCTCCCCAAGTTGTAAAACGAAAAGACTTTCCAAAAGTATTAAATGACATTATTTATATTGTATAGATTATTTTGTTAAAATTATGAATCAAAAAAACTCACTTGGGCTTAATAAATGCTTCTTAGATCTTGATAATCCATTTGAATTATTTCAAAGATGGTTTGAGGAGGCTAAAAAAAAAGAAATTAATGATCCTAATGCTTTAGCACTTGGTACAGCAAATAAAGAGGGTATTCCCTCAGTAAGAATGGTTCTACTAAAAGGTCATAGTGAAAAAGGATTTGTTTTTTATACAAATTTAAACAGTCAGAAAGGTAATGAAATTAAAGAAAACCCAAATGCTACAATGTGCTTTCATTGGAAAAGTTTACTAAGACAAATAAGGATAGTTGGAACATTGAAACAAGTAGATGATCAAACTGCTGATGAGTACTATAACTCAAGAGCATATGATAGCAGAATAGGCGCTTGGGCCTCAAAACAAAGTAGTATTCTCCAAAATAGAGATGAACTTTTAGATGCTTTAGAGAATTATAAAAAAAAATATAATGACAAAGACAATGTACCTAGACCAAGCCATTGGTCTGGCTGGAATTTAACACCTTCCACAATTGAATTTTGGTTAGATGGAGATAACAGAATACATGAAAGATTAAAGTATTCTTTAAATAAAAATGGTAGTTGGACAAAAAGTCTTTTAAGTCCCTAAAAATCCCTTGACAAACTAAATGAAGTTAAATTTTCAAGAATATTTCTTTCATTACAGTCTTTAAATATCGATAATGAGTTTGATGCTAAATTTATGTAATGATTTGCTTTTAGATAACATTCTTTAATAATTTCATATTGTTTGATTAAAGATAATGTATAATTAAAATCATTTTCATCTCTTCTATCTTTTAAAAAAATACCTTTCAGACTTTCCTTTTCTTTAAGATTTGCTTTTTGAAATAATAAGATTATTGGCAGAGTAATTTTTCCTTCATAAAAATCTTTGCCAATTTTTTTTCCAAATAATTTTGACTCAGAATTGTAATCTAAAGTATCATCAGCTATTTGAAAAGTTAATCCCAAATTCCTTCCGTAAAATTCTAAAGCCTCTTTTTCTTTTGATGACACATCTGACAAAATTGCACCAACTTTGGTAGCTGCTGCAAATAATTC
>CACFSB010000030.1 GCA_902568855.1 uncultured Pelagibacteraceae bacterium | reverse complement strand
ATATAGACTTTATTTTTAAAAGATCATCTATATTAAAAAGACAAAAAATCAGCAATTATATCTTAACTAAGCTTGAGCATCTTAATTTATCTATTTTTAAAGCCTTAAATTATAAAATTAATATTTTATACGATAACGACAACTTTTTTAGTCTTTACGAGGTTGGAAAAAATGTTTTTTTATATACTCCGAATACTAATAGATTTAAAAAAATTTTAGGTGATACAAAATATAAAAATCAAGCAGAGGTCATATATAATTTAATAATAAATGAAACTCCTACTATTGTAGATATAGGCTCTTATATAGGAGAAGTTTCAATTTTTTTTGCAAAAAATAAACCTCAGTCAAAAGTTTTTTCTTTTGAGGCTTCAAAAAAAAATTTCAACATACAAAAAAAGAACATAAGTTTAAATAATATCAAGAATATTGATTTACATAACAAAATTGTAGATAGAGATAATAATTCATTTAAATATATTTCGGAGTCGCATGGATCAGAAAATTTTATATCAAATCAAGAAAGACAAAATTTTTCTAAAATTGATACAATTTCTTTATTTAAAATTTCTAAAGAATACAATATTTCATACATTGATTATCTTAAAATTGACATCGAAGACTCTCTTTACAACTTAACAGAAGATATCATTTATTTAATTGAAAATAAAAAAATTGGAATTATGAATTTAGGTTTTGAAAAAACTGATTATGAAAATTTAAAAAAACTTATAAATTTTGTTTGCAAAAAAACAGAGATTTATAAGATTAATTATGCGGAAGGGTTTTTAAAAAAGATTTCATACGAAACATTTAAAGAAACTTTATCATCAAAATTACCATCAAACGCAGGTGAATATCTATTCAAAGTTAATGGATAAAATATTTTTTTAATACAAAATTAAAACTTAATCTTATCAAGCAATAAAATGATTTAATAATATTAAATTTCATATATTTATTGTAAACTAAATAACCATCTTTCAATTTTTGAATTGGATTACTTGAAAGTGAGTTCTTAGTTTCTTTCCATACAGTAAACGATTTTTTTATTGACTTAAATTTATAACCTTTTTTCAAAATATTTAACCACAAAACATAATCTTCTTTAGTTTTAATATTGGGAAAATTTAAATTTTTCAAAATTTTTTTGTGAAGCACGACCGTTGAAAGACCAATATCACATGATCTTATTAATTGCTTAAAAGTATTATAATCTTTCGATTGCCTAAAAAATTTTTTTTTATTTGAGATTATTTCATAATCAGTATGGGTTGCAAGAAAGTTATTTTTTATCATAAAATTAATTTGAAATAATAATTTTTTTTTTTTCCAAGTATCATCAGCATCTATAAATGCTAAATACTTTCCTCTTGAAACTTTAATGCCCCTATTTCTAGAAAAGCCTGCACCTACATTTTTTGAATTAATAACTATTTTCTTTTTTTTGAATTTGGAAAGTTGAGATTTAATATAATTAAGATCTTTAAGATCTGTATCATCGTAAACTATTATAACTTCTATATTTTTATATTTTTGTTTTATTACCGAGTTTAAAGTTTTTTTAATATATTTTCTTTTTTTAAAATATGGGATAACAACAGATACAAGCGGAGTTTTTTTACTCATTTTTTAAAATAAATATGAAAAATAACGATAACATAATTTTTTTTATACCATCAATTGAAGGTGGAGGAGTAGAAAAAAATTTGTTGTTAATTCTTAACCATTTTAGCAAAAATTATAACAAATTATTCCTTATAACTTGTAGTCATTTAAATAAAGATTTACCAAAAAATGTAGAAATTTTAACACCAAAAAATAAATGGTTTAATCGTTCTAGAATAATTAAAAATTTACTATGTTCAAAAATACTTACAACAATTCTATATAAAAAGAAAAATATTAGTGTTTTTTCTTTCCAGGCAAATATATTTGCTATAATCATCGCTAAATTAAGATCAAAAAAAATTGTGATTAGATTAAATTCATCCCCAAAAATTTGGTCTAAAAATATTTTTAAGATCCATTTATTCAAATTTTTTTATTCTTTAGCGGATAAAATTATAGTCAATAGTTATGAATTTAAGAGGGACGTGAAAAATATTTTTAATCTTAAGTCTGATGTAATTTATAACCCTTTAAATAAAAATGAAATATTGAAAAAATCAAAAAAAAAAGTCAATAACAATTTTTTTTTAAAAAAAGATAATTCTCTAAAAATTTTAAATATCGGAAGATTTACTAAACAAAAGAATCAAATACTCATATTAAAAGCAATTAACGAAATTAAAGATAAATTTAATTTTAAATTATTTATTTTAGGAAGGGGTACTGAAGAATATAATCTTAGAAAATACATTAAAACCAATAATTTAAAAAAATATGTTAAAATTATTAAATATACAAACAATCCCTATCCATATATGAAAAATAGTGATTTATTTATTCTATCATCAATCTATGAGGGCCTACCAAATGTTTTGGTTGAATCACAACTTCTAAATAAGCCGATTATATCTGCCACTTGTCCAAGTGGGCCCAGAGAAATTCTAATGAATGGTAAAGCTGGAATTTTATTTAAAAATAATAACCTTGAATCACTTGTAACTAAAATACAGTTTTATTTCAAAAATAAACATAAGATTAATCAAATGATTAAAACTGGAAAAAAAAATATTAAGAGATTTAATTATGATGTAAACATGAAAAAATATTTAAAAATTTTAAGATCAATTAACAGATAATGAATACAAAAAAAATTAATAGATGTAGATGTTGTGGTCGAAGGGACTTTAAGAAAATCATTGATTTTGGCAATATGCAACTGACCACAGAATTTAGGAAAAATAAGATTAAAAAGAAAGAAATTCCAATGTCCCTTGTTTTTTGTAAATCATGCAAGCTTGCCCAATTAAATCACTCCTATGATTTAAAATCAATGTATAACAAAAATTATGGATATGAGTCTGGCATCAATCAGTCAATGAAAATTCACTTAAAAGAAATAGTAAATGATGCCAAAAAAAAGGTTCAATTGAAAAAGAATGATGCTGTTTTAGATGTGGCAAGTAATGACGGAACACTTTTGAAAAATTATAAAAAAGAAATTTTAAAAGTTGGTATTGATCCAATCCTATCTAAACACAAAAACTCATATCCAGTTAATACGATAAAAATTCCAAATTATTTTAGCAAGAAGGAAATAGAAAAAAAAATTAAGCAAAAGCTTAAAATAATCACAACTGTTGCTGTGTTTTATGATATCGAAGACCCAAATATTTTTATATCTGATATTAAAGAGTTGTTACACTTTGATGGAATTTGGGTTTTAGAACAATCATATTTTCTTAAATTAATTAAAAATAATGCATATGATAGTTTTTGTCATGAGCATGTGACTTATTTCTGTGTAAGACAAATCGAACAAATTTTGAAAAAAGTTAAATTAAGGATCGTAGATGTAAAATTTAATGAGATGAACGGTGGTAGTATCAGGTTATTTATAACACATAGCGAAAATAAAATTAAATCTAATAAAAAAAATTTAAATAAACTTTACAAATTTGAAAATAATCATTTCTCTAATTTAAATTATAATCTTAAAAAATTTAAAAAAAATGTAGAAAGATCAAAGCTAGATCTAAAAAATAAGTTAAAATCAATAAAAAAACAAAATAAAAAAATTCATGTATATGGTGCATCAACAAAGGGTAATGTTATTTTGCAATACTGTGATATATCAAACAAAGATATAGAGTTTGCTTCAGATAGAAATAAAAATAAATGGGGTAAATTTACTCCTGGGTCAAACATAAGAATAATTTCTGAAAAAAAATCAAGAAAATTAAATCCAGATTATTATTTGGTAATGCCTAGACATTTTACAGATGAATTTATCAAAAGAGAAAAAAAATTTCTCAAAAAAGGGGGAAAATTTTTATTTCCTCTTCCTAAATTAAAGGAAATATCATTTTAGTCAATTTTCAAAATATAGATTTTAACTCTATGAAACGGCACTTTTAAATTGGTATTAAAAAAACTGTTGCTCAAATAAAATTTTTTCAAATTTTTTGTATCTTTAAATATCACCAAACAGTAATTTTTTTTTTCCATAATTAATTTTTTTTTTAATATTTTGATTAAAAGTT
>CACFSB010000029.1 GCA_902568855.1 uncultured Pelagibacteraceae bacterium | reverse complement strand
TTCATTAAAATAATTTTGAATTGGTGCCTAAGGACTTATCTACTAAATATTTCGTAATTTTTAATTCATTAAATAATTTGAAATATTTTTTCTTACCATTTCTGGCAATTTTAATTCTTATTTTCGAATTATTCTTGTAAAATTTAATTTTTTCTGAAAGATCATTAATATTATCGTAAAGAATTATTTCATTATCATTAAAAAAGTCACCAAGTTGGGTTTTTTTATCAATGAATGTTAAAAGTCCATTTCCAATTAAAGATGCTATCCGATTGCTTGAGTAATATTTTGTTGGTAGTCCTCTGCTAAGATTTAAGCCCATTTTTGAATTAACAAGCGCCTGGTAAAAATTATTACCCCAAATTGGTTCTTTATTTTTAAAACCATAGAAATCACAATTAATATCTTTTAATTTTTCAGTTAATTTATTTAAAAAGATTATTCTATTATCTATTTTGTCTGTTTTTAGGGACGCTCTATTTACACCATGACTCATCGCATAAAATAAGTCCATCGAGGGATTTAAACTAAAAACATCAAAGCACTCAATATTCTTATCGACTGGTATGAAGAAAAAACTAACATTTTTAATCTTAAATTGTTGTTTTTTTAAAATTTCTGGATCAGTTGTAATAAAATTATGGTCTACTAAATCGCTATATAGTGAAATATTTTTGAGATTTTTTTTCGAATAATCTAATGAAGGCATTATAGGATCTTCATTCCATTGTGAAATTATTAAATTTTTATTTTGTTCCCTAATAGTTCTTATTGAATTTGGTTCTATATTTTTGGTGTGACCGAATAAGAATAAATCGGGATTATAATTTTTAAAAGTTTCAATTAAATAATCCTGAAATTTTTGATTTGAATTAATAGTAAGAAATCTATTTTGACGAATAAAATCTCTGTCACTAATTTCTAGCACATCATGGCCATTTCTTATTAAGCCGTTTGTAAATTTTTTACCTATAGAAATATTATAGAGTCTGTGATTAAGTTTTTGTCCAGTATTATATAAATTGATAATTCTTAGTTTCTTTTTTATAAAATTAAGATTGAAGTTGTGAATTAGTTTAGATCTAATCTCGTCAATGATTTTAGCATTTGATTTGATTGTATGTTTTACATTTTTAAAACCATTAAATTGTAAATTCTTTCTAAATTTTGATTTAGTAATAAGTTTTTTTATTGATTTATATAAAGTTTCAGAATCCAATTTTTTAAGCACTAAAGAATAATCAGTTGTCTCAGGCAGTCCACCTTTATTCGAAATAATTGTAGCACATGCTCTTGAAGAGGATTCTAAAGCAGTTCTACCAAAAGGCTCTTCCCATCTTGATGGTACAACAGCGATTTCTGATTTATCTAAAAATTTTAAAACATTTCTATGTTCTAAAAATCCAAGTTCATTATGTCTTGGATGATTTATATATGGTCTATCTCTGTCTTCATCACCAATAGAGTAAGCTTTCCAACTCTTATATTCATCAAGTATTTTGGTAATTGCTTCTTTATATATGTCATAACCTTTTGATTTATTTAACTTACCAACAAAAACAATATTTTTATTTTTTTTATGAATTTTTTTACTCTTATGAATGCTGGGATAGACTACTTCACTTTTATCTATTAATTTTTTGTCTAAATCATTAAAAAATCTTTTTTGCGTCCATTGACTAACAAAAATAATTTTGTCAGCGCTTTTAAGCAAATTCAAACGTTCAGAGGATGTTTTAGATCCTTTCATACTTAAAGGATCATTGTGAAAATAGAGAATAAATTTTGTTTTTATTTCTTTTTTAAGAATATTTAAAATTTGTGGTCTATTATGAATTTCTATAATTTCAAAATTATCATTCTTAATTTTCTTAATAAAATTTTGACAATATTCTCTTGTTGTACTTACAAATTTTGATTTTTTAAACTGTATGGGTATGTTAATATAATTTTTTGTAAGATAATCTTTACCTTGTGTATTTCCAAATATAAAATTGTCATTATTATATTTTGAGTATTTAAAGAAATCACAAACCCATATAGCTGCTGCTTGTGCGCTTGAATAGGTGTAATTTTCTTTATAAGGTAAAATTGTTGCTATTTTTATTTTTTGATTTAATGAATTCATTAAGCAGTTTTAATCTTTCCTTTTTGTCTTTTTTAAGACTATATTCATAAGATAAGGCCTCATTTTTATTTATAAATCTTTTCTTATAAATAACTATCCACTTGTAACCTTTTGTTGATTTTGCACCCTTATTTGAGTTATGTTTTTTTAATCTTTCAATTATATTATTAGTAAAACCTACATATGTTTTCGTGGTTTTCCTATCTATGTTTTTTAGCATATAAACAAAATAGGTCATAAATAATGGCGGTCCCTAGGGGAATCGAACCCCTCTTTCGAGGATGAAAACCACGTGTCCTAACCGATAGACGAAGGGACCAAGTCTGGCTCTTTTATTGTAAAAAATAAAAATTATCAAGTTTTTATAGTGTCTTCTCTTACAACAATTTTACACATATTAGAGCCTTTGTGTGTAACTAAAGTTTCTGAAGTATATTTGTTATCTTTAAACTCTATACCTTTTACTAAATCTCCATTAGTAATGCCCGTAGCACAAAATATTGAGTCACCTTTTATAATTTCTCTTAAATTATATTTCTTTTTTAAATCAACTATACCCATTTTTTTTGCTCTTGAGATATCATTATCGTTTTCAAATATAAATCTTCCTTGAAATTTACACTCATATGCATCAATAGCTGAAGCTGCCAAAACACCTTCAGGGCCTCCTCCTACTCCAAGAAAAATATCAACGTTAAATTTCTTTTTTGTGACCATTAAGGCACCTGATACATCCCCATCAGAGATCAATTTCATTTTTACTTTCATTTCTTTGAGTTTATCAATTATTTTTTTATGTCTAGGTCGATCTAATAAACATGCTGTTACGTCATGAACATTCTTATTTAATGCTTCGGCTATATTTTTTATATTTTTTTCTAAAGGAAAGTCTAAATCTGTTGCGTCATAAGGCACATCACCCGAAACTGCAAGTTTATCCATGTATGTTTCTGGAGCATTAAAAAGGTTTCCTTTTTCAGCTACTGATATAACAGATAATGCACCCGGTAAATTTTTTGCCACAAAGTTTGTACCTTCAACTGGATCCACGGCAATATCAAGGTTTAAAAAACCTCCCCTACCCAACTTTTCTCCAATATAAAGCATTGGAGCTTTGTCGAGTTCGCCCTCACCTATTACAACTTCACCATTAATGTCAATTTTATTAATTTCATTACGCATCGTGTCTGTAGCAGCTTTATCAGCATTTTTTTTTTGATTTTTACCTACAAACTTGTAACAAGACATAGCTGCAGTAGATGTTACGTTTATGATCTTATCTATTAAATCTTTATTTAATGGCACTAAATTTTTTCTCTAGATATTTTCTCTGTATTTATTTTAAGTTTATTTTCAAATTCATTAAGTCTTTTCCAAACTGAAATTAATTCAACTATTATTGGCCAACTTCTGACTAGATATTGTAATGAAGTTTCTACTCTACCAAAAGCTCTTATAATTTGCTGAACAAAACCCAGTGTAATTGCTCCAGTTACTATTGTTGGTGCTAAAGCTAAATAAGGAACAATTACCATTCCTTGCAAGTAGCTCCATTTTACAGCATTAAAATATAAATAATGAAAGTACATTTTATAATGTATTTTTCTCACACCACCATAAAGATTGTCTATTCTGTCTGGTTGAGCACTCTCTTTAAAATCTTCTCCAAGAACTAATTCTTTTCTATATGCTGCTTCTTCTTTTTGAATATCATACTCAATACCAGGTAATTTTATTCCAACGGATGCAAGAAGAAAAGTACCCCCAAGTGCTGAGATAATTGCAACCCATACTAAAGCATGATTAACTTCTCCAATCCATGGTAGAACAGTAATACTTTTTGATAAACCCCATAAAATTGGAGTAAATGCAATTAATGTCATTACACTTCTTAAAAGTTCTGCACCCAGACCTTCCATTATTCTAGCAAATTTGAGTGTATCTTCCTGTACTCTTTGTGAAGCTCCTTCAATTGATGATGCGAAATTCCACTTATCATGATAAAAATCAGCCATTGCTGTTCTCCACCTAAAAGTCCAATGACTAGTAAAATAATCACTAAATATTACAACTAAAATATAAATAGCTGCAATCTTTGCAAATGTGAAAAGGTAAGCAATAAATTCTTTTTCTGTTACTGCACCTGGTTCAGCTAAGGCTTTTTGTAAAGTATCGTAAAACTCACCAAACCATTCATTAATTCTTACATCTAATTGAACCTGATACCACGTAGCTGCTAAAATGAGTATTGTGCCTCCAATACTCCATAAATGCCATCTTTTGTCTGTAAAAAACTTAAACATATTTTAATTCAAAAAATTATCTGCATAAGACTTTTTAATAATTTTTCTTTTTTTGGGTTCAATTAATTCAAAATCAATTTTCTTTTTTTTTGCATAGTTTATTGCTAATTCTTTTGTAGAAAATTCCATCTTTAGTTCCGAATATGTATCAGATGAACT
>CACFSB010000028.1 GCA_902568855.1 uncultured Pelagibacteraceae bacterium | reverse complement strand
TGCAAACCCAGACATTAAGTGTAAATTTTATCAGCTAAACCGTAGCATAAAATTGCACTCATAATTGTAAATACAAACGGTGCAATAACACCCTCGTTTGTAGTTTTTTCATTCACACCTGTTTTATTTATTTTAATAGAATAAAAATTACATAAAAAAATACATAGATTATTTATAAAAACTAAATTTAAGAATCCCCATGTATTTTCCAAACCCCCAGGCCTTATAAAACCTACATAGATTGACATTAAAAATACAGCAAGCATAAATGCTCCTGCCATTCTAATCATTATTGCTCCACTTGGATCAATACCAAATCTTTCCATGAAGCTTTTAGTGCCAAAAATAGTTTGAAATGCGTAAACACCAACTCCAATAAAATGAACTAAATAAATTATTAAATAAAATATCCCATTAAATTTTTCTATCATTTTGTCTCCTAATCGTTAAAAACCATTCTCATTTCATCCTGAATTGTACCTTCTTTAAAAACACCCTTCATTTTTTTCTGAAGTTCAATGAATTCAGGATCAGCTGACATGTTTGTATCATTTTCAAACGCTTTATCAGTAAACTGTTCGCCCACAAGTGTTTCTCTTACCGTCCTTGGGTTTCCACCAATTTGAAATGAAAAGTAAACTTCATGATCTGGATAATGTTTTTTTCTAACTTTTGCCAAGCCTTTAGAGATTTCCATAGCCTCACCAAGTTTTTCATCATAAACTCCGATAGTTCTTGTATAGATTGCTTTCATAAATCTTCCTCTTAAGCGTTATAGTCCATCACTTGATCAGTACACTCAGTAAATTTATGTGGTTCAAAGAAATCATTCATTTGACCTAATTGATTATTGATATCCGCTTCACTGTTAGCTTTCCACCAGCAAAACATTTGCATTGTATCACCTGGAGTGTTCCAAGTCATTTGACATGCTGCCTTATCACTTGTCATTGATTTAACAATATCTTCCATTTTCATTGAAGCTACTGTTTCACTAAATTTTGCTTTCATCTCTTTTGATTTGAAAGTGTGAGTTACCATATAGTTTTTCATATTTTCTCCTTTATAGATCTATTTTAGAAAGCTCAAATAATTGAGCGCTCTCTACACACTCTGCATAGATAGCTTTTGCTGTAGGATTATTCCCAGTTACAAATTCTTTCATTCCAGCTTCATTATGAACATTAACTTTGAATAACATCCCACTTTTATCTGGTATCATAGCACCAATAGTTTTTTCAGGATAAGCAACACTTTTTCTTACACTCATACCTTCGTCTGATTGCATCCAACCCATGAAAGTTTCCAACTTACCTTCTTTAAGTTTAAGATGTACCAACATTTCTTTTTCCATTTTCCTCCTTATCTAATATAAAGTTTGAACGACTTTTTTAACTCTTTCTGCTCCATTAGGAACTAAAGCTTCAACAAACGTATGACATTTGTCAGTTTTAGCTTTGTCGTATTTTGAGCCATAATGTTTATCTACTGCTTTGTTTACTCCAGCATCCCAATCTTTTTCTGGAATACCTATTTCAAGAGCATAGGTTTTTAAAACTTTCACAGTTGAAATTGATTTTTCTTTCATTCCGTACTCAAATTTTTCACCTGATGGAAGAAAGTAGTTGGCCATATAAATACCAACACAATCCCACGCTTTTGATTTATCTTTATCACTCATTCCTGCATTAGCAGATGTAAAGATGAAAAAAGATAAAATTATAATAATTTTTTTCATAATTTCCCGACGTTAAATAATATTAATATAAAAATGTAACTGTTTTGTTACATGCCTGGTATGCGTTATTATAACCAGCTAGGAATGGGGAGGTTTTTTTCCTTTAAAAAAGATTTATTAAACATCTTTGAGTTGTATTTATCTGATCTATCACAGAGAATTGTTACAATTGTTTTTCCTGGACCTAGCTCTTTTCCTAATCTAATTGCACCTGCAATATTTACTCCACAACTAGTTCCTAAACTTAAACCCTCATGCTGTATTAAATCATAAAGCACGGGTAAAGACTCTTGATCACTGATTGAAAAAGCACCATCAATTTTAGCTTCAGCAAAGTTTTTAGTTATTCTGCTTGAACCAATACCTTCAGTTATTGATCCACCCTCAGCTTTAAGTTCACCATTTATAATATGATTATAGAGTGCAGAGCCTGTTGGATCTGATAAATAAATTTTTATATTCTTATTTTTTTCTTTTAAAAATTTACTTACACCACCGATGGTACCCCCAGTTCCTGATGCGCAGACAAAGCCATCTACTTTACCACCAGTTTGGTCCCAAATTTCTGGCCCAGTCGTTTCGTAATGACCTTTTGCATTAGCAGTATTATCAAATTGGTTTGCCCAAACCACACCCTTGTTATTTGTACTTTTTAATTCTTCAGCAAGACGACCTGCAACTTTTACATAATTTCCATCATCCTTATAAGGTTTGGGTGGTACCAATCTTAGATCTGCACCAATATTTTTTAGAGTATCTTTTTTTTCTTGAGTTTGGTTATCATTCATAACAATTATAGTTTTGTAGCCCAAAGAATTTCCTAAGAGACATAAACCAATTCCAGTATTACCTGCAGTTCCTTCAACAACAATTCCACCCTCTGAAATTAATTTTTTTTCTTGGGCATCTTTTATTAATGCGAGTGCGGCTCTATCTTTAACTGATCCACCTGGATTTAGATACTCCGCTTTTCCATAAATATTACATCCAGTAATCTCAGAGGCTGCTTTTAATTTTATTAAAGGTGTATTGCCAACTGACTCAATAAAGTTATTTTTTATTTGTGACATTAATCTTTATCTTTATCAGTAACAGCGTAAGGTTGAAATCCTTTTGTAGCATCACCAACTCTTGTAGCTGGAATTCCTACCATTATTGATTTCTCAGGAACATTTTTAGTAACCACTGCGTTTGCACCGATTAAAGAATTTTTACCAATTGTAATTGGTCCTAAAATTTGAGCACCAGATCCAACAACAACATTATCTTCTAAAGTTGGATGTCTTTTAGTATTTCTTTGATCATTAGTGTTTATACTTGGAGCAATTCCACCTAATGTAACATTATGATAAATAGTAACATTGTTTCCAATTTCAGACGTCTCGCCGATCACAACTCCCATACCGTGATCAATAAATAAATTTTTTCCAATCTTTGCCTTTGGATGTATTTCTATTCCTGTTAAAAATCTTGAAAATTGAGAAATGATTCTTGCAACTAAATCAAATTTTGCTATTGCAAAAAAATTTGCAATTTTATGAAAAAAAATAGCCTTAATCCCTGGGTAAGTTAAGATAAGACTTAACTTAGATTTTGCCGCAGGATCTCTGTCTATTATAGATTGTAAAAAATCAGTCATATAATTTTGTCAGCTTGATAAAAATAATTAATGTCTATATAATGCTTCTAAACAGTATTTAAAGGAGAAATAATGTACAAAAATACTAATTGTTTTCATCTAGCAATCCCATGCGGAGATCTAGAAACAGCAAAAAAGTTTTATAGTGAAACTTTGGGCTGCCGACTTGATAATTCAGCACAAGAGTGGGCTGATGTTGACTTTTGGGGAAATGAATTAACTCTCCATGCAAGTGAGCACAAACTAGATAACGAAAGACACGATGTAGATATGGGTAACGTTTCTGTTCCACACTTTGGAGTTCATTTATCAAGAAAAGATTTTGATACTTTAAAAAATAGATTGAAAGAAAAAGGTGCAAAGTATTATGATGAACCTTATCTAAGATTTAAAGGAACAAAATACGAGCAAGAAACATTTTTTGTAAAAGACCCTAACGAAAATATTCTAGAGATCAAAACTTTAACAGCTAATCCAGAATAATTTTAGTTAAGATGGAATACCTGGTATTAGGTTTTATTACCGGGCTTAGTTTAATTCTAGCGATTGGTGCTCAAAATATCTTTGTAATAGAACAAGGGCTTAAAAAACAGTATGTTTTCTTAGTCTGTTTAATTTGTTCCTGTTCAGACCTAATTTTAATATTTTCAGGCATTCTTTTATTCCACTTTTTCAATCAATATTTTAATATATTTATAGAGCTTACTTTAAACATCTGTTTAATAATTTTTTTAATCTATTTCATATATTCAAAAATTAAATCTTTTAGTCTTAGTGTTAATTTCAATATTGAAAAAAAAGATACCACTAGTGCTGAGATTATATTAAAAACACTTGGTTTCACCTATCTAAACGCACATGTTTATTCCGATACAGTTTTCTTTTTAGGAAATTTTTCAAAAAATTTTTTATTTGATGAAAAAATTTATTTTGGTATTGGCGCTTCTGTAGCATCTTTCATATTTTTCTTTTTACTTGGTTACTCATCAGTATATTTTTCAAGATATGCTCAAAGTGATAAAACGTGGAAATATATTAATGGATTCATTATCAGCTTCATGTCTTTGCTGACAATTTATATAATTAAAGAAACTGCATATTTTCTTTAATTAAAAGCATTTTGAGTGACAACTATAGCACATGTTAAAATCTAAATTTCAAACTAATCTTATCTAATATGCTTTTAAGAAGAAAAATTTTAAAATTATTTGGACTCTCTATACTTTTTGTATCATTGCCTTATCAATTCTTAAAATCAGCTACAAAAAAAATTATTAATCCTGATCTGACTAAAACCCAAAAAGATATAATGTTTAATGAGGGCACTGAGAGACCATTTACCAGTGAATTACTAAAAGAAAAAAGAGATGGATTTTATCATTGTGCAAATTGTGGAGCAAAATTATTTTCATCAAAAGCAAAATTTGATAGTGGA
>CACFSB010000027.1 GCA_902568855.1 uncultured Pelagibacteraceae bacterium | reverse complement strand
ATGGGGGCAAACTTTTTAAATTTTAGAGCGCATGAAATTTACACAATTAATGGCAACAAAATAGATGAGACTTTTGTTAAGTGGGATGAAGAGAAAAATAAGTGTTTCGCAGGCTTTACAGTGAGTGGAAATAATGTTGGAGTTGACGAGTCAATTACTGTCAGTGGTGAAGCATTAAGTTTTCTAAGTACCGGAATAGATACAAGGGTTTATTATATTAAAAATTTTTAAGGGGGAAGTAACAATATTATGGATTTAATTTTATCCTAATTTCATATAACTTAATTGAAATTTATGTCTGAGCCAGTAATCAAATGTGAAAACGTATATAAAATTTTTGGAGCAAATGCGCAGAAGATGCTTCAAGACTCGAATGGAAATGTTGATGCTAAAGTTTTTCAAGAAAATGGTTGTATAGTTGGGGTGAACAACGCTTCTTTTGAAGTTGCAAAAGGAGAAATGTTAGTTGTTATGGGTTTATCTGGCTCAGGTAAATCAACTTTATTAAGATGTATTTCAAGATTGACTGATGCAACAGGTGGTAAAATTTTCATAGAGGGCCAGGACTTA
Organism: uncultured Pelagibacteraceae bacterium; assembly: GCA_902568855.1. GTDB lineage: Bacteria > Pseudomonadota > Alphaproteobacteria > Pelagibacterales > Pelagibacteraceae > Pelagibacter. The sequence goes on along the minus strand of CACFSB010000027.1, from coordinate 4,425 downwards.
TTACAATTAAATAATAAAGATCTAATAGATCTTAGAAGAAATAAAATGGGAATGGTTTTTCAAAGCTTTGCTTTACTTCCACACAAAACTGTTGTTGAGAACATTGCCTTTCCCCTTCAGATAAAAGGGATCAAAACTGAGGACAGTATAAATAAAGCAATGGATATGGTTAAATTAGTTGGACTCGAAGGTAGAGAAAATTATTTTCCTAGAGAACTTTCAGGAGGTCAACAACAAAGAGTAGGTATAGCAAGATCTTTAGCAGTTGAGCCGGATATTTGGTTTTTAGATGAGCCTTTTTCAGCTTTGGATCCATTAATTAGAAAAGAGATGCAAGATGAGTTTTTAAGACTTCAGGATAAATTACAAAAAACAATTATGTTTATTACACACGATTTTGACGAGGCTTTAAAACTTGCTGACAGAATTGCAATTATGAAAGATGGAATAATTGAGCAGTTAGATACACCAGCTAATATTGTTTTAAATCCAGCCACTGAATATGTTAGAAAATTTACTGAAGAAGTACCGAGAGAAAAAGTTTTATTGATTAAGGATGTTATGGATACATCGAAAGATAATTTAGGTGATTTAAAAGTCTCTAAAAATGAAATTATAGAGAATGTTGCAGAAAAAATTCTTACACAGGAAAAAATAGTCGCTGTAGTTGATAACAATAATGAAATTATAGGTTCTATCAATCCAACAAAAATAATCAATACTGTCTTTGGGGGAAGAAAAAATAATAATTAAATTATGGAATTTTTAAAGAAATATCCGAAAACTTTTCAGTGGTTATTTTTATTAATTGTATTCTTTGCTTTATGCTTTGCGATTGATGTTCCTGAAACATATAAATTTATTAGGGGTCAAGCAGAATTTGTTAAAGATCCCAATCAAAGTAGTTATGTTTTTTTAGGTAAAGAGGTAAGATATTACGCTTTCGATGTCTTTTGGAGATTGCCTCCATTGCTTGGATGGTTACCTATCTGGATTAATGACTCATTATTTTTCTTAATGAACGAATGGATGCCAATTGAAGTTTGGAATGAAGATACCCAAGAATTTAAAAGTCGGCCTATAGTTTTACAAATTAGTAGAAATTTGACTGCCTTTATGACTTTTTTAATAGAATTAATAAGAGAGATTTTATTGGGGGGTCTTGAAACTATTGTTGCCTTCACCAGTTGGGATTGGATAGACAAAAACCCATGGGCTGAATTACCAGGATTACCTTGGACTATCGTTGCAGCAGGTGCAGCATTACTTTCTTATAAGTTAAGCGGTAAAGGTCTAGCTTTGTTTGCAGGCTTAACTATGGTTTACATTTCTGTGTTTGGTCAATGGAAACCTTCCATGCAAACTCTTTCATTTATATTAGTCGCTGCTCCATTATCTTTTATTTTTGGACTTGGATTAGGAATAGCAGCTTTTAAAAGTAAACGTGTAGAAAAAGCTTTATATCCAATATTGCTAGTGATGCAAACGATGCCACAATATGCTGTATTGGTTCCAGCATTAGTTCTTTTTGGAGTAGGTGACCATGCTGCTGTGATTATTACCATGGTTGTAGCAATACCACCGATGATATTATTAACTCTTTTAGGTCTAAGAGCAGTGCCTCCAGAAGTTATTGAAGCCGGAAGGATGAGTGGATGTAATAATTTTCAATTAATGTTTAAAGTATTAATTCCAACTGCTAGGAGAGATATTTTAATCGGGGTTAACCAAGTCATCATGGTGTGTTTTTCAATGGCAGTTATCTCAGCTTTTATTGGAGCAAAAGGTTTAGGGTTTAATTTATTGTTGGCTCTAAACCAATTAAACATTGGACTAGCTTTAGAAGCGGGCTTATGTATCAGTTTAATTGCAATTCTTTTAGATAAAATGTCTTTAGCTTGGGCAAATAAACAAACAGATTATTTTGGTAATCTTACTTTCTATCAAAGAAACAAAAATCTTTTATTTTTTGGAGTTATATTTGTTGTTGGAATAATATTAGCTTACATTGGAACTTTTTTATTCAAAGATACTTTCAATTATTTATTTGAAATTCCACATAACAAAGGAATATCAACTGCTGATTTTTGGAACAAAGGAGTAGATTGGATTTTTGAGACTTTCTTTGTTTACATTAAAGCGTTCAATACGTGGTTGATACAAGATGTACTTCAGCCAATGAGAGCATTGTATTTAAGAATGCCTGCAATCGCTACGATAGTTTTAGTTGTTGGTGCAGGATATTTAATTGGTGGCTTACGTTCAGCATTGGTAGTTTGTGCTTTGACACTTTTTATTGCCTTCAGCCCCTGGTGGGATAGAGCTTTAGTTACGGCATATATGGCAACTTTTGGAGTTGTTGTTTCATGCATCATTGGATTTACAGTAGGAACTTTGTGTTTCCAAAATAAACATTCAGCAAACTTTATGTTGGGCGTTTGCGATATTTTTCAAACATTCCCATCTTTTGTATATTTAATTCCAGTAATGATGTTATTTGGTATTACAGATACATCTGTACTTATTGCAGTTATAGTTTATGCAACGATACCTGCTACAAGATATACAATTGAGGGACTAAGAAGTGTCCCATCTGGTCTACATGATGCTGCAACCATGTCGGGTGTAAATAAATTTCAAAGATTGACTAAAATTGAATTTCCTTTGGCATTCCCACATATGATGCTTGGTATAAATCAAACAATTGTTTTTGCTTTATTCATGGTAATTATCGGGGCATTTATTGGAACAGAAGATTTAGGACAATATATATTAAAAGCATTATCTGATAAAAAAGGCGCTGGAATTGGATTAACACTTGGTATCTGTGTAGCTTTCATAGCTTTAATATTTGATAATTTGATTAGAGCCTATGTCCAAAAAAGAAAAAAACATTTAGGTATTGATTAATCTTATATTATTTGTCTAAAAAAGTTTTTGAAGAGTCGTCCATAGCAGTTGCCCATGGCGTATGATGAATAGGAGCAACTGAGCCAGTTACAGGAGATGAAAAAGATTTATTTCTATATGTTGAAATATCTTCTACTTTATGATGTTCCCATTCTTTAAAGTGTTTTCTTATTAACTCAAAATCAATTTTTGGATAATCAGACATTTCATGAAGCTCTTTTGTATACTCAGTTTGAAAATCAATCATTTGATCAGGGTTCTCTAGCTTTTCTTCCATTGCAACCCATTTATTAATATCTTTATCAACTTCATCATTACTAGGTATTTTGATTTTATTCATAATAACATCTCTTGCGTACCAAGCTTGGCAATCAAACATATTAAATGTATGGAATTGATCTTGCATACCAAGATATAAAAGTTTGTGATTATCTTGCCAAACCACTCCTTTATATAATTTTGGTGGATAAAGTCTGTTTCTAGTTTTTAATTGTAAATTTTCCTCTAAAAATGGAAAATGATGAAGGTAACCAGTGCATAAAATTACAACGTCAGCCTCTTGTTCAGTGCCATCTTTAAAGATTGCTTTTTTTCCTACTAATTTGTCAAGATAATGAACCTCTTTCATTCCATCAGGCCATTTAAATCCCATCGGGTTATGTCTATAACCAATAGTAACACTTTTAGCCCCGTATTTATTACACTGAAGAGCGATGTCTTCTGCCGAATAACTACTACCTAGTACTATTACATTTTTATCTCTAAACTCTTCTGCATCTCTAAAATCATGAGAATGCATTATTCTTCCAGGAAATGTATCCATTCCTTCGTATTCTGGAATAAAAGGAACAGAAAAATGACCAGTTGAAACAACAACAAAATCAAAATTATCTTTTAATACTTTATTGTTAACTTTATCTTGATAACTAAGTTCGAATTTGTCATTTTTAAAAATAGTGTTAACAACTCTAGTATTAAATTTAATCTTTTTTTTTAAATTTCCTTTACTTACTCTTCCAACAATATAGTTATATAAAACTTCTCTAGGTGGAAAGGATGGTATCGGCTTTCCAAAATGCTCATCAAAAGAATAATCAGCAAATTCTAAACATTCTTTTGGTCCATTTGACCAAAGATATCTATACATACTGTTAGGTACAGGGTCCCCGTATTGATCAGATCCTGTTCGCCAACTATAATTCCATAAACCACCCCAATCTTCTTGTTTTTCAAAACAAACAACTTCAGGGATTTTTTCACCATTTTTTTCCGCTAGTTCAAAAGACCGTAACATTGATAGTCCACAAGGTCCTGCACCAATAATTGCTACTTTTGTCATTAATCTACTAAATTAAATAATTATTTCTGTATTTTACTAACAAAATGATGACAATTACAATAAAATAATTATTTGTTATGAAAAATATCTTAGTTATTGGTGGAGGTGCAATGGGCTCTGCATTTACAATCCCAAGTTTAGAAAATAAAAATAATGTTACAATTACTGAGCCCTAT
>CACFSB010000026.1 GCA_902568855.1 uncultured Pelagibacteraceae bacterium | reverse complement strand
TTCTTTTTTTTCGGGCTCTTTTGAAGTAGATTTTTTCTTTTTGTCTGCTTTTTTTGCTTCAACATCTCTGTCTACAAACTCAATAATTGCCATCGGCGCATTATCACCATATCTATAACCAGCTTTAATTATTCTTGTATAACCACCCGATCTTTTCTCATATCTTTTTGATAATGTTTTTTTAACTTTATTAGCGGTTTTAATATCTTGTAACTGTGAAACTAAAGCTTTTGTGTTATGAAGAGTATCTTTTTTACCTAATGTAATAATCTTATCAGCCTGAGGTTTTAAAAACTTTGCCTTTGGTAATGTTGTTTTAATTTGCTCATACTTTATCAAAGAATTAAGCATATTTTTTAAAAGTGCTTTTCTATGCTCAGACGTTCTGTTGAGCTTTTTATTAGCAAATCCATGTCTCATTTATATAGCTTCCTCGAGTTTTTTGGACATTTCAGCTATATTGTCTGGTGGCCAATTTGGTATCTCCATACCCAAATACAATGACATTCCTGTTAAAACCTCTTTAATTTCATTAAGTGATTTTCTTCCAAAATTTGGTGTTCTAAGCATTTCACCTTCAGACTTTTGAACAAGATCACCAATGTAAATTATGTTATCATTTTTTAAACAATTCATTGATCGAACAGATAGCTCCAATTCATCAACTTTTCTTAATAAATTTTTATTAAATTCTGGTTCTGTTGAAACTTCTTTTACAGGTGCCTCGACAGGTTCATCAAAATTAATAAACATCTTTAATTGATCTTGAAAAATTCTTGCTGAATATGCAACGGCATCTTCAGCGGAAATAGAACCATCTGTTTCAACTTCCATTGTAAGTTTATCGTAATCAAGTGCCTTACCTTCTCTAGCAGTGCTCACTGAATAAGATACTTTTTTAACTGGACTATAGAGTGAGTCTATTGCAATTAATCCTAAGGGTGGCTCTTCAGGTTTATTAAGTTCTGCAGGAACATATCCTTTGCCTGTATTAACATTCATTTCCATATGAAAACTTGTATTTTCATCTAAATTACAAATAACTAAATCTGGATTTAAAATTTCTACATCGGCAACTGGCGTGATATCTGAAGCTTTTATTTCACCTGGTCCCTTAGCATCCAAAACAAGTTTCTTGGTTCCCTCTGAAGATGATTTTAACGCTAAAGATTTCACATTTAATACTATATCTGTAACATCTTCTCTTACACCTTTGATAGATGTGAACTCATGTAATACTCCATCAATTTGAATTGATGTTACTGCTGCACCCCTTATTGAGGATAACAGAATTCTTCTTAATGAATTACCTAATGTTAAACCATAACCCTTTTCAAGAGGTTCAGCTATAATTTTAGCTTTAGATAAATCATCACTCATTTGCACATCAATTTTTGATGGTTTAATAAGTGATTTCCAATTTTTTATATTAACGTTTTCAGTTTCCATTAAACTCTCCTTTTTTTAGGTGGTCTAGTACCATTGTGTGGCATAGGTGTTGTATCTTTAATTGATAAAATTTTAAAACCTCTTGCTTGTAAAGCTCTTAAAGCTGTTTCTCTACCAGAACCTGGGCCCTTAACTTCAACAGATATAGTTTTCATTCCATATTCAAGTGCTTTTGATGCTGCAGAGTCAGCAGCAATTTGAGCAGCGTATGGTGTTGATTTTCTTGATCCTTTAAAACCTTTTTGACCTGCCGAGGCCCACGAAATAACATTTCCATTTGTGTCTGCAATTGAAATAATAGTATTATTAAATGTTGATTGTACGTATGCAATTCCATTTAATATATTTTTTTTTATTTTTTTCTTTTTTGAATAAGAGCTTTTTTTAACTTTACTTGTTAATTTTTCACTCTTTGAGTCTTGTTTTTCAACCTTATCAACTTTAGCCATAATTATTTTTTAAGTGGTGTTAATTTTTTACCTGCAATAGCTATTGCCTTCCCTTTTCTTGTTCTTGCATTACATCTAGTTCTTTGACCCCTGACTGGTAATTTTTTTCGATGTCTTGATCCTCTGTAACAAGATAGATCAATCAGTCTTTTTATACTTAATGAGTAATCTCTTCTTAAATCACCTTCAACTTTGAAGTTTTGATCAATATATTCTCTTATTCTTAATATCTCCTCATCAGTTAATTGATTGACACGTTTCTCTTTAGGGATTTTTAAAGAAGAACAAATTTGAGAAGAAAATTTATCGCCAATTCCATAAATATAGGTAAGTCCTACATGTACAAGTTTATTTTGTGGGATATTTATACCTGCAATACGAGCCATATATTTTGAGATAATTTTCAGCCTTTTATATAAGAAGATCTTTTAAAGTCAACGGCTTAAACCTTGATAAAATTGTCAATTTTAGCTTTAATTTCCTCAATTTTAGATGCGCCATCTAATTCATAAAAATTTTGATTTTTAGAATAAAAATCTAAAACTGGCTTAGTGGTTACCATATAGGTATCAAATCTTTTAATGATGGTGTTTAAATCGTCATCAGATCTTTTTTCAAGGATTTTTCTTTGTTCAATTCTTTTAATTATCGTTTCTTTATCTACATTAAGAAAAAAGATAAAATCAATTTTTTGATTGTTTTTTTTTAATAATATTTCTAGATTTTTAGCTTGTGCTAGAGATCTGGGATATCCGTCAAAAATAAATCTATTTTTCTTGTTTGGATCAGATAATGCGTTTTCAATAAGAGTATTGACTATATCATCACTGACAAATTTTCCATCATCCATGTCATTTACAATTTTTTTTCCGATAGATGTATTTTTTTGAATTTCTTTTCTGAGCATATCACCAGTTGATATTTGAAAACTATTTAACTTCTTAACTAAGTATTTTGCTTGAGTACCTTTTCCAGCACCTGGGGGACCAAATAAAATTATGTTCACTTTCTCAATCTATTTTCCAAATTTAGTTTTCTTAATCAATTGTTCATATTGTGAACTCATAAGCCTAGTTTGAATTTGTGTAACTGTATCTATAGCAACAACAACCACAATCAAAACAGATGTACCACCTAAATAGAATGGTATTGGATAATTTGCAATTAAAAACTCTGGCATTAGGCAAACCAAAGTTAAATATAATGCTCCAATTGTTGTCAATCTAGTTAAAATATTTTCAATATAAATTGCTGTGCTCTCTCCAGGTCTAATTCCTGGAACAAATCCTCCATATTTTCTCAAATTATCTGCTGTCTCAGTAGGGTTAAATGTTATAGAGGTGTAAAAAAAAGTAAAAAATATTATTCCTGATGCAAATAACAACATATAAAGTGGCTGTCCTTGTGTAAAATATGAACTTAAATTTAAAAATGTTTCATTTTCTGAAATATTAAAATTTGAAAATGTTACTGGTAACAAAAGTAAAGCTGAAGCAAAAATAGCAGGAATAACACCAGCTTGGTTAATCTTCAGAGGTAAGTGTGAAGATTCACCACCATACATTTTATTTCCCATCTGTCTTTTTGGATAATTTATTAAAATTTTTCTTAATGCTCTTTCCATAAATACAATAAATAAAATAGTAAGGATTAATAAAATAAATATTCCTATAATCATTAAAGTTGATATTGCACCAGTTCTTCCTAATTCAAAAGTAGTGACTAAAGCTCTTGGAATTTCCGCAACAATACCAGCAAAAATTATGAGAGAAATACCATTTCCAATACCTCTTTGTGTAATTTGCTCTCCTAACCACATTAAAAAAATTGTGCCAGCAACAATAGTTGTAACAGTCGAAATTTTAAAGAAAGCCCCAGGATTGATTACTAAGTTTGCAGATGACTCTAAGCCAACAGAAAGTCCGTATCCTTGGACTGTTGCAAGTAATACTGTTCCATATCTTGTTATTTGAGTTATTTTTGCTCTCCCAGTTTCTCCTTGTGCCTTAAGATTTTTGAAATAATCTGATACTCCAGTAAGCAATTGAACAATGATTGATGAAGAAATATAAGGCATTATTCCTAAAGCAAAAATTGCCATTCTGCTTACAGCTCCACCAGCAAAGACATTGAACATTCCAAGAAGTCCCTTTTGATTTCCTTCCATCAAAATTTTAAGTTGCTCTGGATCAATACCTGGCAACGGAACGAATGTACCAAATCTATAAACTGCTAAAATCGCAATTGTGAATATTATTCTGTTTCTTAAATCGCTACTTGAAGATGAAGAACTCATTTAATAAGAAATTATTTTTTTAACTGTATAGATCCACCAATTTTTTCAAGTTTTTCTAGCGCTGATTTTGATGCCAAATCTGCTTCAATGTTAATTTTATCTTTAATTTCACCTGAACCTAAAATTTTTAGTTTTTTTGAATTTTTATTAATTAGTTTCAACTTTTTTAACATTGATGAATTTAATACACTTTTTGTGTCAATTGACTTTTTATCTATAAAAGATTGAATTTTTTCTAAATTCAAAATTGCAATAATTTCTCTTTTAACAGGGTTAAAACCTCTTTTTGGTAGTCTTCTATAAAGTGGCATCTGACCACCTTCAAAACTTTTAATAGCAACACCTGATCTAGATTTTTGACCTTTTACACCTCTGCCAGAAGTTTTACCTTTTCCAGAGCCGATTCCTCTTCCAACTCTAATTTTTGTTTTATTAATCTTCCCTCTATTATTCAATTCTATCATTATCCTCTTTTTTCAATTATCTCTGAAATTTTTTTGTTCCTAATATTTGAAATCTGTTTAGGAGAATTTTGTTTCAGAAGCGCTTTTAAAGTTGCTCTTATAACATTATGTGCATTTGAAGTACCCATAGATTTAGCAACAATATCTTTTACTCCCAAAACTTCACAAACTGCTCTTACTGGTCCTCCAGCTATAATTCCAGTTCCTTTTGATGCAGATCTTAAAACAATACGACCAGATCCGTCTTTTGCTTTGACATCATGGTGAATTGTTCTTCCCTCTCTCAATGGAATATGAATTAATTTTCTTTTTGCAATTTCATTTGCTTTTTTTATTGCATCAGGAACTTGTTTAGCTTTAGCGTGAGCTATTCCTATCTTTCCTGCTTGATTACCAACAACTACTAAAGCAGAAAAACCAAATCTTCTTCCACCCTTTACAACTTTTGTAATTCTATTTATATGAACTAACTTTTCTAAAATATCATC
>CACFSB010000025.1 GCA_902568855.1 uncultured Pelagibacteraceae bacterium | reverse complement strand
TCTGAAACACTATTAATCGAAGGTGATCCAGATCTCGAATACTTAGAGGAAGTAACAAGTAGATATGGCTCAAAGGATTTTTTGGTTTTAACTCATACACCTAATGATGGTATGGTAACCGACAGTGCAATTAATAATCTCCTCAGTTTGAAATATAAACTTCAAAGTTTAAATTGGGTACATAGTGTTGTTACACTTTTAGATATACCTCTATTGGATAATTCTGATGCGCCTCTTCAGGAAAGACTTTTGAATTTTAAAACCCTTAAAGATGAAGGAGTGGATAAAGAAAGAGGTTTTAGAGAAATTTTAGCAAGTCCAGTTTTTAGAAATTTTGTTATTAGTAAAGATGGTAAGACAAGTGGAATAATTGTTTATATTAAAGAAAATCAAAAATTTAAAGATATTGAAAATAAATCAGCTAAGGAAATACAAATATTCAAAGATCAAATAAAAAAAAATAACCATAATAATATTTTAGAAATTAGAGAAGTAATCAAAAGTTATGAAGATATAGGAAAGATTTATTTAGGTGGTATACCAATGATTGCTGATGATATGATGACTTTCATTAAAAGTGATATTATTGTTTTTGGTTTAGGTGTGCTTGCCTTTATTATTGCTACCTTATGGTTTGTTTTTAGAAATTTAATTTGGGTTGTGGTTCCAATAAGTAGTTGTTTCTTTTCTGTTATAATTATGATGGGTCTTCTAGGCCTCATTGGCTGGAAAGTTACTGTAATTTCGTCAAACTTTATTGCATTGATGTTAATTTTAACTATGGCGATGAATATTCATATGAGCACAAGATTTATACAATTAAGAAAGATTTATCCCAACAAAAATAATCATGAAATAATCTTTTTAACGACAAAAAAAATGTTCTGGCCAATTCTTTATACTGCTTTAACAACTATTATTGCTTTTTTATCTTTGATTTTTAGTGAAATAAAACCAGTAATAGATTTTGGTTTGATGATGACTTTTGGATTAATAACATCATTTGTCATTACTTTTACCCTGCTCCCAAGTTTATTAAGTTTTTTAAAAGATAATAGAACTCTTTTAAAAGAGGAAGTTGACTCCAAAATAACTTCCGTTTTAGGAAAAATTTCTATTAATTTTAAAAATCAAGTTTTTATAATAACTGGAATAGTAATTATTTTAAGTATAACTGGAATTAGTAAATTGGAAGTTGAAAATAGTTTTATAAATTATTTTAGTAAAAAGACAGAAATTTATAAAGGTATGAAATTAATTGATGAAAAACTAGGTGGAACAACACCTCTAGAAGTAATTTTAAAGTTTCCAGAAAAAAAAGAAGAAAAATCAGAAGCAGATGATGAATTTGAAGATTGGGGCGATGAAGAAAAAAATGATGAGAAGTATTGGTTTACAAAAGATAAAATAGAGACAATTTCCAGTATACATAATTATCTTGATAGCCTTCCTGAAATAGGAAAAGTCTTATCTTTTTCATCAATAGTTGATGTTGCAACTCAATTAAATAATAACAAACCTCTTGGGACTTTAGAAATGGGAGTTTTATACACTAAAATCCCTGAAAATATTAAAACTGAGATAATTGATCCTTATATTTCAATAAAAGATAACGAAGCTCGAATAAGTCTAAGAATAATCGACTCTCAAAAAGATCTTAAAAGAAATGAATTGATCAAAAAAATAAATCGCGATCTAAAAAATAAATTTGGATTAAACGAAGATCGATATAAATTAGCTGGAGTGATGATCTTATTCAATAATTTATTACAAAGTTTGTTTAAATCTCAAATTCTTACTTTGGGACTTGTCATGTTGGGTATTTTTGGAATGTTTGTTATTTTATTTAAGAACATTAAATTATCTTTAATTGGAGTTGTCCCAAACTTTATTGCAGCATTTTTTATTTTAGGAATAATAGGTATGCTAGAGATACCTTTGGATATGATGACTATCACAATTGCTGCTATTACAATAGGTATAGCCGTTGACAACAGCATACACTATATCTATAGATTCAAAGAGGAGTTCAATAAAATTAATGACTATAAAAAAACGTTAAAAACTTGTCATTCAACAGTCGGTGTTGCAATCCTAAACACTTCTATAACAATAGTCTTTGGTTTTTCTATTTTAGTTTTATCTAAATTTATACCTACAATCTATTTTGGAATTTTCACGGGATTAGCAATGTTATTTGCAATGATTTCTGTTTTAACTTTACTTCCATCTTTAATATTAGTTTTTAAGCCATTTGGAAAATAAGAATATATGATTGAAATAGCTCTAGAATTTTTTGGAGAAATTTTTAATTTGATTTCTGTTATTGATTTAATCTATATATTAATAACTATTCTTTCACTAATAAAGTGTTATAGCAAAGGGTTTGTCTTAAGTATACTTTCAATGTCAAAGTGGTTATTGGCATATATTGCAACTTTGATACTATTTCCAAGATTAAAACCATATGTCAAAAATATTATAGATAATGAATATGTGCTTGATGTAGGACTTGGAGTAACAATCTTTACTATAGTTATCTTTTTAATATTGCTAATTAATAAAGGGATTAGTAAAGCAATTAAATATACTGGCATAGGAAGTTTAGATACTCTATTCGGATTCTTTTTTGGATTTATTCGAGCATATATTATCTCCATATGTATATTTTCAGGAGTGCATATTGTGTATAATTACGATAAATGGCCAGTAAATTTAGATAAATCATACACCTTTCCATATCTTGAAAAAGGTAGTAATTACTTATTAAAAGTTTTTCCGAATGAAAAAACATATAAAGACTCTAAAGAAAAAATTGAAGATTTATAATCCAAAATTAAATGAGGAATGTGGTGTATTTGGGATTGCCAATGTAAAAGATGCTTCAGCTTTAACTGCTCTTGGATTACATTCTCTACAACATCGAGGACAAGAGGGCTGTGGAATAGTAACATTTGATGGGGAAAGATATTATTCAGAGAAAAGATTTGGGTTGGTTGGTGATAACTTTAATAAAGAAAAAATTCTAGATAATCTTAAGGGAAATTTTGCAATTGGTCATAATCGATATAGTACTACTGGAAATAATACATTAAGAAACATTCAGCCTTTCTTTGCAGATACCAATGCTGGTGGGATTGGGGTTGCTCACAATGGAAACTTAACAAATTCAATTTACCTAAGAAATAAACTTGTTGAAGAAGGAGCAATCTTCTACACAACCTCTGACACTGAAACAATTGTTCAACTTATTGCTAAATCAAAAAGATCAAAAACAATTGATAAAATAATAGATGCAATATTTCAAATTCAAGGTGGATATGCCTTAGTAATGTTAACTCAAAATTTACTGGTAGGAGTTAGAGATCCTTATGGAATTAGACCTTTAGTTATAGGTAAATTAAAAAATAGTTACGTTCTTGCATCTGAGACCTGTGCATTAGATATTATTGGTGCAAAATTTATTAGAGAAGTTGATAATGGTGAAATTGTTTTAATTGAAAATGATAAGCTTAAAAGTATCAAACCTTTTCCAATAAAAAAAATCAGACCTTGTGTTTTCGAATATATTTATTTTGCAAGACCAGACAGTATTCTTAATGGAAAAACTGCATATGAGCACCGTAAAAATTTAGGTAAAGAGTTAGCGAAAGAAAATGATATTGATGCTGATATAATTGTTCCAGTACCAGACTCTGGGAACGCTGCAGCTTTGGGTTTTGCACAGCACTTGAATAAAAATTATGAACATGGATTAATTAGAAATCATTATGTTGGAAGAACCTTTATTGAACCAAGTCAAAAAATAAGAAGTTTGGGGGTTAAGCTTAAATTAAATGCAAATCAAACAACAATAGAAAATAAAAAGATTATTCTTGTTGATGATTCTTTGGTAAGAGGAACGACATCTCATAAAATTGTTAAAATGCTTTATGATGCGGGAGCAAAAGAAGTTCATGTTAGAATTGCTTGTCCTGAAATCAAACACCCAGATTTCTATGGAGTTGACACACCAACGAAAAAAGAATTGTTAGCTGCGAATAAAAATAATGACGAAATCTGTGAATACATAGGTGCTAAGTCATTAAAATTTTTATCTATTCAAGGTATGTATAAAGCTATTGGATTTGATAAAAGAAATGAAAATTATCCACAATTAACTGATCATTATTTCACTGGAGATTACCCAGTAAAACCTATAGATGAATTAGGTGACAGCAAGATAACTCAACTTTCTTTACTAAGCACAGCATCAAATAATTAATTTATGAAAAAAGTAAGTTTTACAGAAATGAAAAATGGAACCAAAGAAGATTATCTCTTTCTTGATAAACATGAAAAAGATTTTGCAAGTAAAACAGCTGATAGAATATTAAAATTTATGGCTGGACTCACTGAAACTTTAGAAGGTTACCAAGTTTCAAGACTAGAACATTCGATTCAAAGTGCAACTAGAGCTTATAGAAATGGAGAAAGTGATGAAATGATTGTAGCTGCTTTATTGCATGATATTGGTGACGAGCTAGCTCCAATGAATCATTCAGAATATGCTGCAGCAGTTCTTAAACCGTATGTTTCAGAAAGAACTCATTGGATTGTTGAGAAACATGGTGAGTTTCAGATGTATTATTACGCTCACCATTTAGGTGGAAACAAAAATAAAAGAGACGAATATAGAAATCATAAATATTATCAGGACACAGTAGATTTTTGTGAAAAATATGATCAAAACTCATTTGATCCAAATTATAAATCGTTACCACTAGATTTCTTTAAACCCTTTGTAAAAAAAGTTTTTTCTAGAAAACCTTACTCTTCACTGTAAAATTTTATAGGCTATATTCTCAAAGATGACTATTTCTAAAGAACAAATAATTAAATACTTTAAATCTGGAATAAAAGAAAAGAAAGATTTCAAGATTGGTATTGAACATGAGAAATTTTTATTTGATAGTAAAAATAACAAAAGAATTGATTACTCAAAAGTAAAAGAAATGTTTTCAGCACTTAATGAATTTGGTTGGAGTCCAATTAAAGAAGGTAAAAATATTGTTGGTTTAAACAAAGGAGGTAAAAACATTACTCTCGAACCAGGTAACCAAATTGAATTATCTGGAGAAAAACTTAATAATATTCACGAGGCATGTGCTGAATCTTATGATTATTTGTTTGAACTTAAACAAGTCACAAAAAAACTTAACATAAAGATTGTAAGCACAGGTTTTGATCCTATTTCAAAGCTTGAAGAAATCCCTAATAATCCCAAACAAAGATACGAACTAATGACGAAAGATATGCCATTAGGAGGAGAATTAAGTCTAGATATGATGTATAGGACTTGT
>CACFSB010000024.1 GCA_902568855.1 uncultured Pelagibacteraceae bacterium | reverse complement strand
CGAAAGAACAAACAAATTATTAATAAAAATATTGATAATTTCTTCGAATGGGTCAAAGGCGCAGAATTAGTAGAGCTCAAAGATTGTAATACCTCTGAAGACCCAGTTAGACCTGAATTGGACGTTTCTTTTAGAAGAAATTATGGAAGAAAAATTTATGGTGTGAAATATAAAAAAGAAATCCATGCTGTGATGTGCTTTGCTTATACTAATGAAATACCCAGGAATGTTGAAGAATTAGACAAGTTTAGTCAAGATGCTCATTTGCAGAGCACTCATAGAGGTCAAAATGTTGGCCAGATTGCCATTGCTTACACAGTTTGGTCTAAAAAAAAAGGTGGTGGAAAATTGATTGTTAAGGAAGTTTACAAAAAGATCAAAAAATCTAACCATTTAAATAGATTAGTTACGCTCTCTCCTCTAACTGAAATGGCTTCAAAATTTCATAGTAAAAATGGTGCGAAACTTTTACAGGTCAATGAAACTACTCAAAATTTTGAGTATGAAATAATAAAAGAATAAAAAATTTTTTAAATTCATATAAAATAAAAATATATATGATAAATTTTTTATATTTTCTAATTTTGGTTTTAAGTTTAAACAATTTGACATTTGCTATGGAAAAAAAACCTTATCATCATCTTCCTGACGGCACTTTTAGGAATCCTGAGGGCTCGCCAAAAAGAGATCCAAATGTAAAATGGTCGTACAAAATTTTTAATCAAGAGAAAAAGAAACTTGATATGACGATTTCCAAAGGACACGTTTTAGAAAAAAATGAAGTTTTGAGAAACTTTGATAAATATAAAGATAATGATTATATTGCTTGGATTGGTCATGCTACGTTTATTATTAAATTAGGAGATACTACTATTATTACTGATCCAGTTTTTTCGAAAAATGCAGGTCCACTAATATTTGGACCAAAAAGATTTACTGAACCAGCATTAAAATTAAGCGAGATACCTAACATAGATTTATTTTTACTCACCCATAATCATTATGATCATCAAGACATGATGACAATAAGGAGATTTCCTTTCAAGGACTCCAAAGTTTTAGTTCCACTAAAACTTAACAAATATTTTAAAAATAATGGCTATAGAGATATCAATGAGATGGATTGGTATGATGAAATTAATATTAATAAAAATTTAAAAGTTACTTTTCTTCCAGCTGTACATTGGTCAAAAAGAAGTTTAACAGACACCAACAAAACTTTGTGGGGAAGTTTTTTAATTGAATACGATGAAAAAAAAATATTATTTGCCTGTGATACAGGATATGGGAATATTTATAAAGATTTAGGAAATGAATACGGACCAATTGATTTAACCATAATTAATATTGGTGCATATAATTTTTATCCAATTATGCCATATAAAGATAAATCTATTTATCATACAAATCCAGAAGAGGCCCTTAAAATTGGCAGAGATTTAAAAAGTAAAAAGGTACTAGGTATGCACTGGGGAACATTTGTATTATCTTTAGAACCAATTATGGAACCACCAATAAGATTTAAAGATAATGCGGAAAAATATGGGTTTAACAAAAAGGATGCACTAATTTTTAAGATTGGTCAAATTTCAAAAATATCAGATATTATAAACTAAAAACTTATGGAAAAATTTAATTGGAATTATCCTACTTCCATGTGGGTAGGTGAAAATAGAATTAAAGATTTAAGCTTAGCTTGTAAAAATTTAAATATAAAAAAACCTTTATTGGTGACTGACAAAGGACTCGGACAATCAACTATTGTTAAAGATACTTTATCACATTTAAAAGATAAAAATTTATCAGCTGAATTATTTCATGATGTGATTGGTAATCCAACAGGTAAAAATGTAAGTGATGGAGTAAAACATTATAAAAAAAAAAATTGTGATGGTGTAATTGCTTTTGGTGGTGGAAGTGGTCTTGATGTGGGAAAAGCAATTGCATTTATGATAGGTCAAACTTTATCACTGTGGGACTTTGAGGATGTTGGTGATAATTGGACCAAGGCTGACTTAAATAAGGTTGCTCCTATTATAGCAGTTCCCACTACAGCTGGAACAGGTTCTGAAACTGGTAGAGCATCTGTTATTTTGAATGAAGAGCTAGGAGTTAAGAAAATTATATTTCATCCAAAATTTTTACCATCAATAGTTATTCTAGACCCAGTTTTAACAAAGGATTTACCCAAAAAAATGACAGCTGCAACAGGTATGGATGCTTTAGCTCATAACTTAGAGGCATTTTGTGCCCCAGGGTATCATCCAATGGCTGACGGAATAGCATTAGAGGGTATGAAATTAATCTCTAAATGGTTACCAGAGGCATATAAAAATGGATCTAACCTTGAGGCCAGAATGAACATGCTTACGGCTGCGAGCATGGGTTCTACCGCATTCCAAAAAGGTCTAGGCGCAATTCATTCTTTAAGTCACCCAGTAAATGCTTTGAATAATCTTCATCATGGCCTATCAAATGCAATTTTCATGCCATATGTTTTAACTTTCAACAGAGATGCAATTGAGAGTAAAGTCACAAAAATTTCAGAGTATCTAGAATTAAAAGATAAATCTTTCGACGGTTTTTTAAAATGGATTTTAGATTTAAGAAAAAAATTTGAAATTCCACACAAATTATCAAGTGTCATAAGTGAAAAAGATTTACAAATTGATCGTTTATCAAAAATGGCTTTAGAGGATCCATCAACGAATGGTAACCCAAAAAAATTGAGCATTGAAGACATGAAAATTATGTACCAACACAGCATGTCTGGTAATTTGTTTTAAATGAAAAATCTTAATATTTTGATAGTTGAGGGAAATTTAAAAGAGGAAAATCAAAATTTTTTAAAAGTCGGTATTCAAACACATACTGAGAGTTTAAAGGATAGTCTTAATAGATTTAATAACAATTATCATTTTGATGTTATTAATCCATCCTCAGACCAAAATTTAGATGAGGCAAAAAATAAACTTCTAAAATATGATGGTTTAATTTGGGGTGGAAGTAGTTTGAACATTTATAACAATACACCAGAGATAAAAAGACAAATTGAATTTATGAGAGAATGCCAAAAACAAGTTAAAAATATTTTAGCGATTTGTTGGGGAATGCAAGTTGCAGTGACCGCTGCTGGAGGAGAGGTAAAAAAAGCAGAAAAATCTCATATTGGAATAGCAAATGATATTATAATTAACAATGAAGGATTAAATAATTCTATTTATAAAAATAAGAATAATAATTTTAATTCTCCAGCGTTTAATTTTGATGAGGTAGTTAAATTCCCATCAAACGGGATTTGTTTAGCATCAAATAAAATTAATAAAGTTCAAAGTTTATATTTTGAGGTTGGAAAATCGAAAATTTATGGGTTACAGTATCACCCTGAAATTACTTATGAAAAAATGATAAGTTTAATCGAGTTTAGGAAAGACAGATTAATTAAAACAAGAAAAGTATTTAAAGACGAAGAAGAAGTAAAAAACCATATTTTATTTATTAAAAAAGAAATTACTGTGTCAAATAAGTCTCAAAGAATGATTGAGTTAAAAAATTGGATAGATAGTATAAGATAATCATAAATGTTAAGTTATATTTTACCTTTTATTATTCTAATTTTGATTGTTGTATTTATTCATGAATATGGACATTATTATTTTGCAAAAAAATTTGGAGTAGGTGTTACCGATTTTTCTATAGGATTTGGTAAGGAAATTTTTGGTTGGAATGATAAATCTGGGACAAGATGGAAAATATGCTGGATACCTCTAGGAGGATACGTAAAATTTTTTGGAGATAGAAATGTATATTCTCAAGCGGATCATAAAGAAATTTTAGAAAAATATAGTGAAGAGGACCAAAAAAAACTATTTACTCTTAAACCTCTATATCAAAGAAGTTTAATTGTTTTTGGTGGCCCTTTAGCAAACTTTTTATTAGCTCTAGTAATTTTCTTCTCAATTTATACTTTTGTTGGTAAAGATTTTACACCAGCCATCATCAATGAAGTTCAGAAAGATAGCCCTGCTATGGTAGGAGGATTAAAACAAAACGACATAATTTTAGAAATAGATGGCAACAAAGTAGAGAGTATTATGGATGTTTCTAAATTCATTACTATGTCCACTGATGAAATAATAGATTTTAAAGTGAAACGTTCATATGATGAGCTAATTTTAAAAATAAAACCTAATATTGTTCCAGGTGAAGATAATTTAGGAAACAAACTTAATAAAAGAATAGTTGGTATAAAATTAGGTGCTTATAATAATGAGATTAATCATGTAAAATTAGGACCCGCACAAGCTATATACCATGCTGCTCATGAAGTTTATTTTGTAGGAATTTCTTCGTTAAAATATATTGGTGCAATGATTTTTGGTAAAGCTGATACTTCTCAGCTTGGAGGACCTATAAGAATAGCAAAAATTTCAGGCCAGGTTGCAGAATTTGGTGTTTTGGCATTTATCAGCATGATGGCATATATTTCAATTAGTCTTGGTTTGGTTAATTTGTTTCCAATCCCAATGCTTGATGGGGGACATTTAATGTTTTATGCATTTGAAAAAGTTTTGGGCCGTCCATTATCTCAAAAAACGCAAGAAGGTTTTTTTCGAATCGGAATATTTTTACTAATATCTTTGATGTTTTTCACAACTTTTAACGACCTCAAAGACCTAGGATTGTTTAATTGATAATTTTCAATAAAGTCTAAAAAACTCAATAAAATCAACATTTTTTTAATTTACACAACATATTGTGTATAACTTTTTTAAATACACTAAAAAAAGTCTTGATTTATCAGTACTTTTGACAACAATGAAAATAACCTAATAAAACCGGAGCTAAAATGAATAAAAAACAACTAGTAGTCAAAATTTCTGGGGCATTAAATCTAAGTAAAGCTGATGCTGAGAGAACTTTTGATACAATTACCAACACAATTTTAGATGCTTTAAAAGCTGATGATTCAGTAAAAATTGCTGGTTTTGGTACATATAAAGTAGCTAAGAGAAAAGCTAGAGTTGGAAGAAACCCAAGAACTGGAGAACAGATCCAAATTGCTGCATCTCAAAAAGTTAAGTTTTTACCAGCAAAAGCTTTAAAAGAAGTATTCAATAAATAACGTCTTTTTACAGCCTTAACGAAACTCTCGTTAAGGCTGTTTCTATATGCAAATCCTGCATACCCAATTTTCATAATCAGCGTTAGTTATTAGCATTTAATAAAATAAAAGAGCCTCTTTAACAGGGAGGTCGTATGACTAAATTAACAAAAGTAATAAGTGCACCACTTATTAGTTTAATTTTTTTATTAAACATGAGTAGTGCTGGTATGGCAGACACAACTGTTTCTGCCGAAGTAGGGTTTATATTTAACACCCTATTATTCTTGATTTGTGGATTCCTAGTAATGTTTATGGCTGCAGGATTCGCAATGTTAGAATCAGGTATGGTTACATCAAAAAGTGTATCCGTAATCTGTGCAAAAAATATAGGTTTATTTTCAATTGCAGGTATAATGTTCTGGCTTGTTGGTTATAACTTAGCTTATGGCATCGATCCAGGTGGGTACATTGGTAAGTTTATTCCATGGGCAGATGGTAGTAA
>CACFSB010000023.1 GCA_902568855.1 uncultured Pelagibacteraceae bacterium | reverse complement strand
AAATATAAAAATTTTCTTTTTTTACCGTCGTTCAAGTTTATTTGAATTCTTCCAACATACATTGCTTCATCATAAATATTAGGATTAAATATTTGACAATCCCAAATACACATTTCAAACATATCAACAGTTTTAAAATCTTTTTGGCTTTTGCACCGTATTGATCTATCTTCTCCTAACATACGTGTCCATTTGATCACTTTATTATTTACAACATTTTCGTCTGTTTGAGCTCCTGGTCCATGAATTGGTGTTAAATTATCTTTGGTGTAACCGCTGGCGGCTCTTTGATCACAATTATCAAATTTTAGTGATCCAGGTGTCACTGTTCCAGTTGTATAAGCGTGATTACTCCAACCTGGATTATTTCCCATTTCAGGTTCATCTCCCCCTGTAGCAGATGAACATTGAGGCCTATTTCCTCTTGAAAGGGCCATATAATATTCTGAAAATTTGAGACACCTTATGTCCTCTGATTCATTATTTATATAAGCTTTTCCATCCTTATAAAAAACCATTTCCTTGTCAGTATTATTTAAACCACCTATCGACTCTTTATAACCAATAAAACCCTCAGCTATCATCGATGATAAGAAGTTTGCTTTTGTTCTTTCACCAGAAGTATTTATGGAAGTTACAGAAAAATTTACCATTTGAAATATGGCTATAAAACCTATTCCTATCAGAGCAGTTGATATCAGTGCTTCAATTATAGTCAGTCCTTTTTCCTTAATATTTTTCATTTATTGAACTATCCATTGACTTGAATTTGAATTCCATTTCTCTAATTTTACGTTACCAAATCTTGACCAGCTCACAACATAAATTACGCCGCTGTCTTCCACTTCCTCTGGTTGATCACCCTCTACTTCTGTCCCAGTTAATTCGATTTCATCTGCTTCTGGGTCTTCACAAGTTTCAGTATTACGGGAACAAATAAAAATAGTTTCGACTACATTCATGTTATCACCAAAATCTAAACCACCACTAAATAAAGAGCCATCTTTGGAAAAACATACAACAGCACTTGATACATCGACTTTAATTTCATCTGTTTGATAAAATCTGACCTCTGCATTTTGTCTATCTGTACCAAAATGATCCCAGTAATCCTCAGCAAGATCGCCAGATAGACATAAATCTGTACCATCTCGAAAAACTCTTGTTGCAATGTTAGCCATAAGCATTCCGTTGGTGCTAAAAGATACATTGGCTCCTGTAACGTCTACTTGAAACTGTCCAAATCCATATAATCCCCTTTGAACTTGGGAGGTAATACTAGTTACTATATCTCTTACTCTTTCTGCTTCAGCTCTTACTACTCTGTCTTTATTCCAAGAATTAAAATTTGGGATACCTATTGCTGAAATTATTCCTACAAGTGAGAGAACAATTATTACTTCTAAAATTGTAAAGCCTTTAACTTTCTTTGGTGTTGAGTGCATCAATTTTTCCTGCTTGAACTAGATTCTCCAACGATTTTGTCATCGTGATCATTCCATCTTTTACTGCAGTCTGCATGATGCTTGGTATTTGATGAATTTTTGCTTCTCTGATTAAGTTTTGTATTGGAGCATTACATTTCATTACTTCAAAAGCACCAACTCGACCGAGTCCATCTTTAGTTTTTAATAATCTTTGAGTTACGACCATTTTTAAAGATGTTGATAATTGTGCACGTATTTGAGCTTGTTGCTCTGGAGGAAATACGTCAATAATTCTGTTAATTGTATTGGGTGCTCCACTAGTGTGAAGTGTTCCAAATACTAAATGTCCAGTTTCTGCAGCAGTTAAAGCTAAACTTACAGTTTCTAAATCTCTCATCTCACCTACTAATATAACATCAGGGTCTTCTCTTAGAGCAGCCTTTAATGCGCTTGCAAAAGATTGTGTTTGTTTTCCTACTTCTCTATGAGAAACTATACTTTTTTGGTCAGTATGAATAAATTCTACTGGATCTTCTACAGTTATAATATTAGCAGTTCTTGTTTTATTGATTTCATTAACAATCGCTGCCAGTGTAGTTGATTTTCCCGATCCAGTTGGTCCGGTAACCAATACTAATCCTTTGTGCATATCAATTATATCATAAAGAACATCTGGCAAATCAAATTGACCCATCTCTGGTATTTTACTTTCTACACGTCTCAACACCGCTGCTGGACCATTTAAAGTTTTATAAAAATTAGCTCTAAATCTTAATCCACTTAAAGTAACGGCAGAGTCTAATTCGTGGGTGTCTTGAAATTTTTTAGTTTCATGCTCATTGCAATTTGTAGTCATCATGTCGATAAGATCCTGCGGTTTAACCACAACATCTTTTACCATTACGATTTCTCCAGTTTGTCTATATGCTAATGGTGATCCTGATCTAATATGAAAATCTGAAATTTTTTTATTATTTTTTGCTAATTCTTCTAATTTTTCAAACATATTTAATTTTATCTAGAATTCTATTTAAAGACAAGATTATACTTTTTTATAGTTTACCAAAGAACTTAATTGCTCAATATGGTTAAAAAAATTGAGAATTTTCAACGACTAAAATAACGATTTGTAATAAAGTTTAGCTTGAGCACCATAGGTTTGTTGGCTTGAATAAAGACCATCTAAATTAATAGAAAATAAACTATTTTCTTGAGGTTGAAATTCATAATCTATACCTGCAGTAACAGTAATTTCTCTTGATAGATCTTCGTGTGGATCATACTCTGCAAATACATTGTTAACTTTAAACTCTTGAACATTTTCAGCAATTACCTCTCGGTAATCAGTAAGCCAACTAAAATATAATTTTGACTTATCATCACTTAAAATCAAATATTCATCACTTAACGCAACTGATGCATTTAGAAATTCTTTTTTTTGCCATTTATAATATTCGCTCTCTTCATGATTAGGCGTTAATCCGTAACCTAAGGAATAACTAAAATCGGGTATCATATTGTTTAAAAACTTTCCTCCATAAAGAGCATCATAGCTAAAATACTGATCATCGATATCTAAAAAACCGCTAGTAGTTGTGTTTGTAAGAATTCTTCTATCACTTTTATTTAGTGTTACTCCCCAAACAAAAAAAGTTTCTATCTTAGAGTTGAGTTTTGTTTGTTTTTCGTCTGAAATAAAACCACCAGAGATACTAATACGATCGATATTATGATCTTTAGAAAATTCTTGTCTTCCAGTTTCAACAGAAAATAGATGATTTAAATTTTGCCCAGGTTGAATTATGTTCGCTCCAGCTCTTAAGTTATTATGTTCTAATCTCAACGTTTTTTTTTTGCCTTGTCTTCGCTCAAAAGACGAGAATATTTCTGACCAAGTATCATTTTGATTTGAGTATTGCTCACTTCTTTTAAATTTGGCAATTGACTTTCTTAGATTAATTGATTTATGTCCAAGTTGCTCATCTAAAATTTCATTTCCACCCTGTCCTACCGAACCAGCAGAACCTTCAACGATAACATTCCCATCAAGATCCTCTAAATCAAATGTACCCTCTGTTTCATAGTAATAAGATTGGCCAGCGCCATGTTGAATTCTTAATTTGTTTCCTGTCCCATCAGAGTCAATTACACCAATTACTTTACCACCATCTTTTAGAGTAACAGTGTTATTGTTTCCAACAACTTGAATAGATTTAGATGAGGGACTGTATCTGTTTTCAATTGTTCCAGAGTTGGTTAATGTAGAACTAGTATCGATTGCTATTGTTGGAGAATTTTGAGTATTATAAATATTTCCTGTGCTTGAATTTTTTATAGTTGCATCTTCTGCAAGTTCACCACCAGACTGATAAATATAAATTGCTCTTTCAGAAGTACTTCCCACTGCTTTAATTGTACCATGATTTGTAATTGTTAGTCCTGTTGCATCCTCTGTGGCTGTAGATTGTTGAACAATTACATTATATGTACCACTTATTGTAGCTCCTTCATTATTTGTAATCGTTGGATTTTGTGTATCTCTTAAATTCAAAACTTTCGAACCATTCCCTATAACAGACCCAGAATTCGTAAGAGTAAAGCCTGATGTTTCTCTGACGTAAATTGTATTTGCTTTACCTTCAAGGGTTGCATTTTCTTCAACAACAACAGTAGCATTATCAATTTCAGGATTATAACCTTTTACAATTCTATCTACGGCAACGTTTTGAAGAGCAAATCCAGATTTGATAGTTAAAGTTGAGCTAGCTTGTAAGGTTTGTTGTGTATTAGTATCCTCTGCTATATTAACATCAGCACTATTTGCATTTTTTATAAAAAAAACAAAAATTAATAAAAAAAAAATATTTGATAAGTGTTTTAAATTTTTACACATATTAGCGATTTATAGTAAATTTAGTCTTAATTTTCATCTTTTAAGTTAAATTGAATAACTCCTTATTTGTGGGTTTTATGCACTTAATTTGTAATTATTCAATTACCTCAAGCTCATCAATTATGCTCACAATCTTTTTGCCACTCATTACTGCATTAACTCTTGCGCATTCATAGTAGGCAAACGAAGTTTCCTCTGCTATTTCTTTCATCTCCAAACATTTAGATCTGTTTTCTGTAAACAAATGTTCTGTTAACTCTGGAGGATTACCCAAATACATCATAAGGCCGATTACTTCATCTTCTCTTTCTAAACCTGCTTTCTCCTCTATTTCTGCTACACGATTATCAACACCAATCTCAAAATCTTTAAATGCAACAAAACCTTTGTATGCAACAAAAGCTAAAATCAAATAAAAGACAAACTTAATTTTACTCATTTGGTTTCTTTAAAAACTAAACATACACCATTATTGCAATATCTTTTTCCGGTTGGCAAAGGTCCATCGTCAAAAATGTGTCCGTGATGGGCATTGCAATTTTTACAGTGATACTCTGTTCTTGCATAACCTATTAAATGGTCAGTTTTAGTTTCAAAAACATCTGGCAATGATTGATAAAATGATGGCCAACCTGATCCACTTTCATACTTGGTTTTTGAGTCAAATAATTTTACATCACAATTTGCACAGTGATAACTTCCCTCTCGCTTTTCATTATTTAATTCGCTTGAACCTGGAGGCTCAGTGCCATCTTCAAACATAACTAATTTTTGTTCTGCAGTTAAATTTGAGTTCTTTTTACTCATACTATTAGACTAATTTAGCACACGATTGATGTAAATAAGAATGTAATTCTACAAGCTTTTTTGCGTCTTTATTATACCCACCACCTAAAACACCACAAAGAGGTATTCCTTTAGAAAAAAAGTTTTCGGTAACAATTTCATCTCTTTTTTTAACCCCCTCATCAGAAATTTTTAGTTTTCCAAGTCTATCGTTAAAATGAATATCGACACCTGCGATATAAAAAACAAAATCAAAATTTTCCTCATTTAATTGATTTAAATAAAATTTTAGTATCTTTAAATATTCTTTATCCTCTAAATCGTTTTCAAGCTCCACATCACAATCACTAATAGATTTTTTTGCAGGATAATTTGATTTAGAATGCATACTAAAAGTAAAAACATTTCTATTGTCTTTAAATATATCTGAATTACCATTGCCTTGATGAACATCTAAATCTACAATCAAGATTTTCCCAGCTAACCCTCTATCTAACAAATATTGTGATGCCACTGCCACATCATTAAAAACACAGTAACCCGCACCACCTTGATAATTTGCATGATGACTACCGCCTGCAGTGTTACAAGCTACACCATAATTTATTGCTAACTTAGAGGCCAATACTGTGCCACCAGTTGCTATAAAAGATCTTTGAACTACACTATCCACTAATGGAAATCCTATTTTTTTTACACCAATTTCATCCAAAGTTTTGTTTTTAATATGATTAATATATTCCTCCGAATGTGCTCTCTTTAAAGTTTCTAATGAACAGGGGTAGGGTTTATGAAATTTTTTTACAATTTTATTGCTTATTAAATAATCTGCAAGATCACCAAATTTGTTTATTGGAAATTTATGATCATCTCCAATTTTTGCAAAATAATCTTTATGATTAACGACTGGTAATTCCATTATTATTCAATGACACGAATTGGTTTACCGTTTACACAGGCTTCAAGTGACTCGATCATTTGACTGTAAAAAATTTGATAATTTTCAGCGGTCACATATCCAATATGAGGAGTTAATAATACATTTGGTAAAAATCTGAGCTTATTATTCTCTGGCAAAGGTTCTTTTTCATATACGTCTAACCCAGCTCCAGCTATTTCATTTGTTGATAACGCAATTATTAAATCGTCCTCGCTTATGATTGGTCCCCTAGAAGTGTTAATTAAAAAAGCAGATTTTTTCATTTTATCCATCTCTTTAATTGTAATACAGTCTTTGTATCTATCACCCCCTTGGACATGTATAGATAAAAAATCTGAGTTCTTAATTAAATCCTCTTTGCTACAAGGTAAAACATCTAATTCTTTGCAGGTATCTAAATTAAGATTTTCGCTCCATGCCATCACTTGCATACCAAATGCTTTTCCAATTTTAGCAACTTGCGATCCAATCTTTCCTAGACCAATTAAACCAAGTATTTTTCCTTTTAATTCTACTCCAATAGTAGTCTGCCAATATCCTTGGTACATATTATCAATTTCCTCTTTTAGATTTCTTGCTAATCCGAGAATTAATGCCCAAGTGAGCTCAGGAACAGAATTTTGATTACTGTCTGTCCCACTAACAATTATTTTTCTTTTTTTTGCAGCCTCAAGATCAATGGACTTATTTGTTAATCCGCTGGTTATTATAAATTTTAATTTAGTTAAATTTTCAATTAAATTTTTTGTTACAGGAGTTCTTTCCCTCATAATTAATAGAGCTTCAAAATCAGCTAATTTATCAAGAGCATCTGCTTCATCCTCAAAAGGCTCACTAAAAATTTTGATTTCGTACTTTCCTGCTAATTTTTCAAGATCAACAAATTGTTGAGAGACATTTTGATAGTCGTCTAAGATAGCAACTTTAAGCATTTTTAATTTCCTTATTTGATAAAAATAAACCTAATATAATTAAAATTGCACCAATCAAGTGAAAAAATTTAAATTGCTCATTATAAAATAGTATTGCCATTATGGTGCTAAACAACGGAATTAAAGATAGGAAAATACCTGCTCTATTTGCACCAATGATAGAAACAGCACCTGCCCAACAATAATAAGATCCTATGCTTGGGAAAAGAGCTAAAAATATCAAAGTATAGACTAAATTTATATCGAACTTAATTAATTCTCCATTAGAGTATTCATATAAAAATTGAGGCAATACAGTTATCAAACCGAATGTACAAATAACATGAACTAAAGTTAATAACGGAAGAGTAAATTTTTTTTTCTTTAAGAGAGTTGAATAAACTCCCCACGTGATAACACCTCCTATCATTATCAAATCGCCTTTATTAAAATTAAGGGAAAACAAAATGTCTAGCTTAAGTCTGGTAATAATCGCCAGAATACCACACACTGAAATGACAAGCCCTAAAATTTGGTACTTATTAGTTTGTTCAACTTTAAATAAAAAACAAAGTAAAATTATTATAGCGGGGATTGCGGTATTAAAAAGAGATGCATTAATTACCTGGGTATGTATTAAAGACAAGTAGGTAAATGAATTAAATAAACCAACACTTGTAAAACCTAAAAAAAATAACAAAGGTAAATTATTTAAAATTGTATTTTTATATTTAATTATTTCTTTAAAAGTAAAAGGTAACAATATAATCCAAACAAGAAGCCAACGATAAAACACTAAAGTTAGAGGAGGTATCTCAACCAAGAAAGCATACTTGCCAACCATAAAATTACCAGCCCAGAATAGAGTAGCGCATACCAGCATGATATATGCTTTGGTATTTTGCATTTTACTAATTGAATCTTGTTGAGCTATAAGGGGCTAAATTTAAATTGGTGTTTTCTTTAGCTATCATTCCAGA
>CACFSB010000022.1 GCA_902568855.1 uncultured Pelagibacteraceae bacterium | reverse complement strand
ATTGTATATTTATTTTTGAGTCATGAGTTTAATCAGAGAATGATCTTAAGTTACAATATAAGTGAAAATGAAGTTATTGCATCATTAACATCAATTTTTCCATCTGCTAACTGGATGGAAAGAGAAGTTTTTGATATGTATGGAGTAAGTTTCAAAGATCATCCTGACTTAAGAAGAATTTTGACAGACTACGGTTTTGAGGGTCATCCATTGAGAAAAGATTTTCCTTTAACTGGTCATACTGAAGTTAGATACAGTGAAGGTCAAAAAAAAGTAATTAACGAACCAGTGAAACTAGAACAAAATTATAGAAACTTTGATTATGAAAGTCCATGGGAAGGTACAAAATATATTAAAGAATTAGCAGACAGTAATGACAAAAAAAATTAAAAACCTAAATTTAAATTTTGGACCTCAACATCCAGCAGCTCATGGGGTTCTTAGACTCATATTAGAATTAGATGGTGAAGTTGTTGAAAAAGCAGACCCACATATTGGCTTACTACATCGTGGTACTGAAAAATTAATTGAAAATAAAACTTATATGCAAGCAGTTCCATATTTTGATCGATTAGATTATGTAGCCCCGATGAATCAAGAACATGCTTTCGCTTTGGCCATTGAAAAAATTTTAGACATTGATGTCCCAATTAGAGCTCAATTTATAAGAGTGATGTTTTGTGAAATTGGCAGAATTTTAAGTCATATTTTAAATGTTACAACACAAGCATTAGATGTAGGAGCTTTAACACCATCTTTATGGGGTTTTGAAGAAAGAGAGACTTTAATGACTTTTTATGAAAGAGCATCTGGATCAAGATTACATGCAAATTATTTTAGAGCAGGTGGTGTGCATCAAGATTTACCAGCAGGTTTAGAGACAGATATCGCAAAATTCTGCGAAACTTTTCCAAAAATAATAAATGATTTAGAAAATTTATTGACTGACAATAGAATATTCAAGCAAAGAAATGTCGATATTGGTGTCGTTACAAAAGAAGACGCTCTCGATTATTCTTTTAGTGGTGTTATGATTAGAGGTTCTGGTGTTCCATGGGATTTAAGGAAATCACAACCATATGATTGTTATAACCAACTAGAATTTAAAATTCCTGTAGGAAAAAATGGAGATTGTTACGACAGATATTTATGCAGGATTGAAGAAATGAAAGAGAGTGTCAAAATGAAAAAGAACTTCGAGAGGAGTTACAAAAATTAATTAAAATTGGCCATCAAAGCTTCAAAGTTAAAGTAGGTGGATTAAGTATAAAAGAAGATGCCAAAAGATTAGAAATAATTAGACAAGAAATTGGTGACGATAAAGATCTAATGATTGATGTTAATAGAGCATGGGACCTAAAAATGGCTATTGAGGGAGTAAAAGAATTAGAGAGATTTAATCCAACTTGGATAGAAGAGCCTGTGAGATGGGAAGATGACAGAAGAAATTTAAAACTTTTATCACAACAAACAAAAATTCCTTTATCAGGTGGAGAAAGTGAAATTACGATTTATGGATGTAGATCCATGGTGGAAGAAAATGCAATTCAAATTTTACAATTTGATTGTACAATGTTTGGTGGTTTTACAAATGGTAAAAAACTATCTGCTTTATGTGAATTAAATCATTTGGATATAGCACCACATCATGATTGTTACATTCATGCTCCTTTAGTTGCGTCGTCACCATCTGGAAGAATAGTCGAGTCATTTGATGATGAAAGAGATCCTCTACAAGCTGAATTATTTGAAAATCCCCATAAAATGAGTAATGGTTGGATATATCTAAATGAAAATCCAGGTTTAGGATTAGAAATTTCAGAAACCGCGTTAAAAAAGTTTGGTAAACTAGTTTACAAAAATAAATAAACCTTTAATTAACTTTTATGCGGTTTAGTTCAGATCAAATACAAAGAATAGGAAAAGAAATAAGTAATAAAGTTGATGGGAAAACTTTATTTGATGAGTTTTCTCGGGGTCGATACAGCACTGATGCATCAGTTTATCAAATTAAACCTCTAGGCGTGGTTCTTCCAAAGGATACAAATGATGTTTTAAACTTAATGGAATACTCTCAAAAAAATTCTATTCCTCTTCTAGCTAGAGGTGGCGGAAGTTCTCAATGTGGTCAAACAGTAGGGGAAAGTGTAGTTCTTGATTACTCAAAACACCAAAATAAAATTTTAGAGCTCAACGTAGAGGAAAAATATGTATGGGTTCAGCCTGGTGTTGTATTGGATCATTTAAATTCATTTTTAAGGCCATATGGTTTATGGTTTCCTGTAGATGTGTCTACAAGTAGTAGAGCAACTATTGGAGGGATGTCAGCAAACAATTCATGTGGATCAAGATCTTTGTATTACGGAAATATGGTTCACAACGTACTGGCTATTGAAGCAGTTTTAGATGATGGCTCGTTACATACTTTCGATCAAATTAATAAAAACTATTTAGCAACGACTAATAACCAAGATCGTTTTTATAAAATAATTGATAAATTTTTAAATTTAAGACAAAAAGTTAGTAAAGATATTGATGAAAATTGGCCAACAACTCAAAGAAGAGTGGGTGGTTATAATATAGATTTGATTGATCCAAATGGCTTTAATTCATCAAATTTATTAGTTGGCTCTGAAGGAACATTGTCACTTTTTAATAGAATAAAATTAAAATTATCTGAGATCCCTAAAAATAAAATTTTAGGTGTTTGTTACTTTGATAACTTTCATCAAGCCATGGAATTAACAAAAGAAATTGTAAAATTAAAACCAACTTGCGTTGAATTAATGGATCAGAATTTATTAAATCTAGCAAAAGAGATACCAATGTATGCAGGTGGAATAAATAAATATATAAAAGGTAACCCAGAAGCTGTTTTAATGGTTGAATTTATAGATACAGACCAAAATGTTTATGAAAAAAAAATTAAAGACCTTGAATATTTAGTTCTTAATCAAAATAAGAAAAATCAATTTTCTTTTTTTACAGACTTATCAGAACAAAAAGAAGTTTTTGAGATTAGAAAAGCTGGATTAAATATCTTGATGTCGATGAAGGGAGATAAAAAGCCAGTTGCATTTATAGAGGATTGTGCAGTTTCTTTAGATCACTTGGCAGAATACACAGCAAGATTAAATGAAATATTTAAAAAATATAATACAAGTGGAATGTTTTATGCCCATGCATCGGTTGGAACCCTTCACGTAAGACCAGTTTTGAATATGAAATCTGACCAAGACATTAAAAACATGAGATCTATATCTGAGGAAGCTTTTGAAATGGTTAAGAATTATAAAGGTTCTCATTCTGGTGAACACGGAGATGGGATAGTTAGATCAGAATTCCACGAAATGATGTTTGGAAAAAATATTACAAATGCATTCGAAGAAATTAAAGATACATTCGATAATAAAAATTTATTAAATCCAGGTAAAATTGTAAGACCTTTTAGATCAAATGATAGATCATTGATGAGATATAAATCAGATTATCAAACAGAGAATATAAGTACTCATTATGACTGGTCTAATTGGGGTCAATTTTCAGATGCTATTGAAATGTGTAATAACAACGGCGCATGCAGAAAATTAGATTCAGGAGTAATGTGTCCTTCATACAGGGTAACGAAAGAAGAAAAAGATTTAGTTAGAGGAAGAGCAAATACATTAAGACTCGCACTATCTAATCAATTACCAGAGGGGTCTTTTGCATCTAAAGAAATGTATGAAACAATGGAACTTTGTGTGAGCTGTAAAGCTTGTCAGAGAGAATGTCCAATGTCTGTGGATATGGCTAAGATGAAAAGTGAATTTCTCTCACACTATTACAAAAAATTTAGTATGAGAATTAAAGATAAAATTATCTCTGATATGCCAAGGCTGATTTGGTTATATAAAATCGTAAATCCAATAATTAATAAGATTAAAAATTTTCCAGTTATTTCAATCATTATTAAAAAATTTGGTTTTGCAACTGAAAGAAGCTTGCCTGAAGTCCAAAATCAAAAGGCTTTAAAAGACATATATAACAATCAAGAAATTTCAGAAAATAAAGTAATTTTATTTGCAGATACATTTAATATCAACTTTGAGAATGAAAATTTGGTCTATACAATTAAAGTATTAAATAAATTTGGTTATCAAGCAGTAATCCCAAGTTTTGGTAGTGATAAGCTTGATAGACCACTCTGTTGTGGAAGAACTTATATATCATATGGTCAACTAGATAAGGCTGCTGAGGAATTGAATAGATTTAATGACTATATTATAAAAAATAACTACTTTGAATTACCAATAGTAGGTATTGAACCTTCCTGTTTGCTTACTTTTAATGACGAATATCAATCCCTTAAAGGCATAAAAAATAGAGATAAAATAAAAAACAGATTTTATTTATTAGAGGAGTTTATTTTAGAACAAATTAAAAAAGATAAGAATGTTAAATCGAATAGTTTTAATCAAAATGTTTTGATTCATGGACATTGTCATCAAAAGTCTCAAGATAGAATGAAAGGACTAAAAGATCTTTTATCTGAGCTAAATATAAATAATAAGATGATAGATTCTAGCTGTTGTGGGATGGCAGGGTCTTTTGGCTATGACAGTAAAACTTATGAAACCTCAAAAAAAATGGCTTATCTATCTTTAATACCTGCAATTAATAGTAGTGACGAAAATGATTTTATAGTTGCGAATGGTACAAGCTGTAGACACCAAATATCTGATTTATCAGAAAAAAAAGGAAAGCATGTTTCAGAATTACTATTTAAGATTTTCGAAACTGTAAATTAAAGAATTATTTTCTTGTTATAAAAATCATCTATCTCTTCATCTTTATAACCAAAATTTTTCATTATTTCTCTTGTGTGCTCACCTAAATCTGGTGCGCC
The DNA here is from genome assembly GCA_902568855.1 of uncultured Pelagibacteraceae bacterium. Classification (GTDB taxonomy): domain Bacteria; phylum Pseudomonadota; class Alphaproteobacteria; order Pelagibacterales; family Pelagibacteraceae; genus Pelagibacter. The sequence continues at coordinate 3,641 of CACFSB010000022.1, read as the reverse complement.
TTTTGATGCTTCAGTTTTACTTTTTGAAAATTTAATTGGCATTCCAACAGCTTTGCTTGGACCAGCTTTTTTATTATTTACTTCAATAATCATTTCTCTTTCAATAGTTTGAGGGTCTTTAAACATGTCGGTTATCGAATTTATAGGACCACATGGTAAACCATTTTCATCAAATATTTTTAACCACTCTTGAGAAGGTTTTTTGATAAATTCATTATTAAGTATTTCTACAAGTTCATTTAAATTTTCTTTTCTACTTGAATAACGATTTTCACCGGTGACTAAAACGTATCCTCTATCTGAAATGTTGAGAGCTTGTTTTGCATTCTGCTCAACCATTAAAATTGCAACATTTGTTTTTTTAACTTTTATAATATGATCAAAAAGTTCATCCATCACTATCGGGGAAACACCAGCAGTTGGTTCATCTAACATGAGCACAGATGGTTTAATCATTAGAGCTCTTCCCAAAGCAACTTGTTGTCTTTGACCTCCAGATAATTCTCCAACGAATTGTTTTCTTTTTTCAGTCAAAATAGGAAAAAGATTATAAATTTCATCGATTACTTTTGAATAATCTTGATTAACTAAAAAAGCTCCCATCTCTAAATTTTCCTCAACTGTCATTCCTGCAAATACATTTTTTGTTTGTGGCACAAATGAAATTCCTTCTTTCACTCTATCTTGTGGAGAAAGTTTTGAGATGTCCTTACCATCAATAATCACAGAGCCTGATTTTAAATTTAATAAACCAAGCATCGCTTTCATCGCAGTAGATTTTCCCGCGCCATTAGGTCCAAGTATGGATACAATTTCCCCTCTCTCAACATTTACAGTACATGAATTAATTATGTCTGGACCTTTGCCATATCCACCTGTCATGTTGTTTCCCTCAAAAAATGCCATACTTAATCATCTTTTAGTTTTGAACCTCTGCCTAAATAGCTTTCAATTACTCTTTCATCTTTTTTTGCATCTTCCACAGAACCTTCAAATAAAACAGATCCTTCTGCCATGACAATTACTGGATTACATAATCTTTCTATAAAATCCATATCATGCTCAATCATACAAAAAGTGTAACCCTTCTCTTTATTTAATTTCTCTATTGCTGTCCCTAATTCCTTTAATAAAGTTCGATTAACTCCCGCACCGACCTCATCTAACAATACTAACTTTGCATCTACCATCATTGTTCGTCCCAGTTCTAATAATTTTTTTTGCCCTCCAGACAAATTTCCAGCTAATTCATTTTTTAAATGACTTAAATTAAGAAAATCAACTACTTCCATTGCTTTTTCTTTTATTTGACTTTCCTCTTTTGCGACTAATACAGGCTTTAACAATGCATTAATCAAGTTTTCTCCAGATTGATTGCCAGGAACCATCATTAAATTTTCTAATACTGATAAATTTGTAAATTCGTGTGCTATTTGAAAGGTTCTCAACAAACCTTTTGAAAATAACTCATAAGAAGGAATGTCAGTAATATTTTCACTGTTAAAATAAACACTTCCAGTAGATGACTTTAAATTACCTGCAATTAAATTAAACAAAGTTGTTTTTCCTGAACCATTCGGTCCTATTATTCCTGTTATAGTTCCTTGTTTAACTTTTAAAGAACAATTTGATACGGCAGCTAATCCACCAAAATATTTTGATAAATTTTTTATTTCTAAAATATTGTCTTGCATTCCTAAATTAGATTATAATCTTTTATAAATCTTCTTAAGTGATTTTTCCAATAATCTATAATAACCTAATTTTTTAAGTTCATTAACTCCCTGCCAATTAAGTCCTCCAGGTGTTTGTTCGTTTACTAAATCGTTAAGTGGTTTTGATGAATTTAAAAGTGCTAACTGAGCTAAGGCTGAATATAACGACGTCACATATTTTTGAGCATCTAGTTTATTTGTTTTTTTTTTAATCAACCATTTTGATAAAACATTTAATAATTCATAAAATGAAGCCATTGTTCCTGAGATAGCCCAAAAGTTTTTTGATAATTTTTCATTTTTTATTTCAATAGTTGTTCCGATTTTATCAAAAAAATTTTTGACTTTTTTATTAGGTGGAAATATCGCAACAGGTCCTTTACCAAGTCTTATTGGAGGCATTGGAATAGCTCTAATAATAATAGATTTTTTTTTTATTATTTTTTTTAATTTTGTATAATTTGTTGTGGACATAAAACTAACAACGGTTTGGGTTTTTTTGAAGTTCAATTTTGGCAGTATATTTTCCCCAACCTTAGGTAGCATACCTAAAAAGATCCAGTCGGACATATCAATTACCGCTTGATTATTTTTAGCTATTATTACCTTCTTAAATTTTTTTTTTAAATATTGAGCTTTTTTTTTATTTCTTGGAGAAACGATTATTTTTTTATAAGAAATTTTTGATTTACTTATTCCAGTTACTACATCTGATACAATATTGCCTGTTCCTATAAATCCTAAATTCATATTTTAAATTACATTATAGCAAGGTTTATTTGAACAAAAAAAAAGGCTGGGTAAAAACCCAGCCTTTAAATTAAAAATTTTAATTAATTAAAATGATTTAACTAATGATATTCTTCCAGTTGCACCACGCATATTAGTTATTGTGATAGTGTTCTTATCAGTTTGTCCGTTATTAGCTGAAACATCATCAAAGTCATGATAAGCTAGCTCAGCTCTTACAGATACACCATCAGCAGCTTCATGCTCATAACCAAGTGCTAATTCTATTCCAGTGTTTGAACCTGGATCTGAATAAGTTCCAGCGTTTTCAGAAGATACATCTATGTTCATGGTTGAAACACCAAACTTACCATAGACACCAATATCTGATTTAGCCAAAACGTATAAAGTTGTAAGCTCTTCAAATTCAGCCTTAACTTTAATATCAGTAGTGTTTGATCCGCCCTCTCCACTGTTTACGTTCTGTGGAGTTTCAATAGCTTCTGGTGTGAAACTTAATCCAATAGATACTTGATCATTCACTGAATATTCAGCAAATATTGATGCATAAGATTCTATGAATGCGGCACCATCTTTTTTAGTTGTTCTCTCTAATGTTCCGCTTGAGTCAGTGTTTTCTTCTTTACCATCTGCACCATACAATCCATAATTACCAGTTATTCCGATTGACATCTGAGATAAATCAGCGGCAAATGTTGAGGTAGAAAAAACTACAGCAGCTAGAGTTGCTAAAATTTTCTTCATTATTGTCCCTTTGTTTAATATTAAACTTATATATATAAGTGGGTTTTTTAGCATAAATAAGAATAATTGAACAAATAATTATGATAAAATTTAATGTTTTTAGTTATTGTTGCAAAATTATCACTAAAAAAACATTAGAAAAGCTAGTTTTTTTTCAATTAATAAATTTAATACTTTTAGTTGTAAACGAGTAAATTTTCAAAAAAAAAAGGCAAAATTTCAAATTGCATCGACTCATTTCTATTTTATAGTTTTCCCATCAATCTTTTAAGTTCTATTTAATAAATATTAATTTAATTGTTTATTTAAACTTTATAATTTCAACAAAATTTTAATAATTAAATCTTCAGTAATCGAGAGGATTAGATAAAAAATTTTAGATAAATAACAGTTAGATTTATATTTAAAAATCTTTAATTTTAATCAACCAAC
>CACFSB010000021.1 GCA_902568855.1 uncultured Pelagibacteraceae bacterium | reverse complement strand
TGTAAATGAAGAGGGAAAAATAGTAAGTGTTGAGGAGGATAGAAGAATTCACAGAGTGTTGTGGTTACGAACTTTGGAAATTGCTTTTTTTGTAACTGTCTTTTGTTTTTTGATGGCTTATCCAATAGCCCATTTGTTAGCTACTCTGCCAATGAAATATAGTAATTTATTAATGATCTGCGTACTGTTGCCGTTCTGGACTTCATTACTTGTAAGAACTGCCAGCTGGATGATTTTGTTACAACAACAAGGTATCGTAAATGATTTCTTTGTTGGAATAGGATTAGTAGCTGACGATAATAGGCCTGAGATGATGTACAACAAGACAGGAAGTTATGTTGCAATGACACAAATTCTGCTGCCATTTATGGTGCTTCCGCTATACAGTGTAATGAAAACTATCTCACCAAGCTTAATGAGAGCTGGAAAATCGTTAGGCGGTACACCGTTTGTAGCATTTTGGAAAGTTTATTTCCCACTAACAATTCCTGGAATAGGAGCAGGTTGCTTATTAGTGTTCATTTTAGCGATTGGTTATTACATTACACCAGCCTTAGTTGGTGGTGCATCTGGGACTTTAATCAGTAACCAGATCGCCTTTCATATGAAAAGTACCCTTGACTGGAGTTTTGCATCTGCAATGGGACTAATGCTGCTGAGTGGGGTATTGGTGATTTATTGGCTTTATAACAAAATAGTTGGAATTGATAACATTAAATTGGGATAATTAGGATGGCATTACCAAAATATACTGAACCACATTATAGAATTTGGCATTATATTTATCTAACAATTTGTGCCGCTGTTTTCTTTTTTCTAATTGCCCCTTTATTTGTAATCTTTCCATTATCTTTTAACGCAGAAGAATTTTTAAGTTTCTCTGATGGGATGAAAAGGCTTGATCCAGATGCTTTTTCTTTGAGATGGTATAAAGATATGATTTATGGAACTAAAAATCCTTGGGGATTAGCTGCTAAGAATAGTTTTATTATCGCAATTTTTGCAACAATAGGTTCAGTAATACTAGGAACAGTTGCTGCCTTAGGTTTGAGTAGTAGGCACATGCCTTACAAAGGTTTGATAATGGCTGTTTTAATTTCTCCTATGATCGTACCTTTAATTATTTCAGGTGTTGCAATATTTTTCTTTATGGCAAAAGCTGGTTTGGCAGCAACCCATACAGGTATTGTTCTTGCCCATATTATTTTAGGAACACCATTTGTTGTTATCACGGTTACTGCTACACTCTCAGGATTTGATCACAGTGTAACTAGAGCTGCTGCAAGTTTAGGTAGTGATCCAGTAAATACTTTTATGAAAATTACGTTGCCACTTATATTACCAGGAGTTATTTCAGGTGGATTATTTGCTTTTGTGACTTCATTTGATGAAGTTGTTGTTGTTTTATTTTTAGCAGGATTAGAAAATACAACTATTCCAATTCAAATGTGGACAGGTTTAAGAGAACAATTAAGTCCAACAATTCTAGCAGTTGCGACTTGTTTAATTATACTATCAACATTAATACTAGTAACCGCTGAGCTTTTAAGAAGACGATCAGAGAGGCTTAGAGGGATTAATCGATAGTAAAATAATCAAATGAAAATTAAGAATGTAGTAGTTATTGGATCAGGTACAATGGGTAGCGGTATAGCTGCACATCTCTGTAATGCCAATATCCCTGTCACACTTTTAGATTTAAAAACTGAAATAAGTCAAAATGCTAGAGAACGAATACATAAATCAAGACCACCTTTATTAATTGATAAAACCAAAATTGATAATATTAAAGTTGGAAACATATCTGATGATTTTAATGTAGTTAAAGATGCTGACTGGATTGTCGAGGCAGTGGTCGAGAGAATTGATATTAAACATCAAATTTACGATAAAATTTTTGAAAGTAGGAAAGATGGAGCAATAGTTTCATCAAACACTTCTTCAATCCCAATCAAAGTTTTATCTCAAAATTTAAATAAAGATCAAAAAAAAGATTTTTGCATCACTCATTTTTTTAATCCTGTACGATACATGGGTCTTTTAGAAATAGTTAAGAATGAAGACAATGATCTAAATAAAATCAATCAATTAAAAGAATTTTGTGAAGTTGAGTTGGGTAAAGGAGCAATTGTTTGTAATGATACCCCTGGTTTTTTAGGAAATAGGGTAGGTGTGTATGCAATGCAAATTGCAATGACTGAAGCATTTAAGATGAAACTTTCTGTGGAGGAAGCAGATGCAATCTTTGGAAGACCTATGGGTATACCTAAAACAGGAGTTTTTGGATTATATGATTTGATTGGGATAGATTTAATGGCAGATGTTTTAAAAAGTTTTATCAAAGAACTTCCAAAATCTGATGAGTTCCATGAGGTTGCCAAAGAAATTCCTCTAGTAAAAAAATTGATTGAAACTGGATATACGGGAAGAAAAGGCAAGGGCGGCTTCTATAGAATGAGGAAGACTGATAGTGGAAAAATTATGGAAGCTATTAATCTTGAAACTGGCGAGTATTCAACAAGTCAAAAAATAGATATTAAGTCTGATAAAGTAGATTTAAAGGCTCTAATTAATAGAAAAGATAAGTATGGAGACTATGCTTGGTCAGTACTATCCAAGATAATTAAATATGCTTCATCTCTAGTTCCTGGGATTACTAAAGAATTTAATGACATAGACGAGGCAATGAGACTTGGATTTAACTGGGCGAAAGGACCTTTTGAGATGTTAGAAGAAATTGGTGTAAAAAATTTCTTCGATAAAGTTGATGAATATAAAGGTAATAATTTTTTAGAAAATTTATCTAATTCTAAAGATGAAAATTTTTATGGTGAAAGACAAAAATATACATCAATTGAAACTTTAGGTAAGATCAAAAAAACTGCCTCAAGTGTTGATGGTAACAGTTCAGCTTCAATTTATAGATTTAATCATTTTAATATTGTTGAGTTTACGACTAAAGCTAATGCACTCGATTACGACTCAATGGATGCACTTAAGAAAGCAACTGATAAACCTTTAATAATAATTAATGAAAGTATGCAATTTTCTGCTGGCGTTAACCTGACCTATACTATGGAATTTGCTAATAAAAATGATTTTAAATCGATAGAAAAATTTATTAAATATTTTCAAGAAACTTGCAAACATCTTAAGTACTCTAAATACCCAGTTATATCTGCACCATCAGGATTAACTTTGGGAGGAGGTTTTGAAGTTTTAGTACAAAGTAATTTCGTAGCCTCACATACAAATATTGTAATTGGATTGGTAGAAACTATTGTTGGATTAATTCCAGCTGGAGGCGGATGTAAAGAAATGCTGGCTAGATGGTTAAATACTGAAGAGGCTAAGAAAGACCCAAAATATGCACCCTTAAAAGTATTTGATATAATTGGCTATGGTAGAACAGCTACGTCTCCAGTTGAGGCAGAACCTTTAAAATACTTATTACCTGAAAATAAAAGAATTATGAATAGAAATAGTTTGCTTGAGGTATCGAAAAAAATCTTAAATGAAAACAAGGACTTTAAAGCACCAAATGAGCTAACATTTAATTTACCTGGTAAAGTAGTTATTGATGATATGAACAAAATTTTAGAGAAACTTTACAATGATAAAGTTATATTGGATCATGGTTTGACTGTAGCAAAAGAATTAGCTCACGTTTTAAGTGGCGGTGAAACTACCAAAGATAAAACTCTTACAGAAGATGATTTGTTTAAATTGGAACTTGATGCTTTTATGAGATTAATTGAGACTAAACAAACTCAAGACAGAATTAAACATACTCTTGCTACCGGTAAACCTTTGGTTAATTGAATAATCTAAGAGTATTTATAAAGTCAGGCCTTAAAACATATTCAGATTTATTTAAATGTTTAATTTTTTCTAAAGCTTCTAAGCCAAATATTACTTTTCCGATGGGTGTGTATTCTCCTTCATACAAAGGTTCATCCTGAAGAATTATAAAAAATTGGCTGTCCTCAGTATCATATTTTAAAGATCGAGCTAATCCTACACTTCCTTTGGTGTAGTTAAAATCCTTATCAACTTCAGATTTGATTGTACCTAAGCCAGATTTTCCAGTTCCAATTTTTCCATAATCAATGTTTCCTTTTTTTCCAAATTCTACATCACCAGCTTGTACAAGTTTATCTTTAATGACCCGATGAAATGCTACATCATCATAGGCATAAGATTTAATTAGTGTTTTAAATCTTTCTACTCCATTTGGAGATATTTCTGGATATAATTCTATAATTACATTTCCACATTCAACGTTTAGAATTGCTATGTTATTTGGATTTTCAAAATTAATTTTATTTGGGTCATAATTCTTAACAAATAAACATTTATCTTTTAGCAAAACAAAAGAGGTAATTGAAAATAAACCTAAAATTACAACAAATATAAATATTATTTTTTCAGATTTTGAAGCTTTTATCTTTTCAATCATAAAATAAAATTTTCATCTATTTTTAAGAGTCCTTTTTTGATGAATTCAATCTTTTTTTGAAGAATAGGATCAACTGTTTCTGGTAAATTTCCATACATTAAATGAGAAAATACTTCAGCCATATCCTCAGATGCGGTAGATTGTGAGTATTCAGTAATAAATCCAGCTGTTTTAGAATATGTATCCAATCCTATTTTTTTAGTACACGTTGAACATTCTGCATAATTGAACTCTTTAGGATTTAAACTAGACCAAATTTGTTGGTTAAATATATCTTTGAAACTATCATTAATTATGTGGAACACTTCGTGGTGTAATACTCTTTCAAAATATTTATCGTTAAATTTTATATCTACAATTAAAGTTTTCATTATATTATCAGGTATCCCAGCAGTATTGATACCTGAGATCGATAAGTCTTCACACATAACAATGTATTTTAAATTTATTTTTTTTAAAAAGTTTTGAGAATATCTATTAAGATTTTTTTCAATAATCTTATATTTCTTATCTAGGTCTTGTTTTGATGATTTGAAACAATTGATATTATTATCAACACCTATTGTAAATGCTTGTTTAGCATTCAAGTATCTTAATTTGTTTTCAGTTTTAAGATTATAAATCTCCAGATTTGGAATTTTTATTAATTCGTAAATAGTATCTGCTTGAGTTGAAGAAATTAAAAATAAATACAATAAAATGAGCTTTAATAATTTCATAATTAGTATTATTGAAGATATTCCAATTTGTTAGAATGTGATAGAGTTTTTGTGATGAAAAAAAAAAGAACCAAAGAACCCATTCAACCAGTAAGTGGTACAAAGGTTCCAAGATTTGCCGGCCCATCAACTTTTGCTAGACTACCAGAATTAAGAGATGTTGAGTACTGCGATGTTGCAATAGTCGGGATACCATTCGATGCAGGCACAAGTTATAGACCTGGGGCAAGATTTGGTCCTCAAAGTATTAGACAAGCTTCAAGACATTTAAGAACAAATTATCATCCAAATTATGATGTTGAGCCCTTTAAAGTTCAACAAGTTGCTGATGCAGGTGATATTACTTGTAATCCATTTAATATAGATGAAGCAATTAAGCAAATTGAGGAAGGAGCCTTGGATCTTCTTAAAAAAACTGGTGGTATAATTAGTTTAGGTGGAGATCATACAATTGCGTTTCCTTTATTAAAAGCAGTAAATAAAATTAATAATGGTCCTGTTGCTTTAGTTCATTTTGATGCTCATCTTGATACTTGGGACACTTATTTTGGTGCGCCTTATACTCATGGAACACCTTTTAGAAGAGCACGTGAAGAAAATTTATTCATGGATGATGCCTCAATGCATGTTGGTATTAGAGGTCCATTGTATAGCAGGGAAGATCTTAAAAATGATGAAAGTTTTGGATTTAAGATAATTCATTGTGATGAGTTTCAAACTGAAGGTACTGATAAAATTGCTGAAAGAATAAAAAAAAGAGTAGGAGATAATCCATTATATTTATCAATTGATATTGATGTTTTAGATCCTGCTTTTGCACCTGGCACTGGTACACCAGAAATAGCTGGCATGACCACTAGAGAAATGGTTAATGTTATTAGAGGCTTGTCTGGTATGAATTTAATCTCTGCAGATGTTGTCGAGGTATCACCTGCTTATGATCATGCTGAGGTGACATCACTTGCAGCTGCTACTATAGTTTATGAGTTAACAAATCTATTTGCAAAAAAGTAAAGAAAGGTTAGGAGTCTCCAATGGAAAATAAAAAAAATTTTTATATTAATGGCAAATGGGTAACACCAAAAAGCAAAGAAGAAATCAAAGTAATTGATCCTGCAACAGAAGAAAATTGTGCAGTTATAACACTAGGCAACAAAGATGATATAAACGATGCCGTGAATGCTGCCAAAAAAGCTTATAGTTCGTGGGCGTTTTCAGCAAAAGAGGAGAGAATAAAATTATTAGAAAAACTTTACGAAAATTATAAGAAAAGATGGGCAGATATTGCAAATGCGATTACAATAGAGATGGGAGCACCAAAAGATTTTGCAACAAAACTTCAAGCTGGCACAGGTGCTGCACATTTAAAATCATTTATAAGATATTTAAAAAATTTTGAATTTGAAAAACCATTAGGAGAACATGCGCCTAACCAAAGACTTATTTATGAACCAAAAGGCGTATGTGCATTAATCACACCGTGGAATTGGCCAATGAATCAGGTTTGTTTAAAAGTAATGCCTGCAATAGCATCTGGCTGCACTATGATTTTAAAACCATCTGAACTAGCTCCGTTATCATCAATGATATTAGCTGAGCTTATTGATGAGACTAAAATTCCAGCAGGTGTGTTTAATTTAGTTAATGGTGATGGAGCAACAACTGGCGATGCATTAACAAGTCATCCTGATGTTAATATGATTTCATTTACTGGATCAACTAGAGCAGGTGCATTAATTTCCCAAAATGCTGCGAAAGATTTTAAAAGAGTAAGTTTAGAACTTGGAGGCAAAGGTGCAAATATAATATTTAAAGATGCTGATCCAGATGCAATAGAGAGAGGTGCTTTGAGATGTTTTAGAAACTCAGGCCAGTCATGTAATGCACCCACAAGAATGCTAGTTGAAAAATCAATGTATAATGATGCTGTGGAAAGATTAAAGAAGTATACAGAAAACTTTGAGGTTGGTGATCCAAAAAAAGAGGGAGAGCATATAGGCCCAGTGATTTCTGAAACTCAATACAACAAGATACAAACTTTAATTAAGAAGGGTATTGATGAAGGAGCTAAATTAGTAGCTGGAGGCCCAGGCAAACCAGATGGATTAGAAAAAGGTTATTTTGTAAAGCCTACTGTATTTGCTGATGTTAATAACAAAATGGAAATAGCAAGAACAGAAATATTTGGTCCAGTTTTATCTGTAATGCCTTTTGAAACAGAGGAAGAAGCTATTGAAATTGCAAACGATACTCCCTACGGATTAACAAACTACATTCAAACCAAAGATAAAGAAAAAGTAAAGAGAGTTGCTAGAAAACTTAGATCGGGGATGGTTGATGTTAATGGTGCTGGTATTGCTGTTGATGCGCCTTTTGGTGGATTTAAACATTCGGGGATTGGTAGAGAAGCTGGTGAACATGGTTTAGAAGAGTTTCTAGAGGTTAAATCTGTAGGTGGATGGAGTTAATTAAGAGAAGATTTTTTCTTAATTCCTTCAAGAAATTTTAAACATTTTTTAAGTTCATTAAGTTCAATGAACTCATCAACTTTGTGAGCTTGTTCAATAGAGCCCGGACCACAAACAACTGTGCTGATACCAATTTCTTGAAACAATCCAGCTTCAGTTCCAAAGGATACAACTTCTCTAGAATTATCACCGGTCAAACTTGAAACTAATTCACATGCTTCTGAATTATCTATCCGATCAAAACCTGTGACTTCACCTATTATTTCTTTAGTTATCTTTGAATTAGGAAAAACTTTTCTCATCTCTGGTAATAAAACTTCATTTGCATATTCATCTATTTTTTGATTTAGAAAGATACCATCTTCTTTAATGACTGGTCTTGTCTCCCATTCAACCCGACATTTGTCAGCTATTACATTGTGAGCTATACCTCCAAATATTCCTCCAACTTGTAATGTTGAAAAAGGAGGATCAAAAATTGAGTCCTTTGGAGCTCTTTTTTTTAATTCTTCCCTAAGCTCGATCAACTTATTTGCGTATTTTGATGCAAATTCAACGGCACTAACACCTTTGTGGGGCATCGAGCTATGTCCAGCTAATCCCTCAAAATAAGTTGTATATTCATAACAACCTTTATGCGCATCTATGATTTTCATTTTTGTAGGTTCACCCACAATACAAATTCCATCTTGAATATTTCTTTTTTTAAGTTCTTTAATTAATATTGGAGCACCCAAGCATGCTGTTTCCTCATCAAATGTAAAAGAAAAATGAATATCTCTATTTAAATCAACTTTAGAAAAAACTGGAGCAAACGCTAAAGCACATGCAATAAATCCCTTCATATCACAGGAACCTCTTCCATAAAGTTTATCTTCTTTAATTGTTGCTTTAAAAGGGTCGGTACTCCAACTCTTTGAAACAGGGACTGTATCAGTATGACCAGATAAAATTATTGGTTTAACCCCATTTGATTTTTTTGCTTTTATTGTTGCAAAAAGATTTACTCTTTTTTTTTC
>CACFSB010000020.1 GCA_902568855.1 uncultured Pelagibacteraceae bacterium | reverse complement strand
TTTTTTTCTACAAGCTTAATATCTAAAGTTGATAAATGTTGATCTATCTCTTGTTCTGAGATCATAAAGTTAAACTTATCTAATTAGCTTTTTTTAGTCCCCAGAAAAAAACACTATTTTTATCTATATTAAGTGATCTGGTTCCAAAATTTCTTGCTATACGATAAAAAGCTGTAAATTCTTTTGAAGCAAAGAACTCTAATTGTTTATTATTAATTTTTTTATTTTTTTTTGGAAATAAAAGTGCCGCTGAACCATCAACAATTGAGTTCTCTGGTAGTTTACAAGCTCTTGGATAATAAGTGAGGTTTGGAACTAAATATACATTTTTTTTATTCAAATATTTAGATACTGCAAAATTATCTATTTCATTTAGATAGGTGTCATACCCATCAAGTGAAACAATATTATTATTGGATATATTTCTGGATTTTAAAACTCTTATTTTACCCTTATTCAAAGTATGTTTTTTGGTGATTTGTCTATCTCTGAAAAAGTTAAAAACACCAAACTCCATTTTTTTACAAACGTCATCAAAAAACTTATCTCTATAAAGTAACCAATATGGAAATTTTGAGTCTATTATATAGTCTTGATTTTGTAGGATGTAATTTTTATTAGTATAACTATAAAATTTAACTTGGTTATCTTTTGTTTTTTTTCCGTTTAATACAAGGCCAATTGTTTCAATTTTAACTCCCTTAAAACCATTTTCTCCAAAATCTAAAATTGAATATATATTTTTTTTCTCAATTTTTGATCTTATCTGATCATGTTCTGGTGATGATATTAAACTTTTTGGAAGAACGAGAGCAACATTTTTACTCAAACTTAAAGACTTATTAAGAAACAAGGTAAAGAGATTATTAGTAATCCTTAGGCCATGTTTTTTATATTCTTTTAGAGTGTTTTTTTCCTTTATTTTACCAAATGGAGGATTTCCAATAACTAAATCGTAATTATTTTTAAAAGAGTGCGTTAAAAAATCTTTATTGAAATATTTAATTTTGATATTTTTAGGAACTTTTATTTTTTTTATTAATAATTTTAATAAGCTTAAAATTTCTGAATCTATATCAAAAACATCAATTTGAACTGATTGTAAATGAGAAAATTTCTTAATCATTTGAAGTAGAAAACTCCCTGAGCCAACCGATGGTTCAAGTATTCTAATTTTTCCTTTAAGTATTGGAATATTATTCAATATATCAATACTAAGAGAGCTATCTGTAAAATAAGAGGAGTTCTTTTCTTTATCTGGATTAGAAAATTCTAATATTTTAATAACAAAATCTAAATCGAGTTTATTGTAAAATTTGTTAATAAAAGCTTTCTTGTTATTAAAATTAGTCAAATTGTGTAATTTAATAATCTTATTAATTGATTGAAGATTATCTTTAAAACCAATGTCTTCTATATTTGATAAATCTTTAATCTTTTTTGCAATATTATTAAAAACTTTTGTTGGCACGGCCTCCCCTATACATCGCCTAATATTCAATTCATTCTTTTTTAAAAACTTTTTCTTATTTTCAAAGCTCAGTGAATTTAAAGTTTCTTCTTTTATATCAGACCATTTAAAATCATCCGGTATAGACATAAATCGCATTAACTCTCTAATACTGAAAACTCTATTCTCCTTTGGATGAATGGTATTCTGACTAGCTAATATATCGTTTCTTGTATGAATACAGGGTGCAACTTGATTTAAAAAATTTCTTTTATACTTGTCACCATTTTTTTTCTGATTAATTACAATCTTATTATCAATAATTTGATGAGGTTTACGGAAACTTTCTCTATTATCAAAAGCACTTTCACCTTCTTTAAGTTTCTCAATCCATGGAAGCATTTTTTGATCATAAGGTCTAAAAGAGTGATAGATATCTTTTGATATTTCACCTAATTTATTCAATTTTTTTAAGCTTTTTGTTAATTCTTTAATTGTTTTTGGTTCAGTTATATCTGGAAACAATCGCTCTGGATTAATTTTCTGATCTCTTCTAACACCTATGACAATAGTTCTTGTTCTGCTTGAATTTGAACCATAATTTTTAAGATTAAGTAATTTAGATGAAATAAAGTAATCTTGTAATAAATTTTTATTCATAGCGTCTTGAATCCGTATCAATTCACCATCAATATCTGTGCAAAGAGTTTTTAAAAAGCTTTGAACGTTTTCATAAATAAAAAATTTTGGTTTAATCTTTTTAGTAATTTTAAAACTTTCAACAATTAAAGAGTTTCTATTTAATTCATTTTTTTTCTTATGGTTTGCAACAGAAATACCTTGGCATGGTGGTGTAGCAATTAATAAAGTTAAATCTTTGACGTTTTTATTTTCTTTAAATATTCTTACATTTTTGAAAATTTTGTCTTGTATTTCACTTTTTTGAATATCGCCTGTTATATATTGTTCAGGGTCTTCACAAATCTGATTATTTTTCTGAATCTCTATTCTTTTTGAATCTATCTCACAGGTCGATATACACTTAAAATTTTCTTGATTGAAACCATAACAACCTACACCAGCTGAACTGAAAAGAGATATGTAATTTAGTTGTTTCATATTCGTAGTATATATCACAAAATTTTGGTCCTTATATTAAAAGGAATTACTAATAAATTTTGATATTTTTTTTATATTTTAACTGTGATTCGTTTCAATAAATTTTGAAACGATTTAATGAATTTTTTATAGATATACAGAGGTAAAACACCCAATAGGAGAACTTCCCACAACATTTCAAAAATTTTAATATAAAAGTGTGTTTATATTTGTTTGACCTATTTTTAAGTGTAGTAAATTTGTACTTTAAGACTTTATATACTATAATTAAATTGTCCTGATTTAGAATTACCTCTACTTGCTGGGACTTTAAATACAACGCTAAAGGAGAAAAATGAAACTAATAATACAATCAATCAAAAACTATTTTAAATCAAAAAAAGATAAAGGTTTAGAGCCTGTATTCTTTGAAAAAATAGGTGATAAAAATACTTCTAGAGATGAAATGAAAGAAAATTTAATTAAAGCTTTAAAAAAGAATGGCTGGACTATAAAAAAATAATATTAATACAACAAAAAAACATGTAGTGAATTTGTAGTGAATTTTTTTTACTTGCTTGACGAGGATTCCAGAAGTTACTAACATCAACGTTAATGAAAGGAAATTTTAAGAAGCTTTTTGATTTGTAATCAATAGGTCCGCGGTTCGAGTCCGTGCGGGGGCACCATCACTCTACAATACTCACTTTAAAATATTAAATAATAACTAAAAGTTATTACTTACTAATATCTTGGTATGATGATTTTTTTCATCACTTAAAAGATCAAAATTCGAATTGATTTCAAAATTATATTTATTTATTTTGTTAGTAAATCCTAGGGTTGTTGCATTTAAATTATCAATCTCAAATGTTAATTTCATATCATCAATTGGAACATATCCTATCATTAGGTAAATCTCATTATAAAAACCTTTTCCGCTAGCTCCAAATCTCTCAAAATTAGTTACGACAGACCATCCTGTTATTGATGTAATATCGAAACCATAACCCACTCTGTAATTATGCTTTAATTTGTTGGTTACTTCATAATCATAAACAGTGCTTTGATTATTTAAATAATAAAATTCCGCATTTGATGATGGACTAAAATCTCCTACATATTCAATTCTTCCATGATGATTAGTTGTTTTTTCATCTTGTTGATTTTCTGTATCAAAAAGTAAACCAATTGTTGCTAAAGCCGATTTGATGTTTTGATCTCTGTAAACTAAAGCATCAGATAAAGAACCAGCAGATATGGTTTTTTCTCTAAACGCTTTAAGTTTTGTGTATCCTAAATCTAATTTAATTCCAGGATTCAAGTTAAGTTTTTGATTATGTAATCTTTTACCAAAATTAATTGAGCCAAATATTTGCTGTCCTTGTCTATTTCCTTTAAGAGGATTACCATGAGTTACTCTCAAATGGTCAGTATCTAATAAAGTTAACCCAATAATCCCATCTGTAAAAAAATTATTTTCTCTAATTTTTGTTCCATAAAGAGCTAAACTATAAGAGTCTGTATCTAAACCTGTTATGCCTAGCCCACCAATATCAATATTATCATTTCCGTATTGGAAAACATAACCATACATTGTATCTCTATCTTCTTCCTTAATTCTATCGGCACCAATCGAAATACCATAAGTATGAATATCTCTTGATGAGGCGCCTTTTCTCTCACCTATGCTTACTCTTCCCTCACTCCATTGAAACCAATCATCACTATTATAAGTTCTGTCTTTTTCATTTTCTTTTTTAAGAGACTCTAAAGTACTGACTAATCTTGCAATTTTTTCATTCGTAAAATCTATCTCTGCATTAAAGTTTGACAGATTATCTCTATTTTTATGTCTT
The DNA here is from genome assembly GCA_902568855.1 of uncultured Pelagibacteraceae bacterium. Lineage (GTDB taxonomy): Bacteria > Pseudomonadota > Alphaproteobacteria > Pelagibacterales > Pelagibacteraceae > Pelagibacter. The sequence continues at coordinate 4,590 of CACFSB010000020.1, read as the reverse complement.
CTAAGCCATTCAGTTCTGTGAAATATTGAAAGTGTGTTGTTTCTAATTATACGTTTAGCAGTCTCTACATTAGCTTCAATGATAGCCTTTACATCAGTATTTGTTGATGCATCAAGACAAGTTATAGTTCCAGCACAATCAATCTCGTATTCATAAATTACATTATCACCTGAGCTACTTCCATCATCTCCGGTAACATAAAGTTTTGTGAAATTTGATGAAAAAATAAATCCTCTCATTTCTCCAGTTTGAGCAGATATTGAATAAGATGTTTCTAGACTTATGGAAGTGATATTATAAGGTGTTGTTAAAGAATACTTATTTATATCATCTCCCGTATTACCACCCACATATAAAAAATTTCCATCTGAACTAAGTTGTATATTTCTCATTTTAGTCTCATCACCTGATATACTGGGTGAACATAATTGATAGGTCATACTTGTTATATCCCAAGGTGTAGTTAAATCGTATTGAGCAATTATGTCGTTACCTTCATTTCCAATAAATACTCTGGTACCATCAGGTTTAAAGTCTAAACCTCTTGCTTGAATACTTGTAGTACATCCGGTCTGTAAGTCAGTTCTACCACTCCATGTTATAGTAGTAGAATCCCACGGCGTACTTAAACTGAATTGTTCTAGAGCAACTGTATTACCAGCTGTACCATCGCTACGTATTACATACATTCTGGTTCCATCTGGTTTAAATTCAATAGCATGGGGATTATCCATAACCTCTGAACTACCGCCTTCTTGAATTGTAAGTAGCGTTTCAGAGGACTTTACTGCAGTGCTAATATCAAAAGGCGTTGTTAAAGAATATTCAATAACTGATTGATCATCATCATCTTCATCATTGGTTACATATAATCTTGAACCATCCGGTTTTATAAAAATTCCTCTTAAATCGTCAGTATCATCAGAAATATCTTTTGATTGTTTAAATTGTAAATCAGAAAATGATTTTGAAGTAAAAAAAATTAAGAAAAATAAAACAAATAAAAAAACTTTTTTCATATTTAATTTTTAAAACTAACCTCAAATCAAGATGTTTCTCTTCTTAATTGCTCTATTTTAATTTTTTTTTGCAGACTTCTATTTTTGTCATAAAGAAGGTTAAATTTAATATTTTTATTTGTTTTAATAGTTATCTTTTTGGCATTTCTTACCTCAATGTTGTCTGCCACTGCACTAATAGGTCTTTTTTTTGGATACAAATTTTTTATCGTTATTTTTGACCTATCACTCACTATTTTGCCTTTCCATCTTCGTGGCCTAAAAGCACTTATAGGTGAGATCGATAACTTTTTTGAATTAAGACCCAAAATAGGTCCATGTACAGATAAATTATAAGCTGTACTTCCGGCAGGTGTAGAAACCAAAACACCATCAGAGACTAAATTCTTAATTAGTTTTTTTGATCCATAATCTATTGATAACGATGCTGCTTGACGGCTTTGTCGTAAAATTGACACTTCATTTATAGCAATATGTTTTTTACTTTGATTATTCTTATTACTTACTAACATTTCTAATGGTGAGATTGAAATCATCTTAGCTTTTAATAAATTTTTAATTAAGTTTTTTGATGAATATTTATTCATTAAAAAACCATAATTTCCAGAATTAATTCCGTAAAAAGATTTTTTTGAATTTCTATTCTTTTTTAAAGTTTGAAGCATAAAACCATCGCCACCAATAACAATTGTTAGATTTGGTTTTTTGATCTCATTTTTTTTTAATATATTAATTAATGATCTTTTAATGTTTGATGATCTACTATTCTTATCAGATATAATTTGTATCTTACTCATTTTAATGGTGCCCTCGGCCAGACTCGAACTGGCACTCCGCAAGCGGCAAGGATTTTAAGTCCTTTGTGTCTACCAATTTCACCACGAGGGCATTAATGAATTTCATGAGTGTTTATGCCAATATTTATAATTGAACAAGATGAATATGTAAATTTTTTTATTTTATCTCTCTGTGTACTGGTCATGTACTGGTTATCCCATATTATCCTATAATTATATTCAACAAATCTTATGCGTAGCTAGTTAAAAGTTTTTTCATTTATCTATGACTAAAGTGATCCCATATAAAAGCAATACATATAACTCCTAATAAAACTCCTAAAGATTTACCCATATCAATAAAAGGTTTTAAAAAATTATCTGGATTTAGAAGTGCAATTATTATTATTCCTACCATCATAATTAAAAATGTTAATGGAAATTCAGAACTGTTTTTCTTCTTACGCTTCATTGGCTACTAGAATATATTGCATATACAGGAGCTACAATTTCTATGGCTATAATCACCTCTAGCATATTTAATTTTAGAATTTTTCACAATAATTTAGAATTCCTAAATGTGTATTTAATAAAGACTGGTCTAGCTCATTTCCTACTATACTAAATTTCATATACTCAAAACAAAGTTTAGAGTGAGGGATGTCTGTGTGATTAAACTTATGATTATACTGTCCTACAAATGTACCAATTGCAGGTCCAAATCCAGTGCACATATAATCTAGGAGTAAGTTGCTATTTACGAAATTGTTAGAACCTAGATCTTTATAATTATGACCAGTTATTTTTTTTTGGTTTTTACCTGAATTAAATTGTGAGCAGATTTCTTGGAACTTTTTTACATTTTTTTGTTCAGCTGCATAAAAAATCTTCTCTTTATAATCTTGATAAATCTGTTTTTGCTCTAGTTCATTAGCAAAAACTTGGTTACTAAACAACAATCCCATAACCAAAATCACTAAACTTTTTTTCATTTTTAATTAATACACCATTCATCATTCTGGTGCTTTGATAATGCTGCTAACCACCATGTTGGATTATCGTTTTCAGAAAGATTCTTCTTAATTTCTTTTTTTGTTTTGTTTAAATCTTTGTCATATTCTTTAATAAACTTATCAACCTCATAACAATTACCCCCTGTATTTAAAAGTTCGATATATTGATTTTTGTAATTAAAAATTGCATTAAACCAGAAAGCCCCACCATCTGTAGAAAGATAAGATTTTTTACCTTTTGCTACATAATAGCTACTATAAAACTCTAATTTGCCATCCATTAAACTTAGCCCATCAACAATATCGTTGTTATTAGCGTTAACAATCTTATCAAATTCAACCAGAGTATTATCAGTGTATGTCCCAGTAGATTGAGAAATCAAAATTGAATGTGGATTATTCAAATTCCATTTATTTGACTTTAAAATTTGGTTATTTTTTCTTTCTAAAATATTTATATCATATCCATAACTTTGGGTGTTGTTGTGAAAATAAAAATAATTATTTTTGTAGAAATAAATAAAATCATCAATTAGTTCACAACTTTCAACGCATACTATGTTATCGAGTGATTTAATTTTAGGAATACTGCTATTAAAATTCTCTGACCATCCTAATTGAGCAATAACTCTGTCTTTTATAGAAAAAAACTCAAGAACTATATTTTTAGATTTATTGTCTCTAATTACTTCTAAGTTGATTTTATCCCCAACTTTGTAGTCTTTAAATATTTTCTCAAATTCAGCATAACAACTATAAATATCATCAATATTATCAGTACATTTCTCATCATTAGATATTAATTCAATACCATTATAAGAAATTATTGTGTCACCAACTCTGAGTTTGCTTTTAAATGCACTTGAACCTTTTTGTATTAAAAAAATTTTAAAATTTTTATTATGAATTTTTGTAGGAAATATGCCTAAAGATTTCTGAGATGAGCTGTATCTTTTATTTATCTGATTTTCTAGTTTTTTAGTAAGAATCTTATTTTTATGATGTTTGGTAAATTTTTGTTTCAGGCAACTTTTATCTAAGTTTTTTCCAGAGTAAACTAATGTACCCTTGTCTTTAATTAATTCTTTTTCAATTTTTTGATTTCCTGTTTCTCCAACTAATTTACTATTAAATGAAAAACGATCAGTAATTAAAAATGTCTTTATTGGACTATTGCTACATTCTGATAGATATTTTTTATAAAGATTTTCTTTCTCAGCATATGTACTTCCACTAAACAACAAACTAAAAACCACAATTCCTAAAAATTTATTCATTTAAAATATACCAAAAAGTTTTTTCTTTTTACTTTTGAAATTCTCCTTAAAAACATATTTATTTTTATGTTTAAAAATTGCACCAAATAAAGCTATTGGTCTTTTAACATCAACTTTATAAAATTGGAGAGCAAAATCACCACCAGCCTGTTTAACTTCAAGAATATCTTTTTGAACATAATTCTTAATAAGCCAATCAAATAAGTGTTCCTGTTCCTCTTTGCTAAATTCTTTATATCTACTTTGAATAAAAGCTCTTACAAGTTCTATTATTTCCTCTTCACGAAGTCCGTTAAGTTGACCAAAACAATCTACTGCACCTAAAGCAAAAGCTGTGCATATTTTTCTATATGTTTCATCATTATAAATTTTGGTATTTTTTAAAGCTTCACCTAATTGAATAGCTGCGATAGAGGCATTCATGGCTCCCCATAATAATTTATACGCTTTTTCTTGTCCTTGAGATGCCTTGACTCCTTTTGGATTGTATTTTGTTTTTATTTTT
>CACFSB010000019.1 GCA_902568855.1 uncultured Pelagibacteraceae bacterium | reverse complement strand
TTAACTTTGATTTTAAAGAACCTAAAATCTTCCCTCTTCCACAACCAATATCTAAAATTTTAAAATTTGAATTAATTTTGGTATTTTTGATTAAAAAATTATTAAATGAATTAATATAATTTTGTGAAGATAACCAGGTTTTATTGTCCCAATTTTTAATGACAACTGATGCCATATTTTTTTAATCTCCAATAATTATATGGCCATGGTGTTAAAAAACCCACAATAAGCATTAAAGGTACAACCCACCAGGTTAATATTGCTCCACCAGTTAAAAAGTAATCAGTTAAATTCATTGTGATTTCCATGCTTATCATTGAAATAAAACTCATCCCCAATGCTGTTTTTAAAGCTTTATTAAATTCCAAATTTTGACGGATTAAAATAATTGTTTCTAAAATTATACTTGTAATCAACCCATTGATAATTGCTAATATCATAATGGCTAAAACCGGGAATGGTATTTTGGTCAATTGAAAAAATAAAATTGTTCCAAAATCTCCGATCGAACACCCAAGTAAACACCACGCAGTATTTTTAGCACTTTGTTTCCATGTGTGTGAACAAGACCAATCAAATGTAGTGGATTCCATTCTTATATGATAATGTTTAGTTATGATTTTTAAACAACTATTTGATCAAAAATCTAGCACATACACATACTTAATTGCCTCATCTAAAGGAAGAGAAGCTTTGATAATTGATCCAGTTTTAGAAAACGTAAGTGATTACATAATTTTATTAAAAGAATTAGATTTAAGATTAGTAAAAGTAATTGACACACATATACACGCTGATCATGTGACAGGTGCTTCAAAATTAAAAGACATTACGAAATGTTCCACAATAATGGGCGATCATACACCAGCAGATACTGTTGAAATTAAAGTAAAAGATGATGAATATATAAATTTAGAAAATTTAAAAATTAAAGCTATGTATACTCCAGGTCATACTTCAGATAGTTATAGTTTTTTGATGGATAATTATCTTTTTTCTGGTGACACATTGCTGATAAATGGAACAGGTCGAACTGATTTTCAAAATGGAGATTCGAAAGATGCATATAACTCAATTTTTAATAAACTATTAAAACTTCCTGATGAAACTTTTTTATATCCTGCTCACGATTATAAAGGAGAGAAAGTGAGTACTATTGGTAAAGAAAAAAAACAAAATCCAAGATTACAGGTTAGTAGTGTAGATGAATATGTTGAGTTAATGAACAATCTAAATCTAAAAAAACCAACCGAAATTGATTTTAATGTTGCAAAAAATATTAATTTAGGTGCTTAATTTAAATTGAAGCTTTTAATGCTTCGTAAATTAAATCTTCGGTTGTTTCACCAATACTTCTATAAACTTCTTGATTACCTTTAAAAATTATTAATGTTGTTTGATATTGTACATCAAAAAAATCAGAGATTTCCTTTTTAGTTACATCGAATGAGAAATATTCAATATTATCAAATTTAATGTCTAATAATTCACCTTTATTTTTTGCATTCTGAAGAATTTTCATTTGACCAGCACATGATGGGCAATATTTTATCCAAGAACTGATTACTACAATTTTTCCATCTGATTGAGCTTTATCAAACAACTCTTTCTTAAAAGTTGTTTCTTTTTCCATTGCATTTGCACTTAATGAAAATAAAAAGAAAATTGATATTAACATTTTTTTCATAATTTTTTATACCATAAAAATTAAAAACCAATAAGAAGCTAGCCCTGAGATAATTGTCGCAATAATATTTTGACTTATTATTCCAATTAACATTGCAATTATTGCTGCCATTATCTTTGGATTGTTTTCTAATTGGAAATCTCCAGAGTTATCCAAAAAAATAGCAGGAAATATAATCGCAGGAAAAATTGCTGAAGGCACAAAAGAGAGAATTTCTCTTATTCTATCATTGAACATTTCTTTCTTTAATAATGCTATCATTGAAAACCTTGTCAAAAAAGTTATCAAACCACAGTATATAATTAATAGCCAGTTACTCATTTTTTTTATTCAACTTAGTTAAAATTGCTGCTGTCAGTAAAGCAGTTACTCCAGCGACAATTACATATGCTTTATAAGGAACATAATTAAATCCAAACGTTGCCACTAACCCTGAAATAATTATCACAATCACATTTATCAATTTTCTAAAGTCGTTAACCAATAATGCCAAAAAAGTTAAAGGCACTGCAAAACTTAAACCTAGTTTTTCAGGAATAAAAGCTCCCAAAACAATTCCTAAAAAAGTGGTTGTCTGCCAAATAACCCAACAAGTAATACCACCACCGAATAAATGAAAATATTTATTTTTATCTTTATTTTTTTTAAAATACTCATTTGATCTTGCAAAAGCTTGGTCAACTAAAAAATATGAGATTATAATTTTCCAAAAAAGTTTTAAATCTGATAAATGTTCTGAAACAACAGCTCCATACAAAAGATGTCTTGAGTTCACTGCTCCAACTGAACTTATTATAACTAAAGATGAGGCGCCTCCTGAAAATAATTGCAGTAAAACAATTTGTGAAGCACCACCAAAGACTATTAATGACATTCCCATTGTTTCTATTGGGCTAAATCCAATATCGATTGAAAGAACCCCAAATATTAAACCAAATGGAACAACTGGAATCATCAGTGGGCTAACATCAAAAATACCCTTTAAAAAAACTCTAAATTTATTATTCATTTTAGAGAGTTTTTATTAGAAGCAAACAATATGATCAATATGAATTGGTCTTTTTATGCCAAATTTTTCATTCTCCTCGTGTTGGTGAATATGATGAGAGTGAACAAAAACTGGAATTAATAAATTACTTGGCGTTTTAAGAGTGTAGATAAAATTTGTGCCCCTAAACTTTCTATCTATAACTTCAAACTTTAAATTACTTTGGTCATCATGATGCAAGTCCTCTGGTTGAACCAAAAGTTTTACTTTTGATCCTATTGGAAAAGGTTTATTAAAATTACCCGTAATTGTTCCAAGATCTTTATTTTCTAAACTTTTAGGACTTGTAACCTCTGCAGGAATAAGAATGCCTCTATTCAAAAAATTAACTACTTCTATTGAGTTTGGTAAATGATAAACGTTATATGGATCGTCAAATTGTTTGAGTTCTTGATTTAAAATAATTCCACATTTTGATCCTAAATAAAATGCTTCATAAGAGTCATGTGTCACAATTATTGTTGAAATTTTTAATTTATAAAGAATTTTTTTTAGTCTAACTTGAATTTCTTCTTTAAAACTTTGATCAACATTCGATAAAGGCTCATCTAATAATAACAAATCTGGTCGTGTCATTAAAGATCTTGCTAATGAAGCTCGTTGTGCTTCACCAGCACTTATCTCATGTGGGTATTTGTTGAGAATATGAGATATATCTAATAAATCGATAATCTCTTTTACATCAATTTTTTTTTCAATTTTTTCTTTATTTTTCTCTGAACCTAATAAAATATTTTTTTGAACATTATAATGTGGAAATAAACTATTATCTTGAAAAGCGAGAGATACATTTCTATTTTCAGGTTCAATATTAATTTTTTCTGATGAAAGAACTTTTCCATTTAATTCTATTGAACCTTTTTTTATTCTTTCTAATCCAGCGATCGTTCTAAGTATGGTAGTTTTTCCAATACCAGATGGGCCCAAAAGGCAAATTACATCACCTTCATTCTCAATTGAAAAAGAAACATTTTTAACTTTTGTTTTTCCATCAATATTAAAATCAACATTTTTTATTTCAAAAAAATTTTTACTCATTATTATCTCTTAATATATATTTAGATGTAATTATAATGAAAGAAGTTGCAATTAAAATTAAAAATAATGATGGGACTGCAGCAGCCTCTAATAAATCTTCGGATGCGGATATATAAGCTGTAGTTGCAAAAGTCTCAAAATTAAAAGGTCTCAAGATTAAAGTAATAGGTAATTCCCTTATAATCTCTAAAGAAATTAATATACAAACAAATAATAAAGAGTTTCTCAAGAAGGGTATATGAATATTCATAAATGTTTTTCGTTTTGAATAACCTAATAAATAAGAACTTTCGTCGACTGAGATATTAATTTTTTCATATCCAGATTTAATTCCATTAAAGGCCAAAGAATAAAATCTCACAAAATACACGAGAACTAATCCTAAAATAGAGCCAATAAATATTTTCTTGATAGAAAATAATCCTAGATTTTTAACAACACTCTCGTCGAACCAAGCTATGAAAGTGATAAATGCGACTGCTAAAATTACACCAGGTATTGCATATCCTGAAATTGATAAAGTTGATAAAATATTTAAAGTTTTATTTTTTGTAACTCTATTTCCATAGTTTGAGATTAAAGAAAACATTATCAATACAAAGCTTGATAAAATAACTAAATAAAGTGTATTACTCAAAAGATTAATAATTTGTAGATCAAATAAATTTTCTGGAAATTTAATTGTCCAATACAACATTTGACTTAAAGGAAATAAAAAACTTAAAAAGAAAACAAGAAAACAAAAAAGGAAAGCAGCTATTGATTTGGTTCCCTTAAGTTGTAACTTCTGTTTTTGTTTAAAACCTCCTTTTGAATTAAAGTGATATTTCGCCTTATTTCTTGATAAATTTTCCAATATAAACAAGGCAAAAATGAACAATAATAAGAAGAATGATAACTGATTTGCAAAAGCAAGGTCATCAAATGTTATCCATGAATTATATATTCCTGTAGTAAGTGTATTTATTGAAAAAAAATCTACTGCCCCAAATTCTGCTAGTGTTTCCATTGCAACTAAAGATAAGCCAGCAACTATTGCTGGTCGTGCTGCAGGAAGAATAATTGAATATAATGTTTTAAAATTTGTAAAACCCAAGTTTTTACCTAGGTCAATGAAGTTTTGTGATTGATATAAAAACGAAGCTCTAGCTAAAATATATACGTATGCAAATAATGAAAAAGAAAGAGATAGTATGACTCCAATCATTCCATCAAATTTTGGAATATATAAATTATAATTTTTATCTCCAAATAAGTTTTTTAAAATAGAATATGCTGTACCGTAATTTTCAAAAAAGGCTGTTAATGAATAAGCATAAATATATGGAGGAACTGCAAATGATAGTATCAATGCCCATTTAAAAAAATTACTTAATGGAAATTCATAAAAAGATACCAAGTATGCAGTTCCAGTTCCAATCAAAAAAGTTAATAATAGAACACTTATCAATAAAATTATGGAGTTAGAAATATACTCAAATAAAAAAGTATCTTTTAAAATTCCATAGTAATTTGATGTGGATTCAAAAAAACTTAAAAATACAGTTAGAATTGGAATAATAACAAAAATAGAAATGAAAAGAGAAGATATATACCAAAAATTTATTCTCATAATTTATATTCCGCCTTATAAATATGGAAAGTATTTGTGTCCACACTTTAAAAAAAGCGTGGACACCCAGAAAAAATCAAAAATCAAATACTTTTAGGATATGCGGAACCTCCCTAGTTTTAATTTCTGAAATTTTTCTATCATTTATTCTTTTATCGATTTTTTTACATTCCAAATAACATGGAGTGCATCCCTTAGAGGATTTATTAAAATCAATATCCGAAATAAATTTCTTTTTATTTTTCACCATTTTACTTCCAGCCGGCAGCTGTCATTACTTCTAACGCATCTGCTTGTTTAGCTCCATAACTAGAAACTTTTGTTTTAAGATCTTGTTTAAAATCTAAACCAATATTCTTTACCACTAACGGATTTGCTGAAACATTATCAATCATTGGAAACTCAAAGGTATTATTTACAAAATGTTCTTGAGACTCAGGTGTTAATAAAAACTCTACAAGTTTAATGGCATTAGTTTTATTAGGAGCATTTTTTACTAATGCTGCACAACTAATATTCATATGAGTTCCTCTATCACCTTGATTAGGAAAAAAAGCTTTAACTTTTTTTGCAGCTTCTTGTTGTTCAGGACCCTTTTTACCAGACAACATTAATGCAAGATAGTAAGTGTTGGCTACGGCAATATCAGCTTCGCCAGCTGCAACTGCAATTATTTGTGCTCTATCATTTCCTTTAGGCGTCCTAGCCATATTAGACACAACTCCTTTTGCCCATTCAGCTGTTGCTTTTTTTCCATTATTTTTAACTAATGAAGCTACAAGTGATTTATTATAGATATTGTTGGATGCTCTTATAACTAGTCTACCTTTCCATTTTGGATCAGCTAGACTTTCGTAAGTTAAACCAGATAGCTCAGCTCCAGAAACTCTCTCAGGTGAATAATAAACTATTCTTGCTCTTTTTGCGATTCCAGTCCAATGGCTTGTTCTAAAATTTGCTGGCACTGCTGCTTTAATAGCTGCAGATGTTAAACCAGATTGAGTCATTCCCTTTGATTTAAATACTCCACATCTTCCGGCGTCAGCAGTAATGTAAAGGTCTGCGGAAGAGTCGACACCCTCTTCTATCATTCTTTTTTCAAGTGCGCCTGCCTTACCATTTATCAAGTTAACCTTAATTCCTGTTTTATTTGTAAACTTGTTATAAAGTTCAGCGTCAGCCTTATAATGTCTTGCGTTAAAAACATTTACCTCATTTGCAATCGCAACTGATGAGGCAAATAAAGATGCTATCAGCGCAAAAATTGATATTTTTTTCATTATTTCTCCATTCTTCCGCATGATTTAATTGAGAATGAGAACTATTCTCATTGAGAATGATTATCAATCGCAAAGATGTCGCAGACTGACTAAGACTTCCAGTCGCCTATTTTGCTGAATAAAAAGTTCCTAAAAGCCTGAACTCTGGCTGTGTTTTTTAAAGATTGTGGATAAACGAAGTGTGCCTCTGTGATTGGTCCCTCAGATTTAGGTAAAACTTTAATAATGTTGGTCGAATTGCTTACTAAATATTCAGGCAGTGCTGCTAAACCTACTCCAGACTCCACTGCTAGTAAAAGTCCCATAACACTGTTTACCTTCATTATAGGTTTTCTTTTTTTTCCGTCATGCATCCCTAACTTTAATGCCCACTCTGGATTATAAACTGGTGAAGGTGCTCCTTTGCCAAATGATATGAATTTGTGTTTATTTAAGTCACTCACAGTTTTTGGCATACCATATTTTTCTAAATATTTGTTAGACCCATAAATATAATATTTTAGATCTATAAGCTTTTTTTGAATATAATTTAATTGTTTAGGTCTTCTCATAAAAATACCAATATCTGCTTGTCTTGTACTTAAGTCCAACTCCTTATCCTCAAAAATCAACTCAATTTCAACCTCAGGATTTAACCGCATAAATTCCTCAATTCTAGGTGTTAACCAATGAGTTCCAAAACTTCTAACTGTTGTAATTGTCAATTTTCCTGTTGGTTTATTTTTTTGATCTCCTAGTGAAGTTTCCACCTCTTTGAGTTTACTTATAACTTCGTGTGCAGTCTTAAATACATACTCTCCATTTTCAGTGAGCGTAAGACCTCTTGCGTGTCTTTCAAATAATTGAACTTTTAAGTCTTGTTCCAAAGATTGAATTTGTCTACTTATCGCAGATTGACTAAGATTAAGATTTATAGTTGCGTTAGTAAAACTTCCTGCTTCTGCAACTGCATGAAAAATTTTAAGTTTATCCCAGTCCATTATTTATTTAAATCAACTAAAACTCTTCCAGAAATTTCACCCTTTAATATTTTAGGATAAGTTTCAATTAACTCCTCCAAGCTAACAGTTTGAATAGATTTTTCTATTAAGTTGAAATCGATTAATTTTGCAGCCTCTCCCCATATAAATTCTCTTCTTTTGATGCTACAATTAGCTGAGTCCATTCCCCAAAGTTTTATTCCTCGTAACATGAAAGGAATTACATTAGTATTTAATTCATTTGTACTTGCATTGCCACATACTGCAACAATCCCATTTGAATTAGTTTGAACAATTGCATTAGCTAAAATTTTACCACCAACGGTGTCGACAACTCCATCCCATAAACCTTTGTCTATAAGTTTTGGATCTTTATCAAATTCAGCACGATTTATAACACTTTTAGCACCTAATGATTTTAAGTAATCTGCTTTAGAATCTTTTCCTGAGACCGCAGTAACATTGTATCCCATCTTATTTAATATCATAACCGCAATACTTCCAACTCCACCAGTTGCACCTGTAACTAAAACATCATTTACTTTTGCACCAAGTAATATTTCTTCTCGAGCTTTTATTGCAAATGCTGCCATTAAAGATGTAAAACCCGCAGTGCCTAAGATCATTGCCTGTTTAGTTGTTAAATCACTTGGTTTCTTTACTAAGAAATCACCATTAACTTTTGCTATTTGAGAATATCCACCATAAAAAATTTCGCCAACTCTAAAACCAGTTAAAATTATCTCATCACCTGATTTAAATTTTGGATTTTCACTTTCTAAAACAGTTCCTGAAAAATCTATACCTGGGATATGGGGGAACTCTTTTACTAACCTACCACCATTTTTTAAAATCATTCCATCTTTAAAATTAAGATCTGAATAATCAACTTTGATTGTTACATCACCATGTTTTAAAAAACTTTTATCTAATGATTTTACTTCTCTTATAAACTTGTCACCTTCTTGATTTAAAACTAATGCTTTAAATTGGTCTGACACTTTTAATCTTTTGAATTACTTATTAACCTTAAATATCGATTTTGATAACTTAAATCCTCTTTGAATTGACCTAAATAATAATTTGTGACTGTTGTAGCTTGTTCCTTTTTAATACCTCTCATAGTCATACATTGATGAGTTGAGTCTATTGTGACAGCTACCCCTTTTGCATCTAAAGATTGCATTAGTGTATTCGCAATCTGCATAGTTAATCTTTCTTGAGTTTGTAATCTTTTAGAAAAAACTTCAACGACTCTTGCTAATTTACTTAATCCAACAACTCTTTCGTTAGGTATGTAAGCTACATGAGCTTTACCAATTATTGGTGCCATATGATGTTCGCAATGACTTTGAACAGAAATATTTTTTTGAATAACCATGTCATCATACCCATCCACATCGCCAAAAGTTTTATCCAAAACTTGAATAGGATCTTCTTTATAACCTTTAAAATACTCCTTAAATGCTTTAACAACTCTCTTCGGTGTCTCTAATAATCCCTCTCGATTAGGGTCTTCACCCATCCAGGACAAAATAGTCTTAAAAGCTTCTTCTGCTTCTTTGTCAGAAATCTTCTTTGAATTTTGATTATTATCTATATCTTTAACTAACTTCATGGAGGGCTTTATACATATAAATGTGCATTTTTAAAATATTTAATATATCTCTATATGTGCTACATAATCACCGAATATGTTCAAAAAAAGAGAAAATGTGGTTGAAATTGAAGAGGGAAATCTTCTATCACCTAAATTTGATAATGATGGTTTAATACCTGTCATTACAATGTGCTCTCAAACAAAAGAAATTTTAATGCATGGTTATATGAACGTTGAGGCATTAAAAAAAACAATTGAAACAAAAGAAGCTCATTACTATAGCAGATCAAGAAAAGCTATATGGCACAAAGGCAAAACCAGTGGTTTTATTCAAAAAGTAACTGAAATCAAAATTGATGATGACCAAGACTCGGTTTGGCTTTCTGTTGATATTGGAGACGGAGCTAGTTGTCACGTAGGTTATAGATCTTGTTTTTATAGATCTATACCACTTGGACCAATTGAAAATGGTAGAGAAGTTCAAATGAAATTCACTGAAAAAGAAAAAAAATTTGACCCGGAAAAAGTTTACAAAGGTCAACCCAATCCAACAAAAATTTAATTAGATGGAAATCAAATATCAAAATTTAAGAGTATTAGGTCCAGCAATATTAAAAGTCAAAATACCAGATGAAATACTAAATAGATTAAATGACTACATTGATAAAATCGTCAATGATGACTCAAAATTAAAAAAATTGAATTATGGTGAGGCGCTTGTCGGTGATGTAACTCAGGAATTTTTATTAGAAGTAGAATTTGTTAAATCATCAGGCTGGTTAGAATTTTTGGGAAATTCTTGTAAGATTTATACGGAATTAAATGAAGGGAAAAAAATATCAAAATTTAATTTATTAAAAACTTGGGTTGTTAGACAATTTCAAAATGAATATAATCCAACTCATTGGCATGGTGGTCATATTTCTGGAGCTGGATTTCTTAAAGTTCCTAAGTCATTAGGACAAAGTACCCAGCAAAAAAAATCAAAAAAATATAGAGGTGGAAATTTGCAACTAATACACGGAGCAAGAATGTTTACTTGTCCTTCAACATTTAATATTACTCCAGAAGTTGGTGATTTTTATTTATTTCCTAATTATTTGATGCATACAGTTTTTCCATTCAAAGGCACTGATGATGAAAGACGTTCTATCTCATTTAATGCGTCAATTGATGAGGATATATATAATGTATATGGAAAATAAAATTCAAAAAAATGTCCTTGGAGAAAATTTAGAATTATGTTCCAAAAATCCTCTTACTGGTTGGTATAGAGATGGTTGTTGTAATACTGATGAAAAAGATCATGGGTTACATACTGTTTGTGCAAAAGTTACAACTGAATTTTTAGAATGGTGTAAAGAAGCTGGAAATGATTTAATTACACCTCATCCAGAATTTGGGTTTCCTGGCTTAAAAGATGGAGACGGCTGGTGTGTTTGTGCCACTTGGTATGCAAGAGCAGTAGAAGCTGGAAAAGGTTGTCCAATTTTTTTGAAACGAACTCATGAAAATACATTAAAAGTTTTGCCAATTGAAACACTCAAAAAATTTGCAATAGATCTTTCATAAGATAAATTTGAATAATGGGTGAAAATATTTTATCGGTCATATATCTTTTATTAGTAATTGCACTGGTCTTCCCAGGTTTTTATTATGCAAATAAAAATAAAAAAGTTTTTTTAAAAAATCTTATTATTTGGTTAGGTATTATTGGAATAGTAATAATTTTTGCTAATTTTCTTAGATAGCTAATTACATATTTCCATACTTTGGTCCACCACCTCCCTCTGGAGTGACCCAAACTATATTTTGAGAAGGTTCTTTAATATCGCAAGTTTTACAATGAATACAGTTCTGAGCGTTTATAACAAATTTGTTTATATCATTTTCTTTTTGAACCTCATAAACTCCAGCTGGACAATATCTTTGAGCTGGTTCGTCATATTTTTCAAGAGTATATTTTATAGGTAAATCTTTATCTTTTAGCTGTAAGTGCACTGGCTGATTATCCTCATGATTAGTCCCAGTCAAATAAACTGAGCTTGTTTTATCAAAAGTAATCACATTGTCAGGTTTAGGGTAATCAATTTTTGGCATTTTATCTGCAGGTTTTAAAGTTTCATGATCGGAATGCTTGTGTCTTAATGTAAATGGAAGTTTTCCTCTAAATAAAATTTGATCAATTCCTGTAAAAATTATTCCTAAAATTAAACCCCAATTAAAACTAGGTTTTACATTTCTTGCTTGATACAGTTCTTTATATAACCAGCTTTTTTTAAATAATTCTTCATATAATGATAAATCTTTTTTAGACTGAATATGTTCATTAATAGCCTCTGCAGCTAAAATTCCACTTTTCATAGCAGTATGAGATCCTTTTATTTTTGGCATATTTAATGTTCCCGCGTCACATCCAATAAGTAATGCACCTGGCATAAACATTTTTGGTAAACTTTGAATACCCCCTTCAATTAAAGCTCTAGCGCCATAAGAAATTCTTTTTCCACCTTCTATAATTTTTTTTATTGATGGATGTGTTTTAAATCTTTGAAACTCATCAAAAGGAGAAAGATGAGGATTTTGATAATCTAAACCTATTACATATCCTAAAAACACTTGTTTGTTTTCAGCATGATAAATAAAGCTCCCACCATAAGTGTTATTATCTAAAGGCCATCCAGCTGTATGCATCACTAATCCCTCTTCATGATTTTTTTCATCAATTTCCCAAATTTCTTTAAATCCGATTCCATATTGTTGAGGATCTTTGTCTTTATTAAGATTAAATTTTTTAATTAATTGTTTTCCTAAATGACCCCGACAACCTTCAGCAAAAACTGTAACCTTGCCTATAAGTTCAATACCTGGTTCAAAACTATCTTTTTTATTTCCTTGTTTATCTATTCCCATGTCCTGAGTAGCTACACCTTTAACAGAACCATCATCATTAAATAAAACCTCACTAGCTGGAAATCCTGGAAATATCTCTACACCAAGTGTTTCTGCTTGCTCAGCAAGCCATCTACATAAATTTGCAAGACTAATTATATAATTTTTATGATTTTTTTGGACAGCAGGTAACAACCACGTTGGCCAACTTAATGATTTTGTTTTTATAGGTGGATTTAAATCTTTCCAATTTGGAATTAATTCATCTAGTGCTCTAGTTTCAAAAACATTTCCGCTTAATATATGGGCACCGATCTCAGATGCTTTCTCTAAA
>CACFSB010000018.1 GCA_902568855.1 uncultured Pelagibacteraceae bacterium | reverse complement strand
AGTATCTTTCAAACAAAGAATACTTTGTTTGTTTTGTTGACGATAGTTTTAATGAAAATACTTCTTTAGAAATAAAGAAATATTTTACAAAAAATTTTTATATTCTGAGAAGAAAAAAAATTGAAAAATTTTCCACAAGATTTTATGCTTCTTTTGAAGGTTTTAAATGGATAATTAAAAATGTTACCTCTAAGTATGTAGTTGAGATTGACTCAGATTTATCTCATCATCCAAAAGATATAATGAATGGAGTAAATTTATTAGAAAATTCTCAGTGTGATTTAGTTATTGGCTCAAAGTATTTGAAAGGCTCAGTTGTTAAAAATAGACATTTATTTAGAGTTTTTATAAGCAAATTCATGACTATAGTGTGCAAGTTTCTTTTTGAAAATAAAATTACAGATTATACGAATACTTATAGATTTTATAATTACAGATTAATAGAGGAATTCACAAAACAAAAACTTATATTTAAATCACCAATAGGCCATCTTAATAATCTACTGTTTATAATAAAAAAAAAATTTTTAATTTCAGAAATACCGATAGAATATATTGAGACAAATACTAATAGTACAATTAAAAAAAGTTCTTTGGTAAGATACTTAATAGAATTTTTTTATTGTATTCTGATAAATAAATTAAGAGTAAAATAATACTACCCTTTTCCACGCCATGGAATTGTTTTATCAATTATTTTTCTAAGTGTTATATCAAATAACAATCCAAGCAATCCCATTATAAAAATTGTTATCCAAATCACCTCATATTGAAAATATTTCTTGGCTACATTTTCAACAAAACCAATCCCAGTTGTACCAGCTAAAAATTCTGCAGCCACTAAGGTTCCCCAACACATACCCACTGCAACTCTTATACCAGTAAGTATTTCTGGTAATGAGTTTGGAAAAATAACATGTCTTAATATTTGTCTTTTTGATGCTCCTAATGAGTGAGCTGCGTGGATTTTTGATAATTGCGTTCCTGATGCACCCGCTCGTGCTGAAATAATCATAATGGATAAAGAAACCATAAATAGTAAAAACACTTTTCCAGTATTATCAATTCCTAGGACCGAAATTATAAGTGGAGCCCATGCAAGAGGAGGAACAGGTCTATAAAGCTCAATCAAAGGATCAAAAAAACCTTTTGCAAATCTATTTAAACCCATAAATAGACCAAGAGGGACACCAATTAATATACCAAAAACTAAACCAAGAAAAACCCTTAAAAAAGAATCCCAAATATGTCCATAAGGAACAGGCACTTTAAATAAATTAAAATCACCAGTTACAATTTTTAAAACTCCACCTTTGAAGTTCTGTTTTACTATTCCATCTTTACTATGAACAGGATACTCACCTGGTAAAATATCTGCAATCCAGTCTGGCAAAATAAAGCCAATCATTTTGCTCACATCAACCATTTGTATCCACAATAGAGGAATATCTTTATAACCGACACTAGGTTTTGACATTAATATAAATTTATTGAATGTATCGGATGGTTTAGGTAACCATCTACCCGATCCCTGTTCTGAACAACTTGGACCACTAGCAACGATGGTACCTGCAGGAAATAAGAAAATATCAATTAATCTTAATCCACCTTGTTCTTTTTTTTGAGCATTATCAAATTTTACAATCGCTGTCTGCATCTTATCTAGTGCGTTTGGAGGGTAGATACTTGCGAATTCTATTCTTCTAGCGATCTTAACAATATTTTTTGCGTATGTTGAAGCTACTTCCTCACTATCACTTAAACTTTTTCTATAAGATTTAATTTCCTCTTTAAGTTCTTTTATCTTATTTTTGAATTGAGGATTATGATTTCTTAACTTAAAAAATTCATCACTTATTAAATTTAATTCTTTAGCGGCAGTGTGAAACTTTAAACCTCTATACGTTGCAGGTACTAAAGGCACTTCTAATGTATTTTCTATAGAACCTGAACCTGCATCTACTTTCGTGATACCCCAACCACCTTCTTCCTCTACTGCTTTAAGTCGCTCATTGAGTTCTTGCTCACTTTCAAATGGATAATCAGGTTTTTGGAAATTTTCAGTTAATAGATTAATTTTTCCAGTGATATCATCTATTTTTTGTTGAGTCTCAATCTCCAACAAATCCTCATTTGTAAGTAATGGAATAAGTTGATTAGTTTTAGTTATATAACTAATTAGTATCGTTTTTTGTTGGCTATTTAGTTCCTCAGAATTTTGAATCTCATTTTGAATTAATTTTAAATTTTTATTCTCTTTTTTGATTTGAGAAGTACTTTTAAACTCTCTTTCTTCAATTGGAAATTGATATTTTAATCCAAGCAAAGAGTCATTAACTTTTGCAACTTGGCATAACTCGTTGGCGGATTTTGGATAAAATCCTTTAGCAATATCCCAAGAATAATAGAGCCAAATTAAAAGTAAAAAACTACTTCCAACAATGACCCAGTGAGTACCACCTAATGCTCTCTCTGGATTTCCAAATACAGCATCTACTTTTTCAGTCTTTATCAATCTTCTTCCGTAAAGAATACAGCCGACTACGGCAAAGAATATTAGAAAAGTTAATATTTGAGTTAACATTTAATTATCTTTCCCCATAATTTCCTCTTCCATGTTCCAGATCATTTCAAGGATTTCTTCTCGTTTTTGTGAAAACTCCTTATTTTTTTTGATTTCTCTTAAATCTTCTTTTAAACCCATTGAGGCGAATGGTAGATTGTATTCTTTATGTATTCTTCCTGGTCTTGGAGCCATCACATATAATCTTTCACCAAGAAGCAAAGCCTCCTCAACTGAGTGAGTAATAAGTATTATTGTTTTACCAGTTTCTTTCCAAATTTTTAAAACTAGAGACTGCATTTTTTCTCTTGTAAGAGCGTCAAGAGCTCCTAATGGTTCATCCATTAAAATCAAATCTGGATTATTGATTAGACATCTTGCAAGAGCAACTCTTTGCTGCATTCCTCCAGATAATTGATAAGTTGGAGTGTTTCCAAAACCTTTTAATCCAACAATCTCTAACCATTCATCAACTTTTTTTTGAGTTTCAACCTGATCTTCTTTTTTCATTCTTAATCCAAAGTTCACATTTTCTGCAACTGTTAGCCATTCAAATAAAGCACCTTGCTGAAAAACCATTCCTCGCTCAACGCCTGGTCCATCTATTTCTTTATTATTTAAAGTAATACTTCCTGAAGTTGGTCTAATAAATCCTGCAGTAATGTTTAGTAATGTGGTCTTTCCACAACCTGATGGCCCAAGAACTGTAAGAAGCTCTCCTTTTTTAAGTGTAAAGTTTAAATCTTTTAATGCATGAACAGTTTCTCCTTTAGGAGTTTTAAAAATCATGTTTAGATTTTGTGAAACTAAATCACTCATAAAGAGACTTTATATTTGAATTTTTAATAAAAAAATAGGCACCAATTTATTACAATTGGTGCCTATTAAAATTTAAATTACCCTTAGATTATAAAGGTAAGAAACTAGTATCTACGTTTCCTCTTGGTGTTCCCATTCCTTTTAAGAATGCATCAAGATTTCCACTTTCCATAGATTGTTTAGTTTCTTCAGGTGTTAGAAATTTAAAGCCACTTAAAGTTTCTTTCATATCAGCAACTTTCATTTCAGAAGCTTTTGACATTGAGTTCATATCGCTTTTACCAGCTCTATATCTCGCATTTGCTTCATGAGTTACTTCAATAAAAGTTCTTAGCATACCTGGATTTTCCTTCATAAACTTTGTAGTTACTGAAGTGATATCAATACCTAAGATCCCTGCATCTCTAGCTTCTTGAACTGTAAGTAATCTAGATCCAACTGCAGTTGCAGCTTTAATTGAGTTACCACCAAATAAACATGCCATTACAACATCACCACTTACTAAAGCAGCAGCACCTTCTTCAGGATCCATTTGAATGATATCCATTTTTTTTCTGTCCGCACCAACAACTTTCATACTTTCATCAAAAACGTATTCAGCCATTGTACCTAGTGGAACAGCAACTTTTTTACCTTCAAGTTCTGTAGCGTTAGCTTTTGTTATACCTGAAGCGTTAGATGTTACGCATGTAGTACCACCCATTCCATATTCCATAGCAATATCTACAAGTTTGATAGGAGCTTTTGATTTAACAGCATTAATGAATGGAACTAAACCTTGAGAATAAGAGATATCAATATCTCCCGCTAACATTGCATCAGTCATTGCACCACCGTTAGTAAAGTTTGTCCATTTAACAGGAACTCCTAGAGCTTTAGCGAAGTTTTTCTTCATCATGTCCTCTAGATTTGGACTTGGCCACTCTAAGAAGTAAGCAACTCTAACTTCGTTAGCTGCTGAATTAGCAACTGAAATTGAAAGATTAAGAGCTACAAAACATCCAAGAATAAAACTAATTATTTTTTTCATTTTTCCTCTTCCTTGTTTATTTATATGTTTCAATTTTAAGATTAAATTGACCTAGTTGTAAAACAAAAAAATGCTCATTCTAGTTACACAACTTAAAGTTGTGACAATTATTTTGGTGGTTTATTGGACTTAATTAGTCTAAGGATTCATTAATTAATCATTTATAAATTTTTAATATGAGTTCAGAAAAAAGAACATCAGTACCAAACTCTTTAAATGAACATTGGATGCCATTTACGTCTAATAAAGATTTTAAAGAAAATCCTAAACTTATTGTAGAAGCAAAAGGTGTTTACTTAAAAAATCACCAAGGTAAAACACAAATCGATGCAAGCTCAGGATTATTCTGTAATCCATTAGGACATGGTAGAAAAGAAATTATTGATGCAATAACAAATCAATTACAAACTTTAGATTATTGCCAACCATTTCAACAAGGATTTGGTGGATCGTTTGAATTAGCAACTAGAATTTCAAAACATACTCCAGGAAATTTGAATAAGATTTTTTACACAATTTGTGGATCTACTGCAGTGGAAACGGCAATTAAAATTAGTATTGCCTATCATAAAGCAAGAGGTGAGGGACAAAGATTTAGATTTGTTGGAAGAGAACGTGCTTATCATGGCATGAATATTGGAGCAACTTCAGTTGGAGGAATGATTAATAACGTTAAAGCTTACGCAAGCGTTTTAATGCCAGGGGTTGTTCATATGAGACATACACACTTAGATGAACATAAATTTATATCAGGTCAACCCGAAACAGGTGCTGAAATTGCAAATGACTTAGAGAGAATTTGTACTAATTTTGGTTCAGAAAATATTGCAGCCTGTATTGTTGAACCAATTGCTGGTTCTACGGGAACATTAGTTCCTCCAGTTGGCTATTTACAAAGATTAAGAGAGCTATGTGATAAACATAAAATACTTTTAATATTTGATGAAGTAATTACAGGTTGGGGAAGAACTGGTTCAGCATTTGGAGCTCAAGAGTTTGGTGTAACACCAGATATAATGACAATGGCAAAAGCAACTACAAACGGCATAGTTCCATTTGGAGTTGTTGCATGTAAAGAAGAAATTTATGATGCGGTTATGGATAATTCTCCTAAAGGTGCAATAGAGTTATTCCATGGTTACACTTATTCAGGAATACCAGTATCTGTTGCAGCAGCATTAGCAGTACAAGATATTTTTGAAAAAGAGGATATTTTTAATAGAGCAAAAGAATTAGCTCCCTATTTCCAAGAAGGATTATTTTCTCTAAAAGATATTGATGTAGTAGATAATATCAGAGGATATGGAATGATGGGTGGTATCGATATCAAAACAGATGGAAGACCTGGTAAAGCAGGTTTAGCAACTTTTAAACATTGTTATGATGCAGGAGTAAATTTCAAAGCTACAGGAGACTGTTTAATTATTGCACCAATGTTTATTTGTGAAAAAAAACACATAGATGAAATTATAGATAAGCTTCGAACGGGAATTACAAATTACGCGAAAAGTAAAAAAAATTAAATTTCATTAATGAAAATTGGTGTACCCAAGGAAATAAAACCTCAAGAGACTAGAATTGGATTAACACCTGATAGTGTAAAGGTTTTGGTTTCAGAAGGTCACGATGTTTTAGTTGAGAATAATGGTGGTTTTGAAGCGGGCTTTGATAATGATCAATACATAAAAGCTGGTGCAAAAATAGCAAGAAATGCCTCAGATATTTTTAACGATTCAGACATTATTGTAAAAGTCAAAGAGCCTCAAAAAACTGAAGTTGATATGATTAAAGAAGATCAAATAGTTTATACGTATTTACATTTAGCTGCTGCAAAAGAACTTACTAAGGGATTAATAAAATCAAAAAGTATTAATATTGCCTACGAAACAGTCACCGATGATAATGGAAGACTTCCTTTATTAGCACCAATGAGTGCAGTTGCTGGAAGGATGTCTGTTCAAGCTGGAGCTCACTGTTTAGAAAAAAATCAAAAAGGCAGAGGAATATTATTAGGTGGTGCTCCAGGGGGTGAGCCAGCAAATGTATTGATTCTTGGTGGTGGTGTAGTGGGTGAAAATGCAGCAACAATTGCTACAGGCATGAAAGCAAAAGTTCATATAGTTGATAAATCTAAGGAAAGATTAAAACAATTGGTTCAAATGTTTGGGGATAAGATTATTCCAGAGCAAAGTGATAAAATAGATTTAGGAAAATTAGTAGCAGAGGCCGATTTAGTAGTCGGCGGAGTTTTGATACCAGGTGCAGAGGCACCAAAGTTAGTCAGTAAAGAAATGATAAAATCTATGAAGAGAGGATCAGTTATAGTCGATGTGGCCATTGATCAAGGAGGATGCGTTGAAACTAGCAAACCAACGACTCATGGAAAGCCGACCTTTATAGTTGATGATGTCGTTCATTATTGTGTAGCTAATATGCCAGGTGGAGTTCCAAGAACTTCAACATTTGCATTAAATAAAGTTACTCTCCCGTATTTAGTAAAACTTGCTAATAAAGGGTATCAAAAAGCTCTATCTGAAGATAAAAATTTTTTGGCAGGTTTAAATATTTTTAAGGGTCAGGTTACCTACAAAGCAGTAGCAGAAGTTTTTGGTTATGATTATGCAGATCCTTCTAAGCTTGTTTAATTATAATAATTTAAATACCAATCCAAAAATTTTCTAATTCCAGTCTTTACGTTTGTTTTAGGATTATAATTAGTAATTTCTTTTAATAAATTTGTATTAGATAAAGTTTGCTTAACATCTCCTTTTTGTAAAGGCATATAATTTCTTATCGCTTTCTTTTTCAATACTTTCTCGATTTCTTTAATAAAATCTAACAAAAAAACTTTTTTTGTGTTTCCAATATTTAAAATTCTAAAAGGAGCGATAGGAGAGAGACTATCATACTTATATTTTCCTAATTGTTTTGAGTTTGGCACTTTTTTAATTAATAAGTTTATGCCATTTACTATATCGTCTATATATGTGAAATCTCGATACATCTTACCGTTATTATAAATATCAATCTTTTTATTATTCAATATCCCTCTAGTAAATTTAAACAAAGCCATGTCTGGACGACCCCATGGTCCATAAACTGTAAAAAATCTAACCATGGTTATCGGAATTTTCCAAATATTAGAGTATGCATGAGCCATACTTTCATTAGATTTTTTAGTTGAAGCATAAATACTCATTTGAGTTTCTGTTTTATCTATTTCTTTAAATGGAATTTTTTTATTTGCTCCATAAACTGATGAACTAGAGGCAATAATAAGGTGTTTCACATTTAATTTTTTTGAAATTTCAATGATATTATAAGTTCCAGTAATATTTGAATTTAAATAAACTCTAGGTTTGTTGATACTATACCTAACACCTGCTTGTGCAGCCAAGTGGATTACAACAATAGGTTTAAATCTTTTAAATACTCTGTCTAAATTTTTATTATTCTCAACTTTTGTTTTTGAAAATGAAAAATTTTTATATTTTTTAAGTATACTTAATCTAGCTTTTTTGAGATTAATATCATAATAATTGTTCATAGAGTCCACGCCATGAACTTTGTTACCATTTTCAAGAAGTTTTTTTGTAACATGAAAACCAATAAAGCCAGATGATCCAGTAACTATAATTTTCATTTATTAAAACCTAATTATCAAATATATTATATTTGATATAGCATAATTTGTATGAGTAAAGAAATTCCAAATCAAACAAAGGTTGTAGTGATAGGTGGCGGGGTTGTTGGTTGTTCTGTTGCTTATCATTTGGCAAAATTTGGTTGGAAAGATACAATTCTTTTAGAGAGAGATCAGTTAACTTCAGGTACTACTTGGCATGCAGCGGGTCTCGTAAGTCAATTAGGTCCATCAGCAGCGATAACAAAGATAAGAAAATATACCTTGGATTTATACAAAGAGCTTGAAAAAAAAGTTGATCATTCAGCTGGATTAAGGTTAAACGGTGCACTTTCAATTGCTGAAAATAAAGGTAGATGGCAAGAACTTCAAAGACAAGCAACAACTGCACAGCTCTTTGATGTAGATGTAAGAATTTTAGATAAGGATCAAATTAAAAAAAATTATCCTATAGTAAATACTGATGAAGTTTTAGGAGGAATTCTAATGCCAGGCGATGGTTCTGCAGATCCATCTGGAGTAACGCATATGTTAGCAAAAGCAGCTAGAATGGAAGGGGCAAAAATTTTTGAAAAATCTCCTGTTGATGAGATCTTAATTAAAAATGGAAAAATTTCTGGAGTAAAAGTAAATGGCAAAATAATTGATTGCGAGTATATAGTTTTAGCATCAGGAATGTGGTCACGCCAAATTGGAGAAAAAGCTGGAGTAAGTATTCCTCTTTATCCAGCAGAACACTTTTATATTATCACCGAGCCGATTGAAAATCTTTCTAAGACTTTACCAGTGATAAGAGATTTTGATAACAGAACTTATATAAAAGAAGATGCTGGAAAAATATTAGTTGGAATTTTTGAATCTCAATCAATCCCGGCATGGGATAAAATTAATAAAGTTCCAGAGGATTTTTCGTTTGGAGAATTTCAAGAAAATTTTGAGCATTTTGAACCTTATTTAGCGTCCGCGATTAAAAGATTTCCAGTTTTAGAAACTGCAGGAATTAGAAAATTTTTTTCAGGTCCTGAGTCTTTTACCCCAGATACAAATACATTGCTTGGAGAAGTGCCGGAAGTAAAAAACTTTTTTGTATGCTGTGGTTTAAATAGTATTGGAATTGGTAGTGGAGGAGGTGTTGGTAAAGTTACGGCCGAGTGGTTGATTAATGGACATATTAATGAGGATATCTTCTGTTATGACATAAAAAGATTTCAAAAATTTCATTCTGAACTAGGATTTATTAAAAAAAGAATTACTGAATCTCTAGGAGATTTATATGGAATGCATTGGCCTTTTAAACAACATAAAACTTCAAGGAATATAAAAACACTACCTTATCACGATGAATTAAGAAGTTTCGGAGCGTGTTTTGGTGTTTCAGGAGGATATGAAAGACCAATGTGGTTTGCATTAGATGGAGAAAAAACAAAATATGAATATAGTTACAACTATCAAAATTGGTACCCATCAGCAGAATATGAAACAAATAATACAATAAAAAATGTTGGTTTGTTTGATTTAACTCCCTTTTCAAAGTTTGAGATAAAATCGGATAAAGCTCACAAGGAATTACAGAAAATTTGCACGGCTAATATTAAGAATGAGATTGGAAAATGTACTTATACACATATGTTAAATTCTGATGGTGGAATTGAAACAGATTTAACAGTTGTTTGTATCAATAAAGATCACTTTAGAATAATAAGCTCTGCAGCTACACGAGAAAGAGATAAATTTCATATAAAAAAATACCTTGCAAAAGATGTTGAGTTACAAGACGTTACAGATGATTTTTGTGTATTCGGACTCTTTGGACCCAAAAGTAGAGATTTAATGAAAACAATTTCAAAAGATAATTTTGAAAATGATAATTTTAGATTTAGTACAGCAAAATACATCTCGATTGACGGAATTAAAATTTGGACTCAAAGATTGTCTTATGTTGGTGAATTAGGTTACGAGTTATATGTAAAATCTAAAGAAGCTAAAAAAATTTATGAATTATTGGTTAATAAAGGAAAAGATTTTAACCTCTCAAATTGTGGTATGCATGCCATGGATATTATGCGGATGGAGAGTGGATTTTTACATTGGGGACACGATATTTCACCAGAGGAAAATCAATATCAAGCCGGTTTATCTTTCACGATAAGCTCTAAAAAGGAGGATGAATTTATTGGCAAAAAAGCTTTGGAAAAAATTAAAAAGGAAAAAATTAAAAGTAGATTTGCAATGTTTACTCTAAAAGATAGCCAACCAGGTGAGCCATTATTGCTTCATGATGAGCCTATTTATTTAGAAAATAAAATTATAGGTAGATCAACATCTGGCAATTATTCTTTTAATTTTAAGAAAAATTTAACATTTGGTTATATCAATAACGATATTTCAAATGATGAACTTCATAAAAAAGATCTGTTTATAGAAGTAGAGAAAAAAAAATACCCAATAGAGATAATCAGCAAACCTTTAAAGCAAACAAATTTTAAAAATAATTAAGTTTTCCTCTTAAGAAAAATACAAAAAGAACTGAGGTCATCATCATTATCAAAGCATATGCCGCAGTCGGAACCATATATGTCATATTTTGCCCAAACAATTGAGTTCCTACAAAAACAGCCAACGTCCCATTTTGTAATCCACACTCAAGAGATATACATCTTTGTTGAGCAACACTTGATGCAAAAAATTTAGCAACATAGAAACCTATAATCATCATGGAAATATTCAGAACTAAAGCAAT
The DNA here is from genome assembly GCA_902568855.1 of uncultured Pelagibacteraceae bacterium. Classification (GTDB taxonomy): domain Bacteria; phylum Pseudomonadota; class Alphaproteobacteria; order Pelagibacterales; family Pelagibacteraceae; genus Pelagibacter. The sequence continues at coordinate 2,880 of CACFSB010000018.1, read as the reverse complement.
AGTTCCTGCAGTAGTAAGAAACATTATAATACTATCCCATTCCTGAATATAGATAGCTATAAAAACAATTGAAAATAATCCTATAGATGTTTTCTCAATAATTTTCATGTTATTTTCGATAAAATCACTGAAAAATTTTCTAATAATCATTCCAATTATTACAGGTACTGTTACAACAAAAAACATCTTTAATGATATACCAAGCATTGAAACTTCTTTTTCAACATAAGTAATATCAAATAGATCAATTGATAAAAAAACAATATAAGGAACTGAAACAATACTTATCAAACTGGTAAAAGCAGTTAGAGATATAGAAAGTGCAACATCGCCATCTGCAAATTTAGTTAGTACATTTGAGGTCACACCCCCAGGTGCAGCTGCAATCAACATTACCCCTAATGCCAACTCTATTGGAGTTTTTAAAATAATTATTAATACATAACCGATAATTGGAAGAACAACTAATTGACAAATTAAACCAACAAAAAATTCTTTTGGATGTTGAAAAACTCTTGTGAAATCTTTTACTGTTAATGATGCACCAAGCCCTAACATTATAAGTGCTAGCGCAAATGGCGCTATTGTTGTTACTATACCCATGACCCCTCTGTGTAATACTCGAGAACAATCTATTAAAGATTTAAGAAATTACAAGAAGATTTAAAATTTTACGAATAAATTTTGCTTTGTACTTAAAAATTTCTGTTTGATAAGGTAAAATTTTTCTAAAATTCATAGAAGTTAACACATATTGTTTTTTTTCATTTAATCTTATTAAATCTTCTTTGATTAAATATTTACACTTTCTAATTATTGTTGCTCGAGGAATTTTTGTCATATCAGAAATTGACATTGCACTTATACCAATATTTGAACCAAGATTTTCTATGAGAATATTATTAGTAGCAAAGTAATCTAACGAAGATTTTTCATTATCTGAATTTAATTGACTTGAAACATTTAAAACTTGATTCATGCAAACTGTCCCCCAAATATGAAAAGTTGTCAAATCTTGAAAAAATTTATGATATCCTATAATTGAAGGTATCTGCATCCTGTAAAACCATCTCCATGATAGTGAAAATCTTTTTTTAATCATATTTTCAATAGTTTTTTGATCTAGTTTTTTTGAATAAACTTTATCTTTATTTAAAGCTTGTGAAACTAAATAAATATATTTTGCTGAAAATTTTATTTGGTTATCAGGTTTAACAAATGGAAATGCTTTTCTATCAATAATTATTTTTTTTTTACTACGTGTTATAACTCCTTCCTTTTCAAGTTCTAAAACTTTTCTTCTAACTGTTTCTTTTGGAAGATCTAATTTTTCACAAAGTTCAGTAATACTAAATTTTTCGATTTGTAGATATGATTTCGAATAATATTCTTCATAAGAGTACTGAATATTCATTTGATCATAAAATTGAAGAGTTTTTTCAACCAAAGAAATTACTATCATATATTTGTAATGATCATTAAATGATGCATAAACATTGTTCATCCAGTTCCATTGGTGAGATATCCAATCTTTGCTGAGAGTAGAATAATGTAACATAATTGACTCATAGACTTGGTCGTCATTGAGAGTTTTAGAAAAATCTATCTCTTGAATACTCATAAATTACAAAAAACCCAGTAAAGACCCAAATTGGACATGTGTCAATTTATTATTGACCCAGTTTGAACTTCCTAAAAAATTGTTTTTTTTAAATATTATGCTTTAATAAGTGTATGACATCAAAAGGCTTTACAGATAACTCAAATAATATCGAGACCCCAAATGATATTAATTTTACTGAAAAGCCTTTAAATTCTAACAAAATTAACTCAGGTAGAGTTGACATAAATGTTTTGAAATCCAAATTAGAGGCAGAACAAGGCAAAGAATTTAGAAAAAATATTTTCATTTTTTTATTTTGCCTTATTCTTCTAGGTTCAATCGGAATATATCTATCTTTATAATTTTATTTGCCAACAAACACAAAGGGTGGTTTATTACTCCAAATGAAAAATTTAACCAATCCTCTAAAACAAAAACTTACATCAAAATATACAGTTTCTGATAATCCACAAACCACTTCTAGAAGAACAGATATAAATGTTCTCTTAAACAGAGTAAAATCAGATAAAAAACAAGAAACTATAAGAAAGTTTTACTTTTCTGCTGCAGCATCTACAGGTTTAGTCTTATTTGGACTAATAGTTTTTAGCTAAAATTGCACAATTACTCTAAATTCATATTAACTTTATAATTAATAATTATTGAATCAAATTTAATAGATATTATAAATCAACAATGTTTCAAGGCGGGGTAGCTCAGTTGGTTAGAGCGCGGGACTCATAAGCCCGAGGTCAGTGGTTCGATCCCACTTCCCGCTACCATTAAAATGAAAGATATTAAAAAATTTTTTAAATCCTCCCCCAAATATTCAATTAAATGGAGTAATTATTTCGATATCTATCAAAATCTTTTCAAAAAATTTGTAAACAAAAAAATCATATTAGCTGAGGTTGGAGTAGGAGACGGTGGATCATTATTTATGTGGAGAAATTTTTTTGGCAAAAAAGCTAAAATTATTGGAATTGAATTAAACCCAGAAGCAAAAAAACTTGAAAAAAATGGTTTTAAAATATTTATAGGTGATCAATCAAATCCCAATTTCTGGAAAAATTTTTATAAAAAAGTTGGAAAAATTGATATTTTGATTGATGATGGTGGTCATACCAACCTTCAACAAGTAACGACAGTAATGGAATCATTAAAGAATATACGTAAAGGTGGCATGATTGTAGTTGAGGATACTCATACTAGCTTTATGTATGAAAAAGGATTTAAAAATCCATCTAAATTTTCATTTATTAACTTTGCTTCAGAAA
>CACFSB010000017.1 GCA_902568855.1 uncultured Pelagibacteraceae bacterium | reverse complement strand
AAAATAATGCAGTATCACCTTTCCAAATCGATTGGTGAACGTGCATACCTGAACCATTGTCACCTTTAACTGGTTTGGGCATAAAAGTAGCAGTCTTACCAAATGAGTTAGAAACCATGTGAACAGCGTATTTATATAGCTGTAAGTTATCCGCTTGATCTACAAGAGTTCCAAAATACATTCCAAGTTCGTGTTGACTAGGTGCAACTTCATGGTGATGTTTTTCAACTTTAATTCCCATTTCCTTCATAGCTTTTAGATATTCACTCCTCATATCTTGTTCACTATCAACAGGCGGAACAGGGAAATAACCACCTTTAATTCCTGGTCTGTGACCCATGTTACCGTTTTCGTATTCTTTTCCTGAATTGTAAGGACCTTCCTTACTATCTATTTTAAATCCGGTTTCATTCATGTCATTTTTGAATCTTACGTCATCAAAAACAAAAAATTCAGCTTCAGGACCAAAAAATGCTTTATCTCCAATTCCTGAACTTTTTAAGTAAGCCTCAGCTTTTTTAGCTGTTCCTCTAGGATCTCTTTCATAAGGATCCTTTTTAATTGCATCTAAAACATCGCAAAAAAGATTTAATGTATTATGAGATGTGAATGGATCTACTATCGCTCTAGAATTATCTGGCTTAAGGATCATGTCAGATTCATTAATAGCTTTCCAGCCAGCTATAGAAGAACCGTCAAAAAAAATTCCTTCATTCAACATATCTTCATCCACCATTTTGGCATCCATCGTTACATGTTGAAGTTTACCTCTAGGATCGGTAAATCTTAGATCTACGTATTCAATATCTTTATCTTTAATAGTCTTTAATACATCACTTGAACTCATAATCTCTCCTTTATAATTCTGGACGTTGTAATAACAAAAAAAGACTGATAGATAATGCTCTTTTAATTGATATCACCTATGCATTTTTTACATAAGTTTAATAGGTAATGTGCAAATTGACTAACAATTAAAAGTTGAATAATGAGTTTATTAGACAAAGAGCCAGTTCAAAGAGTTGAAAAAATCCTCAAAGATTTTGATGAATCTCAAAATATAATTGTTTTAGAAACCTCTGCCAGGACTGTCCTTGAGGCAGCTTCATCTTTAGGTTGTGAGGTAGGAGCAATTGTAAAAAGTTTACTCTTTAAAACTGAGAATAGTTATACCTTATGCTTGGTTGCAGGTGATAAAAGGGCGTCATTAAACAGGATTAAGAAGGCACTTAAAATAAAGGATGCATCTATGGCTTCAGCTGAAGATGTAAAAAATATTACAGGTTATACAATTGGAGGAGTTTCACCCATTGGTCATTTAAAAAAAATTGAAATTTTAATAGATAAATCTTTAAGTAGATTTAATTTGTTGTTTGCTGCTGCTGGTCATCCAAACTGTGTATTTAAAATAGATTTTACAAATTTAAAAAAAATTACAAATGGAATTACTGAAGAGATTACCGAATGAGACAAGCTAAAATTACAGATTATCTTTTATTAATTTTGCTTGCATTAATTTGGGCTTCTGCCTTTTTTAATATTAAAATTGCAACATACTCATATGGTCCAGTTACCATCGCATTTTTAAGAGTTTTTTTTGGAGCTATTCCAGTTTTATTACTTTGTTATTATAAAAATATAAAAATAGAAGCATTCTCGAAAGATTGGCATTGGTTTGCTATGATTGGATTTATAAACCTAGTAGCACCTTTTTATTTGATTGCTTATGGAGTTCAATCAGTTCAAAGTAACTTAGCAGCAATTTTAATGTCAACAACACCTTTAAGCTCAACTGTTCTAGGTCATTTTTATACGACAAATGAAAAGTTTAATTTTATTAAAACATTTGGGATTTTAATAGGGTTTTCAGGAATACTGTATTTATTTTCAGATAATTTGTTAATCGATGAAAATAATTTTTTATCTGCTTTATTAATTCTTTTAGGCTCAACTTGTTATGTAATTGGTGGTGTACTAACTTTAAAAATTAGTAAGAAAAAAAATGAAAACGTAACAGGATCTATATTAATTTGGGCTACAATTATTTTGATACCACTCGTCAGTTTTATAGAACAGCCTTGGAATTTAACACCAAGATTAGACTCGACAATTTCTGTTATTTATTTAGGTCTTGTTTCAACAGGTATCGCTTGGTTGTTACGATTTAGAATTTTAGTTAATAATGGTTTAATTTTCCAATCACAAGTTTCATATCTAATTCCAATTTTTGGAACAATTTTAAGTTATATATTTTTAAAAGAATTAATTACCACAAAAGTATTAATTTCTTTAATTGCTGTTTCAGTTGGAATTTATTTTGTAAGAAAAGCTGATTACAAAAAAACTACTTAAGTTTAGAAAAAGCTTTAATATGTAAAGGTGTAGTTTCACAACAACCACCAATAATTGTAGCTCCTGCATCTTTGAATTTTTTTGCAAATTCTAGCATTTTTTCTGGAGTTAAATCTTTTCTTACCCCAAGAAATTCATTTGGATTTCCTGTTTTGCTTTTATTGTACGCTCCAGTATAATTTGGTTTTGGATTAGTTCTCACAAAACCATTTAGTTTGAAACCAAATGGAATATTTAAGCTTTTTATTTCTTTAAGATTTAAATCATAATTTTCTGGGGAAATGCATGATAAAATTATTCCTAGTAATTTTTCATGATTAATTTTGTTAAAAATTTCAGAAATTTTTTCACCACTAGGTAAATTTGTACCCTCTGATATATGAGCTCCAATTAAATATGGTTTATTAAATTCTTTTATACTTTCTATAGCAATTTTAAATTCTCTTACACTGCTTAAGACATCAAAATAGAAAAAATCAATATATGGGTTTAATAGTTTTGCTTGACTATAAAAATTATCTTCTATTTCTTTTTCTGATCTTGTATCGGCCTCATAAGTTAAATATTGAGGTGGCAATCCACCAGCAATAAGAGTTTTAGGATATTTTTTTTTTGCTTTTTGAGCTATTTCACCGGCTTTAATATTTAAATACTCGTATTTATCTTCAACATTATTATCTTTTAATCTTATCTTTCTAGTTGTGAATGTAGTCGTTACAATTACCTCAGCACCAGACTTGATAAAGTCTAAATGTGTATCCAATAATAACTGATGATATTTTTCATGAAGTAACGCATTTGCACTCCACAAAGTTCCATTAGGCTCCATACCTCTTGCAAGTAATTCCTGGCCCATACCACCATCTAAAATTCTTGTTTGTTTGAAAAAATTTAAATCCATAAAATCCTCACTTTTTTAGTGCTTTAGCTTTATGCAAGGCGCACAATATAGTTCAAATGCCTACAGATTGATTATTATGGGATTTCCGTTTTAGCAGTTAATGCCCGCAATAGGATCAAATCGGCAAGACCTTTATACTTAATTTTAAATAGAAATCTTTATTAATTATATCTACAAATATTAATTAATTTTCTATAGATACAACATATAGTATTTTGTTCAATTATAAGTAGTAAATAAAATTTATAAAAATAGACACTACCCTCATTTACGAGTTTAATTGGCTATGGCTACTAAAAGAAAGAAAAAAGCTAAGCCAAAAACCAATAAAAAAAAAACTAAATTGGTTAAATCTTCTAGAAAAAAAATAAGAACGAAAAAAAAAGTTAGGACAAAAAAGTCTGCGACTAAGAAGCGTTCTAAAATATCTAGAAAAAATAATAAGCTTAAGTCAATAAAAAAAACAAGAGGAGTAAAAAAAATGAGTGCAGAAGCTATGAAAGTGTCATCTGTATTAGATACTTCTCATTTGAAAGTAAAATTCCCGTTCAAAGCAAAATACGGGAACTACATTAACGGTAAGTTTGTAGAGCCAAAATCTGGAAAGTATTTTGATAATACATCTCCGATTTCAAATGAAGTAATCTGTTCAGTTGCACGATCAAATGAAAAAGACGTAGATGCAGCATTAGATGCAGCTCACGCAGCTTTCCCAACTTGGGGTAAAACTTCAATTACGGAAAGATCAAACATTCTTCTTAAAATTGCAGATGTCATTGAGAAAAATCTTAATGTATTAGCAACAGCTGAATGTTTAGATAATGGTAAGCCAATTAGAGAATGTATGGCTGCTGATTTACCACTAGTAATAGATCATTGGAGATATTTTGCTGGAGTAATCAGAGCAGAGGAAGGTTCAGTTGCTGAAATAAGTAACAGTGAATATTCTTATCACATTCCAGAACCACTAGGTGTAGTTGGACAAATTATACCATGGAACTTTCCATTACTAATGGCAACTTGGAAACTTGCTCCAGCTTTAGCAGCAGGAAACTGTGTAGTGCTAAAACCAGCTGAGCAAACACCAGCATCAATCATGTTACTTATGGAACTAATTGGAGATTTATTACCTCCAGGAGTAGTTAACGTAGTAAGTGGCTTTGGTTTAGAAGCTGGAAAACCACTAGCATCATCAAAAAGAATCAAAAAGATTGCTTTCACTGGTGAAACAACAACTGGTAGATTGATTATGCAATATGCATCTCAAAACTTAATACCAATTACGTTAGAGCTGGGTGGAAAATCTCCTAATATTTTCTTTGAAGACGTCATGGCAAAAGATGATGACTTCTTTGATAAATGCTTAGAAGGTTTTGCAATGTTCACATTAAACCAAGGTGAAGTTTGTACTTGTCCAAGCAGAGTACTAGTTCAAGAGTCTATCTATGATAAGTTCATGGAGAAAGCAATTGCTAGAACAAAAGCTGTAAAACAAGACAATCCTTTGAAAATGGAAACAATGATTGGAGCACAAGCATCATTAGAACAAATGGAAAAAATCAAATCTTATCTAGATTTAGGTAAGAAAGAAGGTGCCAAAGTTCTATGTGGTGGAAATGTTGCAAAAATCAATAGTGGTTTAGAAAAAGGAAACTACATTGAACCAACTATTTTTGAGGGTAATAACTCAATGCGTATCTTCCAAGAAGAAATTTTTGGACCAGTTGTATCAGTAACTAAATTTAAAGATGAGGCAGAAGCATTACAAATTGCTAATGACACACTCTATGGTTTAGGTGCTGGTGTTTGGACTAGAAATGGAAATATCGCTTACAGAATGGGTAGAGAAATACAAGCTGGTAGAGTATGGACTAACTGTTACCACGCTTATCCTGCACATGCTGCATTCGGTGGATACAAACAATCTGGTATCGGAAGAGAAACACATAAAATGATGCTTAACCACTACAGACAAGTGAAGAATCTTCACGTGTCTTACAGTGAAAAGAAATTAGGCTTCTTTTAAAAACAATCTAATATATAATGGTCCGTGAGGAATCACGGGCCATATTTTTTATGAAAGTAAAAGCAACAAGTTCAGCGCTAAAATTGATTGAAGAGCTTAAAGCTCAACATGGTGAAGAGCTATTATTTCACCAGTCTGGTGGATGTTGTGATGGAAGTGCACCAATGTGTTATCCTAGAAATGAGTATATGGTTGGTTCTAGCGACGTGAAGCTTGGAGAAATTGGTGGAGTGCCTTTTTACATGAACGATGACCAATATGAAAAATGGAAACATACTGATTTAACAATAGATGCCGTTAATGGTATTGGTGGAATGTTTTCATTAGATAATGGTACTGGAAAAAGATTTTTGACAAAATCTGAGATTTGTCTTGTTGTGGATAACGACCCAAAGAAAAATTAATTATTCATTAATTTTTTATGTCTGTTTACTTAAGTTCTCAAAAAATCATTAAAGATTGGATAGATTATAATGATCATATGAACGTATCATATTATCTTTTGATCTTTGATAAATATGGAGCAGACACTTTAAATAATATATTCAAAATGGGAGAGCACTCAGCAAAAACAACTGGCAAAAGCACTATGATAGTTGAGTCAAATATTACCTACAATCAAGAGCTCAAAGTTAATGATGAGGTTGACGTTAATTTAGTTTATTTTGATCACGACAAAAAAAGACTGCAATATAAAATGGAAATGGTACATAAAGAAAAAAAGTTTCTCGCATCAACAATAGAAGTTCTTGCTTTATATGTTGATTTAAATAGTAGAAAAGTTTCTGAATTTGAAGATGAAAAAGTAAAAATTATGGATGATTACATCCAACAACATTCTTCAAAATTTAATAATGAAAATCTTAAATTTTCTTACAAATTAAAAAAAAATTAATATAACTTCCAGTCCGCAGCCGGAAGTTATACCAAAAGATTATTGACCTGGGGCTTTGTAACCAATTTTACTAGCTTTTGTTGTAGCTTTTGTAAAATCAATTGCCTCAAGCATTGTCAAATTTCTTACAGCTCCAGATGCTTCAACAACCAATTTAATTGCTGCAAAATCATCAAAACTTGGAACGTCAGTAACAACTACAAAATCATAAGAACCTCTAACGATATCCATGCTATGCATTGTTCCACCCATAGCTTTTGTTAATTGTTCTACAACAGCTTTTCTATCACTTGTTGGATCTTTTAAAAAACCCTGAAAAGCTTTTTCAGTGTAATTACCCATTATATATGCTTTCATCTTGAACTCCTTTTTTTTATAAGAGTATCATTTAATCAGAGATAATTAATGTGTAAAAATTACATAGTAGACACAACTTATAGTAATGCTAAATTGAATTTATGTACGAAAAATTTGGACAATTCATCGATGGTAAATGGCAAAAATCATCAGATGGAGGAACTTACGAAGTAATTAATCCAGCAAATGAAGAAGTTTTGGGAAAAGCCTCTAAAGCTACGCCTGAGGATGTTGATAGAGCATTAAAGTCTGCTGCAAAAGGATTAGAAGTCTGGAAAAAAACTGCTCCTTGGCAAAGATCTTACATCATCAGAAGAATAGCAGACAAAATGAGAGAGAAACAAGATGTACTTGCTAAATGGATGACATTAGAAGTTGGAAAACCTTTCGCAGAAGCTAAAGGTGAAGTAGGAGGTGCTGCAGATATTTTTGAATGGAATGCCGAAGAAACAAAAAGAATTTATGGACAAACTGTTGAAAGTAGATTTGAGGATACAAGAGTACATGTTTATTATCAACCAGTTGGTGTTGTTGCAGCATTAACACCTTGGAATTTTCCTGCAGTTTTATCTGCTAGAAAAATTTCAACTGCATTAGCTGCTGGGTGCTCTGTTATAGTTAAACCCGATGTAATAACTCCAGGAATTGTAATGGAGATGGTTGATATATGTAGAGAATGTGGTGTCCCACCAGGCGTAGTAAATCTTTTATCAGGTGATCCACCAAGTATCGCTCAACAATTGATAGCTTCAGATATAATCAAAAAAATTTCTATAACTGGATCATCGAGAGTTGGAAAGCTAATATTAAAACAAGCTGCAGATAAAGTTCAAAGAGTAACAATGGAGTTGTCAGGTCATTCGCCTTTTATTGTATTTGATGATGCTGATGTAAAAAAAGCAGCTGATATGGCAATTGCTGCTAAATTTAGAAATAATGGTCAAGTTTGTATATCGCCAAACAGATTTTATATTCATGAAAGAAAAAAGGACGAATTTGTAAATTTATTTATCGAGAAAACAAAAAAATTGAAAATAGGTGACGGTATGGATCCCTCAACTCAATTAGGTCCATTAACCACAAAAAAGAGGCTAAACGAAATAGAGGAATTAGTTGAAAAAACTAAGGAGGAAGGTGCAAAAGTTTTACTGGGTGGAAAAAGACCCTCTGGGTTTAATAAAGGTTTTTATTATGAACCAACAATATTTGATGACGTAAAAGATGATTTTACGATAATGAAACAAGAGCCTTTTGGGCCATTGGTTCCAATGTTATCATTTAAATCTTTCGATGATGTAATTAAAAGAGCTAATAATCATGAGCTTGGTTTATGTAGTTATGTATGTACCAACTCAATGGAGACAGCACATCTTGCATCAGAACAATTAGAGACAGGTTCAGTCGCTGTTAACACACCTATTGTAGCTATTGCAGAAGCACCTTTTGGGGGAATTAAACAAAGTGGTTATGGACGTGAAGGTGGGTCAATGGCAATAAAAGATTATCTAAACATTAAATATACTCATCTTGGTATTAAAGGTTAATTGATGAAACTTTTAAGGGTCGGTGAGCATGGTAAAGAAATACCTGCAATTATTGACAATCAAAATAATTTTCGAAATTTATCAAATATTTTAAAAGATTTTACACCGGAGAATTTGAATTTTGAAAATTTAGATAAAATAAAAAAGCTAGATTTAAATTCTCTTCCCTTGATTGAAAGCACCGACAGAATTGGACCTTGTGTGATAAAACCAGCAAATTTTATTGCAATAGGTTTAAATTATAAGGCTCATGCTGAGGAAACAAATTCTGATGCTCCAAAAGAGCCAATTGTTTTTAATAAATCTCCAAATTGTATTGTCGGACCAAATGACAATATTGTAATACCGAAAGATTCAAGGTCTTTAGATCACGAAGTAGAAATTGCAATGGTTATTGGAAGTAAAGCTAAATACGTTAAAGAGGATGAAGCTCAGAATCATGTACTAGGTTATTGTATTTGTAATGATATAAGTGAGAGGGAATGGCAAAAAGATAGAGGTGGTCAATGGGTAAAAGGCAAATCTGGAGACACTTTTGGTCCATTGGGTCCGTATTTGGTAACAAAGGATGAAATTGATAATCTATTTAATTTAAATTTATCTTTAGATCTTAATGGAAAAAGAAGACAAACAGGAAATACCAGTTTAATGATATTTAATTTTAATTTTTTAATTTCACATATCAGTCAATTTATAACTTTAATGCCAGGTGATATTATCACAACAGGCACTCCTGCAGGAGTGGGGATGGGAATGAATCCACCAGATTATTTAAAAAACGGTGATGAAATGATTTTAAGAGTAGATAATCTTGGGGAACAAAAATTGAAAGTTGTAGAAGAAAAATAATGATTGAATTAATTATTGCATTTGGAGCTGGATTGATAAGTTTTTTATCACCATGCGTTTTACCACTCATACCTGGTTATATTTCTTATATTTCTGGAAGTTCTATAAATGAACTTGTTGATAAAAAGAATATCAATTTATTTCCAATTATTCTATTTACAGTTGGCTTTTCTTTAGTCTTTATAACCTTTGGAGCAGCCTCAACTTTTCTAGGACAAATTTTTCTGGAGAATTCTTATGAATTAAGAATAGCTGCAGGACTAGTTATAATAATCTTATCGCTTCATATAATTGGAATAATAAATTTAAAATTTTTAAATTATGAAAAGAGAATTCAAACAAATATTAACAAAAGCGTATTTAGCCCAATATTAATAGGAATGGCATTTGCATTTGGTTGGACACCATGTATTGGACCTATTTTAGGATCTATTTTAGTTTTAGCTGCAACTGAGGAAAGTTTAAGCCAAGGAATATTACTGTTATCTTTTTATTCTATTGGATTAGCTATTCCATTTATTTTATCAGGTTATTTAATACAAAGGTTCCTGATCTTTTCAAAAAATTTTAGAAAGAATATTAATTTAGTGTCAAAAATTGGTGGAATAATTCTATTAATTACTGGTATTTTAATATTAACCAATCAATTGCAAGCCTTGGGATATTATTTACTAAATATTTTTCCATTCTTACAAAATTTTGGGTAAATTAAATTATGAAAATTTATCAAATAGACTCTAGTGCTAGAAAAGATGGTTCAACTTCAAGAGCTTTAGCAAAAAAACTTTTAGATAAAATAAAAAAACCTGATGATGAAGTTATTTATAGAGATCTTAATGATGAAATGGTTTTCGTGTCTAATTTAACAGAGTCAGGGATGAAAATAGATCCAAAAGACCAAACAGAGACACATAAAAAAATGTTCAAACTTTCAGATACACTTGTAAAAGAATTGAAAGAGAGTGATATTATAATCATTTCTGCTCCAATTTATAATTATGGACCTCCAGCAACTTTAAAAGCCTGGTCAGATCTTGCAGCAAGAGTAGGGGAAACTTTTAGATTTAAACCCAATGGAAGAAGGGAAGGGTTATTAAAAAATAAGAAAGCTTATTTAGTAATTACTTCAGGAGGGACAAAACTAAATAGCAATGAGGATTTTCTAACTCCTTGGTTGAAGTTTATTTTAAATTTTTTCGGTATAGAAAAGGTAGAGGTAGTAAGTGCTGATCAAATGTCTCTAGATTATGAAAAATCAATAAAAGAGGCTGAGAAACAGATAGAAAATTTATCCTAATAATTAAATTTTCTTTTTAAATGTTTAAGCCTTCCCTCAGTACTATCATAATCAATATAACATCCCTGAAGAAAACGATTTCCCTCATTAGCATCATAAGTAGTTCTGCCATGCAATAACCTATAGTTATCCATCATTAACAGATCCCCTGGAAGAAGTTTAAATTCTATTCTAAAATTTTCTGAATTATAGAGTTCAGATATTTTTTTTCTTGCAGAATAAAATAAATCTAATTTTTCTTTTTCAATTAATGGCACAAAATCTAACCTTGGACTAAAACGTACTTGTTTGAAATTGCTGTTTTCATCTAACTGAATCATTTCAGCCCAATCCTCTAAAATCACACTTTCATCAATAAATTGAAAACGTATTTTTACTTCAGTTAAAATTTTATAATATTCTGGAAAATCTTTTTTAAGTTTCTCAGAAACAGTATATCCATCAACTAAAGTTGATAAACCTCCTGTAACTTGATTTTCTATACAATGAAGCATTTGAATACAGGGCACAGGATTTCTATATGGATTATCAGTATGAGGAGCCAAAGGTAAAGAAGTGTAAGCTAAGTCATTTGGATTTGGTTTTGATTTTACATTAAAGAATTCACCAAAGTTTGTACGTCTCACACTTCCTATAGAATTTGCAAAGTTTATAATAAAATTATTTTTTATCGGCACATTTTTAAAAATTACAAAGCCATATTGATAAAAATTAATCAAGGCTTTGTACATTTCATCTGTCTCAAATAAATTTTCTTTGAATTTGAAAGTATTTTGATCTCTAAATGAAGAATCCCATTTTATTTTTTCAATTTGTTTCACATCATTAATATTTGAAAATTCTTTAAAAATATCAACTATAGCAATTTTTGTTGAAGTCCCGTCATTGAATTTAATTTCTAAAAAATTACTATTTAAGCTTAAATCTTTGATTTGAATGTTTTCTGGTAATTGAGTTGGGTCAAATAATCTTTGTTGAGTAGACTTATCAACAAAGTTTTCTCCGTTAACTCTTTCTCTAAGCCAAAATGGGTGGATCTCTTTTTTATGACCCTTATTTTCAAAAAATACTTTGTTATCTTTTAACTCTAATTTCATGTATTTTTAAATCATTATTTAAAATTTTGCTTTAATCAATAGTAATAAAATAGTATTAGAGCGTTGTGCAAATTTTAAAATCATCAGATTATAAACTTTATTCTAAGTTCATTGAAAGTTTAGCTAAGAAATTAACTAGATTTTATTACTCTAAATTAAACAAACCCTTTAAAGTATCGAATAAACTTAGAAGCGGTTATGACCCTGTAACAACTGCTGACAAGGCTTTTGAACGATTCATTAGAAATGAGATTAAAAAAAGGTTTCCAAATCACCAAATTATAGGTGAAGAATTTGGCTATAAAAAAACTAAAAGTGATTATTCATGGGTTATAGATCCCATAGATGGAACTCGATCATTTGTGATAGGAAATCCAACTTGGAGTAATTTGATATCTTTAAATTATAAAGGTAAACCAGTCGTAGGCCTTGCAAATTTTCCAATTCTTAAAAAGTTTTATTTTAATACCTCATTTAATTCTGCGTATGTTTCAGAAAACGGAAAGAAAAAGAAAATACTTGTTAACCAAAAAGCAACTTATTCTAAAATGAAATTGTCAGCAGCTTTTCACGGCAGCTTGTCATTAAATAAACAAAAACAAATTCCGCAAATTTTAAGAAGAATGCAATTTCCCTGCTCGGATGCTTTAAGTTATTCTCATTTTGCTGAGGGTAAACTTGATGTTGTTATTCAATGTGGAAATAAAATTTGGGATATTCATGCCTTAATACCAATTATTGAGGCTGCAAAAGGAATTGTCTCGACTTGGAAAAATGATGATGCCAAGAAAGCTGGAAATATTATTTGCTCAGCTAATAACAATTTACATAAAAAAATGCTTAAAATTTTGAAACCAGTTTCTAGCTAGTTTTACCCAAAGTATTTAAAAGAATTACACCAATAATTATTAAACTTATTCCAATAATCCCATACAAGTTTGGAATTTGCTGATATTTAAAAACACCAAACAGTGTTACTGCAGTAATCGTTAAACCTCCATATGTTGCGTATGTAAAACCAACTGGGATAATATTCATTGCTTTAGATAAACAAAAAATACAAGCTACTATAGATATGATACAAAAAATAGTTGGCCCAATTATTGTAAATCCATTAGTTGATTTTAAAAAACCATTTGAAGTTATTCCAAGAAGGATCGCTAAAGCTAAAAAGATATAACCAGATAAATTTGCCATAAATTATCCTGTTTTACCCAGCAGATTAACAATTAAAACTCCTGATATAATTAATATCAAACCAATAATTGTGAATAGATCAGGTACTTGATTGAATTTATATATTCCAACAATCGAAGTCGCCACGATACATAAACCTGCAAAAGATGCGTAGGTAATACCAACAGGTATAGTTTTCATCACTATTGAAAGAGTAAACATGCAACCAATTATTGTGATTGCAGTAATTAAACTAGGAACTAACAATGTGAAACCATTTGCACTTTTTGCAAAACTATTTGCTGCAGTTCCTAATATGACAGCAAGTATAAGAATTAGAAAAGCTATAACGTTACTCACAAATAAAAGATATTCTTATTTGGTAATTTTATCTACAAATTTTTTAATCGGGGGACCTACAAGAAGAGCAGCAATTATTGCAATTGGAAGACTTACTGACCATGCTTTAAAAAAACGGTCAACATACTCATTATCCATTCCAGTATTTATATAAGTAATTATTAGTGTCATTAAAAGACTCATTCCAAATCCCATAACTAATATAAATAAAAGGTTAGAATATTTTTTTGGAAACATTTTTAAATACTTTGTTTCTGCAATTCAATTTGAAGCTTTTCCATCATAATCATAGGAGACTTCAAAAACGGATGAACTTTATGAGCTTCAATGTAACTATCAATAGCTTTTTCGTAGTTTTTTAAAGCTGTTTGAACTAAACCTTGGCCTGTTAGTGCACCGAAATGTCTTTTTTCTATCAAAAGCACTTTATCAATATCAGCTTGTGATAGCTCGTATTTACCCATTAAATATAATACTGTTGCTCTTTTATTCCAAGCCTCTGCCCAATTAGGATCAAGCTCAATTACTTCAGTAAATTTATCATATGCAGCATCAAGTTTATTATCCATCATTGCAGACGACCCATCAGCTAATAACTTTGTTAAATTATTTTTAGTTGGGTGAGTAGTCCAAAGATCCCAAATTTTATCCTCTATTTTTTTTGAATTTTCAAAATTTAAAGCACTTTTTAATTGAATAAATAATTTATCAATTTCTTTTTTATTATCATCAGCCAATAATGACGATGAAAATAAGAAAAAAATAAAAATGAATGAAATTTTTTTCACTTACTTAGACATTGGAGTAGCGCCAGTTTCTAAACTAACAATTTTTCCGTCTTTATATCTATAAACCGCCATTACAGCTTCAACATTTCCGTCATTAAATGTAACAAATGAATGGTGAACACCCACTTCATCGTTTTCATATACAACCCTTGTCTTATCTTGATTTATATCTCCACTCATTGCCCATTTAATAACATCAGCTTTTCCTAAAGAATTTCCAGATTTATGCATTGTGAATTTAAAATCATCATGCAAAAGTTCATTCATAGTTGCTTCGTCTTTTTTATCTATTGCATCAGTATATCTTTTTAATATCGACATTTTATACTCCTTTAATTATTATTCCGTTACCAATTGAGTTTTTTAAACGGATTTGTTTAATTGGTTTGTATTCA
>CACFSB010000016.1 GCA_902568855.1 uncultured Pelagibacteraceae bacterium | reverse complement strand
ATATATCCAATCGTAATGGGTTGGCAGTGGGGTGGAGGCTGGTTAGCAGAAGCAGGTTTTTCTGATTTTGCTGGTTCGACTTTAGTACACTCAACTGGTGGTGCAGCTGCGTTAGCTGGTGCAATGATAATCGGTCCAAGACTAGGAAGATTTACTAAATCTGGGGCTCCAGCACCGATCAAACCTTTTGCAGCATCATCAATACCATTGGTTACAATAGGAGTATTTATTCTATGGCTAGGTTGGTTTGGATTCAATGGTGGTTCACAATTAGCATTGGGAACGGCTACGGATGCAATCGCTGTATCAAAAATATTTATTAACACATTCCTTGCCGGTGCAGGTGGTGTTATAGGTGCAGCAATTATAACTAGATTGCATTTTGGTAAAACTGACGTAGTTCAAATGTTGAATGGATGTATCGGTGGCTTGGTTGCTGTAACTGCAGAACCATTATTACCATCACCATTTGCTGCAATTTTAATTGGTGCTGTTGGTGGATTAATCGTAGTGTATGGTACAAAACTATTATTCTCTTTAAAAATAGATGATGTAGTTGGTGCTATTCCTGCTCACTTATTTGCTGGAATTTGGGGTACACTAATTGTGCCTGCAACAAATTCTGGTGCAAATTTTAGCACTCAGTTAATTGGTGTATTATCAGTAAACATATTTGTTTTTGTGGTTGCATATATTGCATTCAGCCTCATCAAAGCAACTATTGGTTTAAGGTTAAGCAAAGAAGCTGAAACCAAAGGTACTGATGTCACCGAGACTGGTGTAATTGCATACGCAATTCGTGACTAGTTGTTAACAACATGGGGATCCTTCGCTCTCTGTATATTCTCAGCGAATACTCATAGAAGGATCCTCAAACTTTCTCTTAGTTAGTTAAATAATAAGCCCCTCCCTCAAGGGGCTTATTTATTTTGATCCCATAGGTTTTTATAATTGATAAAGGGTGACAAACCATAACTTGAATTTACATTTGTCAAATGAACAGATAAACTTTTTAAAGGAGATATACAAAACTCATTTTTATAGATCTCATTAATATATTTCTCAAAAGGGTCATGACGATCTTCACAATTTTTTGTAAAATTTTCCCAGTATAAATTTAATAATTTTTTACTTGTCAAAAAGGTACATAAAGTCTTGGAAACTGTTCTCCAATGCCTTTTATTACCTATTAAAATGTTTGTTTTTTCATTATTCATATAAAGAAATGGATAATCCGCAGGACACATAAAAATGTCCTTGCCTACTTGAGAGGATACTCTTTCATATGTAGCTATCATCTCTTCCAACATTGTTTCAAAATGAAGATAATCATCTTCAATAAAAAAAATTAGATCTTCCCCAATCTCTTTTCCAATTTCGAAACATTTGAACAAACTTGCTAGATTGGAAAAAGTTTGTTGTGTTTTTTGTTTTTTTATTTTGGTTTCAAATTTTTTTGTATCTAGGGAAATAATTTCACCATTTATATCTTTTATTATTTCTTTGATTTTATTTAAATTTTCAATTTTTGAAGAGTCGTCTAAAATTATTGTTTTTATCTTTAAATCTGGGTATTTGCTTTGACAAAAATTAATAGAGTTTATCAATGATTTTATTGATCGAACTGAATATTCTATTTTTGGTTGTTCGAATAATCTTCTTTTATTTTGATCCCAAACTTCAATCTCTGTATTAACCCTAATAATTATTAAGATTGATTTTACTTTTCTTGTAATTTTCACTTCTCCCAAAGGTAATACTATTGATTTTTTATTTAAAATTGAAAGATCTTCATTTAATTCTTTATTTAGTGTAGGAGAATTAAATTCATTTTGATCTATAATTTCAAATCCTAAAAATTTACAAATTTGAATGAAAAACTTTTTCATATGTTTTTATTTATGATATAAATATTTACAATATAATGACAATTAAATCATCCCAAACTCTTGTGACAGAAGCTTTAAAGGAAATTGAGACTATATCTGCTGATGAAGCTTTTGAAAAATTTAATAAAAAAGATTGTAACTTAATTGATATAAGAGATGTGAGAGAATTAGAAAGGGAAGGAAGAATCGAAGACTCAAATCATATTCCTAGAGGAATGTTGGAGTTTTGGCTTGATCCGGAGAGTGCATATTTTAAGCAAGGCAAACTTGATTTAAATAAAGAAATGGTTTTATTTTGTGCTGGTGGAATGAGATCAGCCCTAGCAGCAAAATCTTTAAAAGATATGGGATTCAAAAAGGTTTCACATATCGATGGGGGTTTTGGGGCATTGAAACAAAGTAAATTTAAAATTACTTAATTATTCAATTCATCTAAAGCATATTCAAGTCTATCTTGTCCCCAAAATAGATTATTATTTACAACAAAAGTTGGAGCACCAAAAATATCATTTTGGAAAGCAATATTTGTCAAATTTTTTAATTCATCTTTTATCTTTTGATCTTTAATACCTTTTTCAAAATCATTAGGGTCAACTTCACATTTTGATAATATATCTTTTACAATTTCTGCTTTTGAAATATCATCATTATTTTTCCAATAAGCATCAAAACAGAGATCAAAATATTTATCTTTTTTATCACTTTTTATAAAAAGATATCCTCTCATTAGATATAATGAATTAATTGGAAATTTATCATTCCATACAAAATCAATTTTGTTTTTTTTAGCAATAAAATTACAGTCATTTTTCATGTTTTTCATTTTTCTCTCATTAAATGCTGGGGCTGTAATACCACCTAGATTATGTAATCCGCCAAGTAGAATTGCTTTATAATTAAACTTACTTCTATCATTTGAATTCATAATTTTTTTATGTGCCAAGAATGAATAAGGACTTATGAAATCAAAATAAAAATCGATTTTTTTAGTCATATAAGCTTATATTTTTGGCATAGAAAATTCTTATTAACCAATAAACTAATAGACCGAGTGGTCCAATTAAGTAAATAATAATAAGCGGTATTGATAATAAAAATTTATTAATCAAAAATTTTTGTGAATCTTTTACAACCCATCCCCCAGTAAAAAGATTGATGGATATAAAATGTATCCAGAACATCATAAGAAAATTTTTGTTTGAAAATAAATCTGAGATGTCATCAATACCCAAATAAAGATTAAAATTACCATCAAAATCATATGAGCTTAAATAAGATTTGTACAACAGAAATACATATGCACCGCCCAATATAAAAAATGGAAATACTGAGGTTACGAAATATCTGCACAGGCCAGATGTTGGAAAAAAAATTAAAATTAACCAAAAAGGTAAAATACCTAAATTCACCCAATAGTAGAGTATATCTATTGTGAAATAATTATAAATTTGATCGATCATTTTAAAATATATTATATTAAATCTGACTATGATTCCTATAAGAAATAAAAAAAAAACTTTAAAAGTAACTGTTGAAGAGATGAGAAATTTTGCATTTGCTTACGTAGAAAAATATGCACCATCAAAACAGCAGCTTAAAACTTATTTATTAAAAAAATACCTTAAAACTTCAGTGCCCAATGTTAAAAAACAAGATGTAACTAATTTAATTGATATTGTTCTTTCAGACTTAGAAAAAAATAGATTTATTAATGATAAATTCTATTCAGAAAGTAAAGCTAAAAGCATGATTCAAAGAGGTAACTCAATAAACAAAATTAGAAATTATTTAATAGGAAAGGGTATTAATAGCGAACATATAAAAGAAACGGTAAATAAAATTTATGATAATAATTCGGATCAAGATTTTTTTTCAGCAATTAAATTATGTAAAAAAAAAAGAATTGGTCCTGCTAGAGCAGAGGATAATAGACCTTTATTTTATAAAAAAGATTTATCATTATTAGCAAGAAATGGTTTCGACTTTGAAACTTCAAAAAAAGTAATGGAAATTGAAAAGGATGATTTTACAAAAATAGTTAAATTACTTTAATTTATTTTTTTTATTTTCTTTTACTAAAAAATCAATCTTATTTTTTATATAATTTTTAACGAAAACAAAAACAAGTAAACCAAAAATTGAAACCGAAATAATTATAATTAAAATAATTCTTAGTTGTTCATCCATTATTGAATATTTTTACTTTTTAAGATTAAACTTGGATTTTTGAAGTTTTTTTTTCCATAAGAAATTTCTTGTCCATTAAAATCAGTCACACTTCCTCCAGAATGTTTTAAAATTGCATGACCTGCAGCTATATCCCACTCTGAAGCTCTTGGCTCAGCAACATAACCATCATACTCTCCAGCAGCAATTACGCAAAATTTCAAAGAACTTTTCATTTTTACATATTTTTTCACTTTAAGTTTTTTATATATATCACTTATTTCTGGTTTAATTTTATTTGAATAGGAAACAAATTTAATCTCGTTTTTATCAAAATTTTTTGAGTGATCTAACTTAATTGGTTTTCCATCTATTAATTCAAAAGATAAATTATCTCCATAAGAATAAAACATTCTATTTTTTGCTGGAGCGTAAATTAATCCAGCAGCAGGTTTTTTCTTAATTATTAAACCTGCATTTATTGTGAATTCATCTAGATTATTAATATAGTCATAGGTACCATCTATTGGATCAATTAACCAAAAATCTTCCAAGTTATCTTTTGATTTATTTTCTGATGTTTCCTCTGACACTATTGGAATATTCGGAGTTAATTGTAATATTTTTTTAATTAAAATCTTATTGACTTCTAAATCACCATTGCTTACTGGCGTGTTATCAGATTTTATTTCTTTAATAAGACCTTTTTTTCTCAGATCCAAAGAAATCTTACCTGCATCTAAAAAAGTTTGAATTAAATCTTCAACAATTTTTTTTATATCATTTTGTGTCATTTACTTTTTTTAATTCAATATTCTCAGAATTTATTACTTTTTTTCCAACATTTTGAAAGTTAACTGTTACTTTACCTTTAATTATTGATTGAACTTGTCCTACTCCCCAATCTTTTTGAGCTGGATTGAAAACTTTGTCACCTGGTTCAAAATCTAAAATCATTTAATTTAACTTATAATAGAAATAAGTATAAATACCATCTAATGAGTAACAATTTAAATTCTATAGGATTAGAAAAAAAGCCTTCAGAAACAACTGTTGTTGTTGCTATGTCAGGAGGTGTGGATTCCTCGACTGTTGCAGGAATGATGAAAAAAGAGGGTTACAAAGTAATTGGAATAACTTTAAAATTATATGATGATGGAAAAGAAGTTGCCGCATCTAAACAATGTTGTTCTGGTCAAGATATTATGGACGCAAAAAGAGTTGCACAAAAATTAGATATTGATCATAAAATTCTTTATTATCAAAACAAATTTAAACAAGGTGTAATTGACAATTTCGTTGACAGTTATTTAAAAGGTGAAACGCCAATTCCTTGTGTGCAATGTAATCAAACCGTAAAGTTTAAGGATTTATTTGAGGTTTCTAAGGATTTAAATGCCGATGCTTTAATTACCGGTCATTATGTTAAAAGCATTACTACAAATAATGAGACAAATATGTATCAAGCCATTGATCAAAATAGGGATCAAAGTTATTTTTTATTTAATACTTCAAGGGAACAATTGAATTATTTAAGATTTCCTTTGGGGGGGATGCTTAAAGACCAAACAAGGTCTATCGCAAAAAAATTAAATTTAAATGTTGCAGATAAGCCGGATAGTCAAGATATTTGTTTTGTACCTAATGGTGATTATGCTTCAGTGATACAAAAATTTAGACCTGATTCATTTAAAAAGGGAAACATAAAAAATTTAGAGGGTGATGTAATTGGTGTTCATGATGGAATTATTAATTTCACTATTGGTCAAAGAAAAGGAATAAAAGTTTCAGATAAAGCAGCTTTGTACGTAGTAAAAATTAATGCTGATAAAAATGAAATATTTGTAGGACCGAGAGAAAAACTTGGAAAAAAAGATATTAAGCTAAATAATTTAAATATTCTTGCAGATATTAATGAATTCAAAGATGACGTCTTTGTCAAGGTAAGATCTACAGGAAAACTTCTTAAAGGAAAAGTAAATTTTAAAAATGATAATACAGCTTTAGTTAATTTAGAAAAATTTGAAGACGGAATTTCTCCAGGACAAGCTTGTGTTTTTTATAATCAAGATAAGTTTGGTCTAAAGGTTTTAGGTGGTGGGTGGATTAAGAATTAACCTTTTTTTTCCACATTAAAAAAGTTAATAAATAAAAAGTAATTACACCTAGAAAATAATCCCATTCGAGCGCATGTTTCAGAAACTTCAAATTAAACCCAAAGAAATCGTCACCAGGAAGGCTGATAATGGGTATACTAATAATTGCAACCAAGATTAATAAAGATACTAATGAAATTTTCAAATTTAAAATTATTGGGTGGATGTAAATTTTTAATTTTTCCTTAAAAGAAAAAAATGTCGCTACAAGATAAGCTTGTGCAATAATTTCAAATACAATGAATGATAACATCACTACTCTTCTAAAAAGTTTGTATAAATCATTGTCGAATTTAATTCCCAAAAAAATTGAATGAATGGTCAAAGCTATTGCTGAAGCAATTCCAAAAAATACTATTTTCTTTATATTTTTATGATCATTTTCAAAATGACTAATGATATCTCTATTAAATAACCAATATTTTATTAACAAAAAAGACGTCAAAAACATTGCAGGTTTAAATATCAACCATGAAGGATATGGTCTTGCCGTTCTGCTTATAGATGCTCCACCATCAATATAAGGAAATGTATTATATAACCTATCTGCTTCACTTTCAAAGACACCATGGAACTGTGTAACTAATATTAAACAAGCATTTACTGCAACAAATGGAACAATAAAAATCCATATACTTATGGATCTTGCCTTTTCTATTGAATTCATTAAGGACTATTTCTTTTTATTTTTTTTTCTAGCTCTTCTTTTTTTTGAGCCCATTTTTCTTCGGCCTCGATGTTTTTTTGGATACCCCATTATTTCCTTTAGTTATAATTTAATTGAAATTATTGACCGGATATAGCATTGTCCTTTAAAGTTATCAATTTTTTTATGTCGAAATCTTTTAAAACTTTTTTAAAACATACTGCAAAAGATTTTCATAATCAGTCTGTAAATCCGCCAGTTGTAAGAGCTTCAACGATTATATTTAAGTCAATGCAGCACATAAGAAAAACACAAAAAAAAAGCTCAAAAAAATCCAATAGGCGGTCATTATGATTATGGAAGACAAGGAACTTCTACAACATTTATACTACAAAAAATTTTAACCAAACTTGAAGAAAGTTATCATGTATTTACTACTCCTACAGGCTTTGGATCTGTTTTTTTAGCTATTTTTAGCATTGTAAGACCAGGAGATGAAATTATTGCAGCCGACCCAGTTTATAGTCCAACAAGGATTTTAACTCAGGATTTTTTGAAAGAATTTAATATTAAGACAATTTTTTACAATCCAAGTGATTTAAAAACTTTAGAAAGAAGTATAACTAAAAAAACTAAATTAATTTTTGTAGAAAATCCTGGAAGTAATACTTTTGATTTTCAAGATCTTGGAAAGATTATTTCAATCGCAAAAAAACACAAAATTTTAACTGCGATAGATAATACTTGGGGTACACCTTATTTTTTAAAACCAATTAAACTCGGTTTTGATATGGCTATTGTTTCTGCTACAAAATATTATTCTGGCCATTCTGATGTTATGGGAGGAAGTCTAGCAGTAAATAAAAAAGTTTTTCAGAAAGTAAAAGCAGCTGAAAAAATAACAGGTTTAAGATTAGGACCTGATGATGCATATTTAATTACTAGAGGTCTTAGAACTTTAGATGTTAGATTAGATAGACACAGAGAAAATGCAAAAAAGATTGCAGCTTTTTTGTCAAAAAATAAAAAGATTAAACTTCTTTATCCATTCAAGAAAAATTCCTTAAATTTTAGAATGTGGAAAAAGTATTATTCTGGTGCCTCAGGATTAATGGGACTTAAAATAAAATCAAATAATATTAATTCTGTTAGAAAATTTGTAAATTCACTTAGATTATTCGGCTATGGTTATAGCTGGGGTGGTTTTGAGAGTTTGGTTTTACATCAAGAATTTAGAGAAACAGGAAATAGAAAATTCATGACTTTAGCGAAGGATGAACATTTAGTCAGATTCCATATAGGACTTGAGGATCCCAATGACTTAATTGCTGATTTAAAACAAGCATTAAGGCATTTGAAATGAGTTCTGAAAAATTTTTTCAATCAAGAACAGCATTAATTACATTATTTGCTGCTTGTTTTGTTGTTTTAATTTCACTTGGTGTACGACAAACCTTTGGTTTGTTCTTCATGGATTTCAATGAAAGTCTCAAAATAAGCAATACAGCTTTTGGTTTTGCAATAGGAATGCAAATGTTAATGTGGGGTTTAACTGGACCTATATTTGGTGCTATCGCAGATAAGTATGGTGGTCATATAGCAATTATTTCAGCATTTATTTTTTACGCTGCTGGAATATTTTTTTTATATACGGGACCTAATACAGGAATTTTTTTTCAAATACACATGGGATTGTTAATTGGAATTGGACTAGGAGGCACAGCTATAAGTATTCCAATGTCCATTGTTGGGAAACACTTTCCTTTATCCACAAGGACTATTGCAATGAGTTTTGTGACTGCTATTGGATCGTTTGGTTACTTTTTGTCTCCAATTTTCACAAGTTACTCTCTAAATGAATTTGGATGGAATTATACTTTATTCGTTTTTGGAATGCTTTTAATTGCTGGTTTAGTAGCCGCTTACTTCGTAAGATCTCCATCTGCAACTGAAAATGTAGAAAAAACATCAGACCAATCGTTTTCTGAAGCACTCAGTGAAGCATTCAAAACAAAAAGTTATATTTTACTTGTATCTGGTTTTTTTGTTTGTGGATTTCATATTACTTTAGTTGGAACTCATGTTCCTAAGTATGTAATAGATAGAGGTCTTGAGGATTGGACTGCTGCAGCTATTTTATCTTTAATTGGGTTATTCAATATTTTTGGCTCTTTATTAAGTGGCTATCTTTCTGCAAAAATGAGTAAAAAAATAATCTTAAGTGCTATCTACTTTTTGCGAGGAGTTTCAATAATATTCTTTATATTTACTCCAGCTAGTAATATTGCAGCATTTATATTTGGAGCAAGTTTTGGGTTCCTCTGGTTATCGACAGTACCAGCTACCAGCGGAATAGTTGCTCATCTTTTTGGAACAAAATATTTGGGCTTGTTATATGGAATAGTTTTTTTAAGTCATCAAATTGGTTCGTTTTTTGGTGCATATCTAGGAGGTTTATTTCACGATACTTATGGGTCATATGACTATGCGTGGTATTTAGCAATTGCTTTATCTGTTTTTGCGGCAATAATTCACTTACCAATAAAAGAAGAACCAGTTTTAAGATTAAAAACAGAATAAATTGAATAGAACAAATCAATTAACAAAACTACATTTATCAGGGAAACCCTATATTATTTATAAATCTCAAAACGGGTTCGATCTTTACACCGATTTTTCAAAAAAAATAATTTTAAATAATAAAAATATTAAAAATTTTTTAACAAAAAAAAATAAAAAACAATCAACCAACACAGATCTTTACATTGGTTTTTTTGGATATGAGTTATTAAATAATCTGATTGGTGTAAAAGTTCCTAAACAAAAAAATTTTAACTTTCCAAAAGGTATTTTTTATAAACCAGAAAAAAAGATCAAACTCAATAACAAGTTAAATTATGATTTAAAAAATTTTGAATGTGGAAAGTTTAAAATCAATATTAATAGAAAAAATTATACAAAAATATTCAATAAATTTAAGAAAAAGATAAAGAGTGGTGAGACATATCAAATTAAAATTTGCACTAAATATAAAACAAAGTCAAAAATCAATCCGTTAGATTTTTTTTCAAGGCTATCTGATACCAATCTAGCTCCAGAGGCTTTTATGATTAAAGATGATAATTACTCAATTATTAGCTGTTCCCCAGAAACTTTAATTATCAAAAAAGGAGGCGACATATCTACAAAACCAATAGCTGGGACTGTAAAAAAAACGAGACAGTTTAATAAAATAAAAGCATTAAATTATTTTAGAAAAAATTTAAAAGAAACCAAAGAGCACAATATGATTGTTGATATGGAAAGAAATGATTTATCAAGAATTTGTAAGGTAGGTTCAGTAAAATTGTCTAAACAAAAAATCGTTGAGGAATATAAAGACCTTTTTCATTATGTTAGCCTAATTAAGGGAAAATTAAAAAAAAATATAAATAATTTTGAAATAATTAAAGCAATGATGCCAGGTGGTTCAGTTATTGGGTGTCCAAAGATAAATACGCTTAATCTTTTAAATAATCAGGAAAAAGAAAATAGAAATATTTATACAGGAAGTTTTGGTTACATTAAATTCAATGGCGATATGAGATTTAACATCATTATAAGATCAATTCTAAATTTTAAAGATATATCTGAAATTTCAGTCGCCTCAGGTGTCGTTGTTGATAGTAATGCCAATAATGAGTTTAATGAGAATTTTCTAAAAGCTAAGGCGTTAATAGATTTATTCAAATGATTTATGTAATTGACCATAACGACTCCTTTACCCATAATGTGGTTCACCAATTTTCTTTATTTGATAAAGTTGAGTGTGATAACTATGATAAAGTTAGCGAAAATAAAATTAAGCAAGCATCAACAATAATTTTTTCACCTGGACCAGGTAATCCTAAAAATTATCCAATCACTTCAAAAATTTATAAAAAATATAAAGGTAAAAAAAAAATAATAGGTATCTGTTTAGGATTTCAACATATTTTATTTTGTGAAGGTGCAAAAATTGTTGAACAAAAAAAAATTTATCATGGTTTTCAATCAAATGTAAAAGTTATCACTAATAAATCTTTATTTAAAAAAGGAAAAATATTCAAAGTTGGGAGGTATCATTCTTTAAAATTAAAAGAGCCTTTCAAATCTTATAATTTTGAGATAACTATGAGATGTTTAAATTCAAAAGTCGCTATGGCGTTTGAAAATAAAAGGGAAAGAATATATGGATTTCAATTTCACCCAGAATCTTTTTTAACTATCAATGGTAACTTACTTATTAAAAAAATCTTATCAGCTTAAAGACTTAAAACAGATAGAGTTCCAAGATCTTTGGGGAGATCATGGAATTTTTACAACGATGTGGATTTTTGGCAAACCAGCAAAAATTTTATTTTTTGATAATCATTTAAAAAATTTAATTTTATCATTAAAAAAATATCAAATAAAAAAAAAATCTTTAAAGTCAGATATTTTAAAAATAATTAATAAAAATTTATCCAAAAAGAGAAAATATAATCATCTCTTGAGAATTGCTATAAATAAGAAAATTATTTCAATATCTTTAAGAAAAAGAGTTAAACCAAAATTAAATTTTAATTTAAGGTTAGTAAAATTTAAAAGAGAAAAACCAGAATTTAAAAATCTAAAATACAAAAAGATTTTATCTTATTTATCTCAAATGGATAACTCCCAATCAGATATTGCACTGGTATCTAATAAAAGATTATTAGAAACCGGAACCTCAAATTTATTATTTGTTAAAGATCAAAAATTTTTTACACCCAAAAAGGATTATTATGAGGGAAATACTTATAAATTCTTTAAAACAAAAATAAGAAAGATAATTAAAAAAGATATTTTGCTTAAAGAAATAAAAGATTATGATGAAATATTATTAATAGGATCTGGGAAAGGGGTTGCCTCAGTTAAAACTATAAATGAGCTTAAATGGAAAAGAAAAAACCTAAAAAAATTCAAGTTTCTATCAAAACAATATAATGCAGTTATAAATAAATGTAATTCTTATAGATTTTAGCGAATGAAAGACCCGAACAATCCTTGTTTGTTTTGTAATGTTAAAAAAAGTGGATGTACTCATGAAAATGAATTGGCATATGCAAGTTATGACTCATATCCAGTTTCAGAACATCATTGCTTGATTATACCTAAAAGACACATAAAAGATTATTTTGATTTATCTAATGATGAATTGGTTGCCTGTAATGATCTTTTAAAAATTGTAAAAAAAGAAATAATCAATAAAGATCCATTAGTTAAAGGATTCAATCTAGGCACAAATATAGGAATTGTATCTGGTCAATCTATTTTGCATTGTCATTTTCATCTGATTCCCCGAAGAGAAGGAGATGTAGATAATCCTCAGGGTGGAGTACGATCGGTCATTCCAAACAAACAACATTATAAAAGAAATAATTAGCCTGTTATAAAAGACAAATTGACCCTAGTTTGAGGTTGAACTATAAATTCAACTATATATAAAACTTTAAAATTAATTCAAAATTTAACAAAAGGCGGAAATGTTAAGCAACAATCCATTTTCAATTTTATCAGAAACCATTTCACCGTTTGCTATGCAATCTTTTATTATTGCAATGGTTTTGTTGATTGCAGTTGGAACTATTATTCAAATGATACATCATAAAAATTTGACTTATTTTTTTAATAACGCAAAAAAAGCAAAACTATCAGCGACAAAAGAACTAGGTGTTGGAGAAAAAGTTTCCGTGATTGCTAAAACAACAGTTGTTGATATTGGTACTACTTCTGAATTAGGTTTTGGTAAAAGAAGACTGGCCCATGTTCTAGGAATGTACGGAACAATTTTATTTTGGGTGTCTACAGCTGTTTTAGTTTTTTGTTACACAGGTGCTGATAAACCAAGTTCTAAAACTTGGTCATTAATTTGGCATGCAGGAGCAATATTAACTTGCTTGGGCGGGTATTGGTTTTGGTTTTTTTTAAGAGTAGACGTATCAGCGGAAGCTCATCCTTGGTATAGAATCATTAAAGCTGATTTATTTGTTTTAGCCTTACTTGCATGTTCAACTTTTGGGTTAGCATGGTCTTACACTCAATTTAACGGACAAATGGGATTATCATATTTATTTTTAACTTTATTTGTTGTATCTAATTTAATTTTATTTGGTGGCGTTTATTGGTCTAAATTTGCCCATATGTTCTACAAACCAGGAGCAGCAATACAAAAAAATCTAGCTGAAGCTGATGGTTCAAGAGACAATCTTCCTCCACCAGCAGATGCCCCTGAGCAATTTGGCTTAGGTATAAAAAGAGAAGAGCCAAAACACTATTAATATGTTATTAGAAAAAGGAGAAAAATAAATTATGTCAACTTTTGTATACATGACAAGATGTGATGGTTGTGGACATTGTGTAGATATATGTCCTTCGGACATCATGCATATAGATGAAAATATTCGAAGAGCAAAAAACATTGAACCAAATTTTTGTTGGGAATGTTACTCATGCGTTAAAGCATGTCCTAATCATGCAATTGACGTAAGAGGGTATGCTGATTTTGCTCCTATGGGTCACAGTGTAAGAGTTAGAAGAGAAGAAGAAAAAGGAACCATCTCTTGGAAAATCAAATTTAGAAATGGAACAGAAAAGAATTTTGTATCCCCTATAACAACAAAACCCTGGGGGAAATTTATTCCTAAACTTGCTGAAGGTGACACTCCTAACCAAGGAGAAATTAATTCACAAAGATTATATAGTGAGCCAGAGGGTTTAAATACTAATAAAGAATTACCATCAGTTCCAAAAGAGTCTTTTAAAAAAGGTGTTTATTATTAATGGCTAAGCACAAAACACATTATGAGGAATGTGATGTATTAGTTGTTGGTGGTGGAATGGCTGGCACTGGAGCAACATTTGAGGCCAGACATTGGGGAAGAGATTTAAAAATTGTTTGTGTTGAAAAAGCAAATATTGATCGAAGTGGTGCAGTCGCACAAGGTTTATATGCAATCAATTGTTACATGGGTATGCAATGGGATGAAAATCAACCTGAGGACCATGTTAGATATGCCAGAAATGATCTAATGGGAATGGTTAGAGAAGATTTAGGTTATGATATGGCTCGTCATGTAGACTCAACTGTTCACATGTTTGATGAGTGGGGTCTTCCGATGATGAAAAATGAAAAAACTGGAAGATACTTGAGGGAAGGTAAATGGCAAATCATGATACATGGTGAAAGCTATAAACCAATCGTTGCTGAGGCAGCAAAAAAATCTGCAGATAAAATTTATAATAGAATAATGGTTACTCATTTATTAATGGATGAAGCTCAAGAAAATAGAATTGGTGGAGCTGTTGGATTTAATATGAGAACAGGAGATTTTCATGTATTTAGAGCTAAAGCAGTTATTGTTGCTGCAGGTGGTGCATCGCATATTTTTAAACCAAGAGCGGTTGGAGAAGGTATGGGAAGAACTTGGTATGCACCATGGAGTAATGGATCTGCATATGCACTACCTATTGCTGCAGGCGCAAAGATGACTCAAATGGAAAATAGAATTGTTTTGTGTAGATTTAAAGATGGTTATGGACCTGTTGGAGCATATTTTTTACATTTAAAAACATATACACAAAATGCTAATGGTGAAAATTATGAAAAAAAATGGTATGATCAAACTAAAGAATTAGTTGGCGAATATATTGATCATCATCCAACTCCTACTTGTTTAAGAAACCACGCATTTATACAAGAAGTTGCTGCCGGAGGCGGACCGATCCACATGGTAACTAAAGAGGCTTTTCAAGATCCACATTTAGAAACAGTTGGATGGGAAAACTTTTTAGGGATGACAGTTGGACAAGCTGTTGTTTGGGCATCACAAAATATTGATCCAAAGTATACAAATCCTGAATTAACAACATCAGAACCTTACGTTATGGGATCACATGCGACATGTTCAGGAGCATGGGTTAGTGGACCTGAAGATTTGTCTCCACCAGAATACTTCTGGGGTTACAACAGAATGTTAACAATCGATGGACTTTTCGGTGCAGGGGATACAGTGGGTGGTAGTGCACATAA
>CACFSB010000015.1 GCA_902568855.1 uncultured Pelagibacteraceae bacterium | reverse complement strand
TTTTGCCAAGTACTCCATCCTTTAGAGTCTTTTTCCAAGGAAAAAACTCCAATATTAATATGTGGAGCAAAAGCTAATTTCCTTGCATCTGCATAACTAATTTTTGATTTTACAGCATGTTTAAAATTTTGAGATTTGATTAACGCAAGCTTTCCAAAAAGCCAGTTTACTTTTGATGTAATTTTGTATCCTGGGCCAATTGTTTGAGTAATTCCAAGCTTTCCATCATCACAAGCCTTAAAATATAACTCTACGCAACTCCAATCATTTACCCATGCATCACAATCAATCCACAGATATTTTTCGTAGTTAGGAAAATATTTAGGTAAAAAAGCTCTTGAGACCTGACTTTTTAACCACTCTTTACCTTTAACCTTATGACCAGGCACTTCAATATCCCATTCAGCATTTTTAATTTCATCAACTCTTTTAGATAAACTATCTCTCTGATCTTGTTTTAATCCTGCATCCAAAATACAGATAGCAACATCTTCACTCTGTTTAAATCTTTTAATTGAATCTACTAGTTCATCTAGTAAAGGAAAATAATTAGCATCGGCTAAAGAAACGATTACATTTTTTTTCATTAAAGTACGTCTTCAAGGTCATCTTCGTCTTGAATTTTGTCATTTTCATGTTGTTTCTTAATTTTTTGAAAATGAAAAAAGCTTATTGGTAATAAAAGTACATAAATTGCAGTACTTATCGCAATTATATTAAAAGTATAAATCAATAAAAGACCAAAAAATAAAACTATTCCAAATAAAAGAAATATTGTTGTCTTTCTTGGGATCACTATCTTTTTAAAAGAATAACTAGGAAATTTACTAATTAGTAAAAAAGAAGTCGCAATAAAAAAAATAGGTACCATTAAATCATAATTTAATTGAACAAAGTCAAATCCACTTAAACTAATGATTAAAGGTGTTAAAACTAAAATTCCTCCAGCTGGTGATGGGACTCCCTCAAAAAAATTATCTCTCCATGAAGGTTCTTGGTTTGAGTTAATGTTAAACCGCGCTAAACGTAATGCAACGCAAATTACATAAACTAAACAAAGCAACCAACCAAATCTTCCTAGAGTATTGAGCTTCCAGAAATACATTATAAATGCTGGCGCTACCCCAAAACTTATCATATCTGTGAGTGAGTCTAATTCTTTTCCAACTTTAGAAGTACCTCTGATTAATCTAGCTATTCTTCCATCAAGACCATCGATTAAAGCAGCAAATAGAATTGCTATAATTGCAAGTTCAAATCTACCATCTAGAGCAAATCGTATTGATGTTAAACCAATGCAAACCCCTATTAATGTAAGCATATTTGGCAAGATCATTCTTGCTCTTTTTTTATCTGCTACTATCTTTAAATTATTTTTAGGTTGTTCCATATTATTTTTTAGCTAACAGTGTTTCCCCTGAAATAGCTTTTTGACCCACTTTTACTAATGGTTGGTAGTTTTCGTAATATACATCAGCTCTACTGCCAAATCTTATCATTCCAATTCTATCACCTTGTTTTAACTCTTGATCTTTATTAGACTCACAAACTATTCTTCTAGCTACCAGACCTGCTATTTGAACTACAACAATATCGTTATTATCTGTGTCCTTAATTTTAAAATAATTTCTCTCGTTATCTTCACTTGCTTTATCAAGAGATGCATTAACAAATGTTCCAGGTTTATATAAAATTTCTTCAATTTTTCCAGCACATGGAGTTCTATTAACATGACAATCAAATACGTTCATAAAAACACTGATCTTATTAAATTTTTTATTTTCTAAGCCTAGCTCTTTTGGACCATCAACTTCTTCAACTTTTATGATTTCTCCATCAGCAGGGCTAACCAGATAATTATTATCATCAATAATTACTCTTTCAGGATCTCTAAAAAAATAATAAACCCAGATTGTTAATACTAAACCGATTAAACCTAAAAAATTACTGAAACTATAAAATACGATTGTAATAATTCCTGAGATAACTAGGAACTTGTATCCCTCTGCGTGAATTTTTGGAAATATCTTACTAAACATGTTCTTCTATTTGATAATTTTTCATTAATATGTATATAAAATTACGAAATTCAATTATTAAGATATAAATAAAGTGAGCAAAATTACTGTAAAAAACCCCATTGTAGAGTTAGATGGTGATGAAATGACCAGGATAATCTGGGAATTTATTAAAAAAAAATTAATCCTTCCTTATCTTGATATCGGTATTGAGTACTACGATTTGGGTATGAAGAGTAGAGATGATACTGATGACCAGATTACAATAGACTCTGCTAATGCGATTAAGAAAATTGGCGTAGGTATAAAGTGTGCAACAATTACTCCTGATGAAGCACGAGTTGAGGAATTTAATTTAAAAAAAATGTGGAGGTCACCAAATGGGACGATAAGAAATATCATTGGTGGAACTGTTTTTAGAGAGCCCATAATTTGTTCTAACATTCCAAAATTAGTACCTTCATGGTCAGATCCAGTGGTAATTGGTAGACATGCTTTTGGTGATCAGTACAGGGCAACTGATTTTAAAGTCCCAGGTAAAGGAAAGATGGAAGTTAAGTGGACATCAGAGGATGGTAAAGATGAAATTAAATATGAAGTATTTAATTTTACTGGACCAGGTGTTGCTCTTTCTATGTATAACCTAGATAAATCTATTGAGGATTTTGCAAGATCTTGTTTTAGCTATGGTCTTATCAAAAAGTGGCCAGTCTATCTTTCAACAAAAAATACAATCCTTAAGAAGTACGATGGACGTTTTAAAGATATATTTGAAGATGTGTTTAATAAAGAATTCAAAGAAAAATTCGATAAGGAAAAAATTACTTATGAACATAGACTAATTGACGACATGGTAGCATGTGCAATGAAATGGAGTGGAAAATATATTTGGGCTTGTAAAAATTATGATGGTGATGTCCAGTCTGATACGATGGCACAGGGTTATGGCTCTTTAGGTTTAATGACAAGTACACTCTTAACTCCTGATGGAAAAATTATGGAAGCTGAGGCAGCTCATGGAACAGTTACAAGACATTATAGAATGCATCAGCAAGGAAAAGAAACTTCAACCAATCCAATCGCCTCAATTTTTGCCTGGACGAGAGGTTTAGCTCACCGAGGTAAATTGGACGGAAATGAAGATCTTATAAAGTTTGCTAACACCATTGAGCAAGTTTGTATCAGCTGTGTTGAAAGCGGTTCTATGACCAAAGATCTAGCTATATTAGTTGGGCCATCAAGTAAGTACTTAACTACAAATCAATTTCTAGATGAAATTGATAATAATTTAAAAAAGAAATTAAACTAAGGACTTAATTTTTTCAAAAGCTTCATCAATTTTGCTCTCATCTTGACCCCCTGCTTGAGCAAAATCTTTTCTACCACCGCCACCTTTTCCACCAACTGTCTCTGATCCTAATTTTGCAAATTTTACTGCATCATATTTATCAACTAATTTTTCAGTAATACCAACAGCCAAGCCAACTTTACCTTCACTGCTCGCAAATACAATTACAATGCCATCACCTAATTCTTTTTTACCATTATCAACTAATTTTCTTAAATCTTTAGGGGGTAAATCTTGCACTTTTTGAAATCTAACTTTTATATTATTTATCTTATCATCTTTAATAATGTTTTTAGTTTTGTCTTGAAGAACTGAACTGACATTTAGTTGTTCAAGTTGTCGTGAAAGATTTTTTATAATTTCTTTTAAATCTTTATTATCAACATTTGGTTTGCCTCCAAGTTTAATAATTTGTGATGACAAATCTTTAATGGTTTCTTCATCTTTTTGTGTCGATAAAGTTGATAATTTTTCTTTATTCTTAATAAAATTCTCAAGTTGTTTATCTCTTAGAGCTTCAACTCTTCTAACACCCGCAGCAATAGACGATTGGCTTACAGTTTTAAATTTTCCAATATCACCGGTATTTTTGACATGTGTACCTCCACATAATTCTGTTGAAAAGTATGCTTCTTTTTCCTTTCCCATAGATACAACACGGACTTCTTCTCCATATTTTTCACCAAAAAAAGCTAGTGCTCCTTTTTCAATTGCAGCTTTTGGTGTCATAATTCTTGTTGTTACCTCAGAACTATTTGAAACATATTCATTAACTAATTTATCGATAGTTTCTAACTCTTCATCAGTAATTGGTTTCATATGACTAAAGTCAAATCTTAATCTATCTGGAGCAACTAATGATCCTTTTTGCATAACATGTTTACCTAGAGTTCTTCTTAATGACTCGTGGAGTAAGTGTGTAGCAGAATGATAAGCTTTTAGATTATCTCTTCTCTCTACATCTATTTTCATTTCAACTACATCATTGATTTTTATTTCTCCAGTTTTCAAAGATCCGTAATGAACAAATAAGTCTCCAAGTTTCTTTTGCGTATCTTCTACTTCAAAAACAGAATTACCAGAAACAATTGTACCTTTATCACCAAGTTGTCCTCCTGACTCTCCATAAAACGGGGTTTGATTGGTAATGATCATTCCCTCTTCCCCAGAAGATAAAGATTTTGTCTCTTTGTTATCTTTAATTAAGTTTAACACAACACCTTCAGACTGATTAGACTCGTAACCTAAAAATTCTGTTGGGCCAATTTTATCTTTAATTGAGAACCAAATTGCTTCCTCAGAACTATCTCCAGAACCTTTCCAATTCTTTTTTGCAAGTTCTTTGCTTTTTTTCATTAATTCATCAAATTTCTGATGATCAACTTTTAATGATTTATTCTTTAAAATGTCTTCAGTAAGATCTAATGGAAAACCATAGGTGTCATATAATTTGAAAGCGACATCCCCAGGTAAAACTTTGTC
This sequence comes from uncultured Pelagibacteraceae bacterium, assembly GCA_902568855.1. Lineage (GTDB taxonomy): Bacteria > Pseudomonadota > Alphaproteobacteria > Pelagibacterales > Pelagibacteraceae > Pelagibacter. Next base: position 10,498 of record CACFSB010000015.1, on the reverse strand, counting down.
TATTTTTGCAATTTCATCATTTAAAATTTTGATACCTCTATCTAGTAAAACTAAAAATTTTTCTTCCTCCATCCTTAAAGTTTCCTTGATCAAAGATTGAGACCTTTCAAGCTCTGGGTAGTTTCCTGACATCTCGTTTTTTAATGAGTCAAAAATTTTATAAAAAATTGGTTCTTTAGATCCTAACAAATGAGAATGTCTCATTCCTCTTCTCATAATTCTTCTTAGAACATATCCACGACCTTCATTTGAGGGTAAAACTCCTTCGGCTAAGAGAAATGAACTTGCCCTTAAGTGATCAGCAATTACTCTAAAACTTGATATATTCTTATCTTCTTGTTTGACTTTTGTTGCATCAGATATTGAGCTAATTAATTTCTTAAAGTGATCAGTTTGATAATTATCATGTGTGCCTTGTAAAAGAGCAGCAATTCTCTCTAATCCCATTCCTGTATCGACAGATGGTTTTGGTAAATCTATTCTTTTTTCTTTTGAGACTTGCTCATATTGCATAAAAACTAAATTCCAAATTTCAATAAAACGATCTCCATCTTGATCTTTGGTTCCTGGCAATCCGCCTTTTAAATGATCACCATGATCGTAAAATATTTCTGAGCAAGGACCGCAGGGACCAGTTTCGCCCATTGACCAGAAATTATCCGATGTTGCAATTCTTATTATTCTGTCATCACTAAAACCTGCTATTTTCTTCCAGAAATTAAAAGCCTCATCATCTTCATGAAAAACGGTTACATAAAGCTTATTTTTATCTAAACCAAAATCTTTAGTAATTAAATTCCATGCAAGTTCAATTCCTTTTTCTTTAAAATAATCCCCAAAAGAAAAGTTTCCCAACATTTCAAAGAAAGTATGGTGTCTTGGAGTGTAACCAACATTTTCTAAATCATTGTGTTTACCACCCGCTCTAACACATTTTTGAGAGGTAGTAGCTCTTTGATAATCTCTTTTTTCTAAACCAGTAAATACATTTTTAAACTGAACCATCCCTGAATTAGCAAACATTAAGGTTGGATCATTGTTTGGGACTAAATTGCTAGATTCAACAATCTTATGATCATTTTTTTCAAAGTACTTAAGAAACGTACTTCTTATTTCATTTAATGATTTGTCCGCCATATTTTTAAAATACAGCTTTTTTATTTTATGTCTAGATAACGATAAGGGGGAAAGGCGCTTATAATAAGCGCCTTTATAATTTAAAGATGACCTTTAATTCTAGTTCTTCTTTGTAGGAGCAGTTTCTTTTGCAGCGTCTTCTTTTTCAGCTACTTTCTTCTCCTTTTCAATTTTTTCGGGACTTAATGGATTTCCTTCAATTTTCTTTGAAATCACACCAGCTTTTTCTCTAATTGCCATTTCTATTTCTGCAGCAACTTTAGGGTTTTGTGCAAGATAAGTTTTTGCATTTTCTCTACCTTGTCCAATTTTCTCACCTTTATAAGCATACCAAGCTCCTGATTTTTCAATGATATCAGCTTTAGCACCTAGGTCGACTAACTCACCCATTTTGCTAATACCTCTTCCATACATCAAATCAAACTCGACAACTTTAAATGGTGGTGCAACTTTGTTCTTAACTACTTTAACTCTTGTAGTATTTCCAATAATTTCATCTTTGTCTTTGATGGCACCAATTCTTCTAATGTCCATTCTTACAGATGAATAAAACTTAAGTGCGTTACCACCTGATGTTGTTTCTGGACTTCCAAACATAACACCAATTTTCATTCTGATTTGGTTAATGAAAATCATCATTGTATTTGTATTTGAAATTGAACCAGTTAATTTTCTTAAAGCTTGACTCATTAATCTTGACTGAAGACCAACATGATGATCTCCCATTTCACCTTCAATTTCAGCTTTTGGAGTTAAAGCTGCAACTGAGTCAATTACGATAACTGAAATAGAGCCTGATTTTACTAATGTATCTGCGATTTCTAAAGCTTGTTCACCAGCATCTGGTTGTGAAATTAAAAGCTCCTCAGTATTTACACCTAATTTTTTTGCGTAAACTGGATCTAAAGCATGCTCTGCATCAACGAATGCACAAATTCCACCTGCTTTTTGAGCTTCAGCAACAACTTGTAATGCTAATGTAGTTTTCCCAGAAGACTCTGGTCCGTAAACTTCAATAATTCTCCCTTTAGGTAAGCCGCCTATTCCTAAAGCTAAATCTAAACTTAAAGAACCTGTTGATATCGACTCGATATCCATTGCTCTTTTTTCACCAAGCTTCATCACAGAACCTTTTCCAAAATTATCTGTGATTTGGCTGATTGCTGCGTCTAAAGCTTTATTTTTCTCTTTATTATCCAATTCTTGATCTTTAGTAGATTTAACTACTTTTAAGTTATTTTTAGTCATTTTTTGCCTCTTTTTTTAATATTTTTGTCACTCGAATCATGATTATAAATGTACACATTTTGTTCTCATTGGCAAGATTTATTTATTTAAGCCTAAAAAAGCTAATTTTATCTCAATTTAAGATATTCGCTATTGAGCAATCCGATAGATTTTAAAAGATTAAACTGCGAAAGAATATAGTTTCTCTCTGAATCTGCTAACGAAATCTGAGCATTCAATAATAAAGAGTTAGACTGAATAACCTCTAAAGTAGTTCTATCTGAACCACTATTATATTCAGCTACTATTCCCTCATTTGCGATTTCTGCAGCATTCACCTGAGCTCTTACTGAATTAAGAAGACTTTTGTTTGATTGATAATTTGACCAGGCGCTTGCAACATCTGTTTGATTTTTTTTGATCATGTTATTTAAAAGAAGATTTTTTTGTGTCTCCAAACTTTTATTTTTATTCAAATTTGCATAATTCTTTCCGCCTGAGAAAAATGGCCATGTAATAGTTGCTTTTAAAGCATCTTGCTCTTTCTCATCATAGGTAGAACTTAGATCATCTGTTTTTGATCTATCAAAAGATAAGGTTGCTGTTGGGGCTAAATCAGATCTTGCACTTGTTGTATCTTTTTTTGATTGTTCATATTCAAGTTGAGCTATGATTAAATCTGGATTGCCTTTTTTTGATATCTTTATTGCTGAATTTAATTCATTGGGCAAATTAACTATTGTGATAGATGATTTATCTAGTGCCTCTACATCATTAATAGTGCCAATCACATTTTCATAGTTTAGCTTACTTGTTAAAAAATCGTTTTCAGCTTGGATTAATTTTGCTTGTGCGCCAGCTAAAGAGGACTCTGATTGAGCAACATCTGATAAAGATATATTTCCTCGCTCAAGCCTAATTCTATCTGTTTCGACCTGTCGATCTAACAGGTTAACATTGGATTTATTAATCTTAAGTTTTTCGTTTGCTGAAATTAACCCCGTATAAGCTTCAATTGATTTATATAGAATTTCTTGCTCTTTTTTTAAAAGCTTTGCTTTAGCTAATTCAATGCCAATTTTACTTTTACTTAATTCAGCACCTCTTCCAAAATCTATTAATGTTTGGGTAATTGTTAATGATTGCACAGTTGGGTCTACATCTGAAATTGTTGCATCTGTTCCGTTCTGATTGGTTAATTTATTGGTGTCCTCTGAACTTTTACTTCCACTTAAGGTTACAGAGGGAAGATATGAGCTCATCGAAATTTTCAGTTCTTGCTCAGAAATGTTTAAGCTTTCTCTTTCAGCATTTAACTCATTGTTGTCATTATAAGCTTTTTTTAACGCCTCAGAAAAAGTTTCTGCATGAGCATTATTTAACAAAAATATAAAACTTGTAATTATAAATAAAATCCTAATCATTTCTTTTTATATACAGCAGATTTAATTTGATGGTTACTATTTAAATTGAATATAACAGATGCATATTTTGGCATACTTCTAAACATGTTTTGAGTAATTCTTTGATAAGTTTGCATAAAATTTAATACATCTTCTCTGTTCATTATTTTTGATTTCACTTTGCTTTGAACCCAAAGTTTCCTCTCTTGTTTTAATCTCCATTTTTGTAACATGCTAAAATTTTTTGCTTTTAGATAAACCAAACAATTTAATTGTGAATATAAATTTTTATATTTTGATTTTAATTGGTTGTTAACATATTTTCTCCAAATCTGTTTTTGATCTTTTGCCTTTTCCAATAAATTAATTGTTTTCTTTAAAGTATTATTTGTTTCTGATTTTGCACCAACACACCATCCTTCAAAAATAATTACATCTGGTCTCTTTTTTAAATCGTACCATTTCTTTTTATTATACCTGTCATCGATAGCTTTATTAAATGTTGGTAATTTTAATCTATTGAATTTCTTACTTCTTGACTTTTTAAAAAAATTTAACATCATATTAATGTCATGTGTTCCGGGCACGCCTCTAGTTAAAAGCATAGGATGAACTCTTTTTGATAAATTTATTCTCTCTTTTCTTGTTTTATAGAAGTCATCTATTGAAATTCTAAAAACATTTAATTTGAAATATTTTGTTAATATAATTCTGATTAAAGAACTAATTGTAGTTTTACCAGTTCCTTGCCCTCCTGCTAATCCTACAAAATACGGTTTTTTTTTGTCAGCTTTTTTATTGATCCAAAAACATAAAGGAATTAAGAAAGATTTAATCATTCTTTCTTTATTTTTAAATTTATCGGCTTTTGTCTCTTGAGATTTAATGAACTTTAAACAGTCTTTTTTTACCTTACCAAAGCATAAACTAAATTGTTGCATGAAAATTATTTTTTATCTAAAGGATGATTTTGACCATCATTTACTGGAACATCTTTAATATCAAAAGTATTTATTTCATCAATACACCCAATATTAAATCCTGTCATGGCTGGATTAATTCTTGGATTGTGATGGGTGTAAATCCCGCAGTCAGAGCAAAAGTAATGTTTCGCCACTTTTGAATGAAATTGATACAGTTTTAACTTATCTTCACCTTTAGTAATTTTAAAATCTTCATTTTTTACCATCGACATAATTGCTCCTTTTCTTTTACAAATAGAACAATTACATTTTATTACTTTAGCTAAATCTCCATCTAGATTAATTTCTGCCTCTACAGCACCACAATGACATACTAATTTTTTCATTTACTTCTTAACGTTCATTAAAGACCATACAATATTCACCAGTTTCAACAATTGTAAAACCTAAAGGACCTTGGTCTACCTCTTCCATCATTAAATTATCCATACATAATGTTTCTGCATATTCATACCAAATGCCTGGAAAAAATTCACATTCTCCTGCAAAGCATGTTGCTGTATCTGCACGAATATTTTCAGTTGAAAGAATGAAAGTTATAATTGCTATCCCTAAAAATTTTTTCATATTGATGTTAAATTAAACTATCCTTGGTTGAAGTTATCCACAAGCATACAAAATATAGTTTTGATGTTCACGTTTTGATTCACTTTTGATTCAATTACGGACTCAAAATACAACCTCTTGCGTGCATTGTATAAATGGGCTATAAATTAGAACAAAACAAGAACATGAAACTAACTATTCCCTATTATCTGCATAAAGCTGGTGCTGGTTTCCCATCACCTGCCACTGATTATATCGAAGAAGATATCGATCTGAACATGCATTTAATCAAAAATGTTCCAGCCACTTTTATCATCAGAGTTCAGGGTAAATCCATGGTCGATGTTGGGATTAATGATGGAGACTTATTGGTTGTCGATAAAAGTTTAAAACCAAAAAATTTTTCAACGGTTATTGCAAATGTTCATGATGAGCTTGTGGTTAAAACTTTAGTCCAAGAAAGAGATAAAAAATTTTTATCATCTGGCTCTAAAGATTTTTCTAATAGAATTTTAATTAATGAAGAAGAAGATGTTTTTATTTGGGGGGTTGTGACTTATGTCATCCATTCAACGTACTAAAAAAATAGGCTTAGTTGATTGTAATTCTTTCTATGTTTCATGTGAAAGATTATTTAATCCAAAAATAAGAAAAAAACCTGTGGTTGTTTTATCCAATAATGATGGTTGTATCATTTCTAGATCTAATGAAGCAAAAGCATTAGGGATCAAAATGGGTGAACCTTATTTTAAGGCAAAAGATATTATTGTTAAAAATAAAGTTGAAGTTTTTTCATCAAATTACTCTTTATATGGAGATTTATCTAGAAGGGTAATGAGAACTCTAAAAAGATTTAATACTGAAATAGAGGTGTATTCAATCGACGAAGCATTTATAGATTTGTCTAATTTTCCAGATACTGAAGTTGAAAAAGTTGGAAGAGAAATTAGAGAGACAGTTTTACAGTGGACTGGGATTCCAACTAGTATTGGTATCGCTAAAACCAAAACTTTAAGTAAAGTTGCAAATCATATCGCAAAGAAAAAACAATCAGGAGTAACAAGTTTAATTGGCATTGAGAATTTAGATCCTATCTTAGAAAAAGTTGAAATTAATGATGTATGGGGTGTTGGTAGGCAACTTACGAAGTTTTATCAAAAGAACGGAATTTATAATGCGAAACAACTTAAGAATAAATCTAATACATGGATCAAAAAATGTTCCAATGTTTTAAGTTCTAGAACTGCAATGGAACTTAGAGGAATACCATGTATTGGTTTAGAGACAACACAAACAAAAAGGAAAAGCTGTGTAGTTTCAAGATCATTTGGAAAAAGAATCGAAAAGTTTCAAGAATTAAAAGAAGCGGTTGCAAATTATTGTTTAAATGCATCTGAAAAAATTAGATCAGAGTCTTTGGTTGCAAAAGCAATTACAGTTTTTGTCAGAACTAGTCCTTTTCAAAGAGACTATGGTTATTATTCAAATGCAAAGACAATTGATTTTCCAATTGCAACAAACAATAGTATTGAAACTGTTAAAACTGCAGTTTCGATTTTAGAGAGCATTTTCAAAAATGGATATCGATATCAAAAAGCAGGTGTCATGCTTACAGGACTACGTAACGATGATGGTAGAAAAAATTTATTTTCATCAGAAAAAGATGAAAAGATAAAAAGTTTAATGCGATCAATTGACAATACTAATTATAGATATGGCAGATCCACATTAAGTCTTGCGAGTGCAGGTGTTCATAAAAAATGGAACATGAGAAGACAATACTCTTCTAAAATAGATACAGCAGATTTTTATTGTCTACCGACAATTAGAGCTATTTAGTAAAATGACAATTAGGTTCGACTACTGTCCAAGAGGCTGAACCAAAAGGTTTTTTTCCAATTTTTAAATAATGATGAACTATATCCCACTGATAACTATTAAGATTACTTTTATCTTGGGACCATTTTTTTAGTCTTTGTACATTTTCATGATCAGGAAATCTTGAAGCATAAGCGTATAACCATCCCCAGTTGCTGCTCGACCTACTATTAAGATCTTGTCTCTTATAATTTTTAGCAGGTCCAGGATGCTTCATGCTTTTTGCATACTTGAAAACAATTTCATTATTTTCAGTAAAATCTATAAAAAATTTAACAATATTATGATAATTTTTTCCTTTGTGCTCATAATTCCAAACATTGTAACCTTGATTCTCAGCTATTATAGCAATGACAGCTAATGCATTCATAGCTCTTGCTTGATAAAACATTGCCCTTCCGCCTCTTCTTGTTTCGATAGGCATACTTCCATCTTTTCTTTGATATCTTATAGCTGCTTCAAAATTTTTAAATGCGGTTCTAAAAAACTTACTATCATTTAACAAAATTCCCAATTGCATATGGCTCACTGCAGATGATAGAGCATGATTGTGGGCTCTTTTAGGAGTACCATTTGCACCTGATCCAGTTTTATAATTAGAATATTCATACATTAAATGTTTATTTTTTCTGACAATTCTTTTAAACCAATCTTTAATTATTTTGTCTTCAGCCTTTGGAATATCTATTACTTGTCTAGCAAATGAGTAGGCTGCCATCATTGGTGAAGCTATATATAGATTTACGGTTAAGGTATCATTCCAATGTCTTCCTTCTCCATCAGAGGGGCCAGTTCTTTTTGCAGCATCAACTTTTGCCCATTCTAAAATTACTCTTTTAACATTTTGACATGCCTCTACATTTCCACCACTACATGGAAAACTAAAATCCTCAAATTTACTTTTAGCATTATCGAATCTGTTATCGAGACCATATCCTGAAGGCGCTTCAACTTTTAATACAGGCTTAACGTAGTTTATATCAGGGCTGATATACATATCAGTAATACATTTTTTTCTATCTTTTTTAATTGGAAAAATAATTTCTGGTTTATTGACTATTGCTTTTTTTTTTATTTCTTTAAAATCACCATAAGAAAAATTGGTAAAGATGAATGACAATGAAATAAAAAAAATAACTATTTTTAATCTCATCCAGTATTTTTCATTGCTGCAGAAATACCTGCGATAGAAGTCAACAATGCATCCTCTAAATCTTTTCTATTTTTTTTATTTTTATTTTTTTTAAGTTTAGAGATAACAATAGGTTGAATAATATTTAAAACTTCTGAATAAATATTTCTTACTATAGCTGCAGACCTAAATTGCTTTCTTATTTTAAGAATTTCTTTTGGTGCAATCTTTTTATTCAATTTTTTAATCGTATCAAATTGAAATCTTAGTTTTTTTCCAACTCTCTTAAGTTTTTTGTCTGCAAGAAATTCTTCATAAATTTTTGATATCTCTGGATCTGCTTTTGATATTACCATATCTAACATGTCGAGCATGGAATTGAAAAAAGGCCAGTTTTTTTCCATATCATATAAAATCTTCCTAAATTTTTTAATATATGAATACCTCAAAGCCTCTGCACTTCCTAACCAAGCAGGAAGCATCAATCTAATTTGTGTCCAAGCGAAGACCCATGGGATAGCTCTTAGACTTTTGATGTTATCAACATTTTTTCTTTTTGATGGCCTTGAACCAATGAATAGTTTACCCAATGCTTTATGCGGGGTAACAGTTTTGAAATATTCTATAAAATCAGAACTTTGATTAATATTTTTTCGATAAGAATTTTTAGATATATCAGACATCTTTTCAATTAGATTTCTCCATTCTTTTTTTGGAATTGGTGGTGGGTTTAATGTAGCTTCGGTAACCGCGCCTATATAACTACATAAATTATAATTAGCCAAAGGTTCATATCCATATTTTTGTTGAATTACTTCGCCTTGATCTGTAATTCTAATATTGCCATTCACAGAATTTGGAGGTTGAGATCTTAAAGTAGCTTGTATTGGACCTCCTCCTCTACCAGCTGATCCTCCTCTGCCATGGAAAAATGTTATTTTAATTTTAAATTTTTTTGCTAGCTTTATAATTTCCTCTTGTGCTTTGTACTGATGCCAGCTAGCACATATTTTTCCTGCATCCTTACTCGAATCTGAGTATCCTATCATTACTTCCTGATTATAATTTATCAATTTTCTGTACCAGCTTTGGGAGAATAAAGTTTCCATTATAGTTTTTGCATTAATCAAATCGTCTAATGTTTCAAACAAAGGAACTACTCTTAATTTGTCTTTTATCTCTGCCTCTTTTTGCAAGAAAGAAACAGACAAGATATCAGAGGCAGATGTTGTCATCGAAATTACATATGCGCCTAAACACTCTGGTGGTTCTTTGGATAGAGTTTTAAATGTAGACCAAACTTCTTTATTTTCTTTATTTCTAAACTGAAAATTCCCTATTTTCTTAGATTTAGAAGAAATTGATAACTTTAAAAAATTTAACTTTTCCTCCTCACTAAAATTCAAATAATTCTTTTTATATTTAGCTTTAACCAATTCAGAAATTAATTGCTTATGTCTTGATGACTCTTGTCTTATGTCTAATCTTGCAAGGTTAATTCCAAAACATTTAGCTCGCCTCATTAAATCTAATAAATCCCCGCTAGCAATATTTTCATTTTGATTTTCCTCTAAAGATTCTCTTACAACCCTAAGTGGTCTAAGTATTTCCTCTCGAGAGCTCAATAACTTTTTTTGATCCAATGGTTTTTTTTGAACTAAGTGTTGTTCTATCGACCTATGTGTTATTCGCATTTTATCTCTAAGAGGTCTTAAAAAAACTCTGTAGGGCTCAAATGAATTTCCAACTTTATTCAAAATTTTTTTAGAGCACTTTTCCATAGAATAAGATCTTATTATTTTGGTTAAGGCTTTTTCATATAATTTTGCTGCTTCCCATCTAGATAATAAAATTACTTTTCTTGTTACCTCAGCAGTCACATTTGGATTTCCATCTCGATCCCCTCCCATCCATGAACCAAATACTATAGGATTAAAATTTTTAGGTAAATTCTTGTTCATATTTTTTACGAATATAGAATTTAATTTTCTATAAACTTTTGGAACAGTATCCCATAAGCTATCTTCTATAATTGCAAGACCCCATCTTGCTTCATCAAAAGGAGATGGTTTTGTTCTTTTTAAATCATCTGTGTTCCAAATAATTGTTAATTCATCAAAAAGTTGTTTATTTAAAAGTTTTAGTTTTGAAGGAAAATTCTTTAGTAACTCTCTTTGTTCAAGTATCTCTAT
>CACFSB010000014.1 GCA_902568855.1 uncultured Pelagibacteraceae bacterium | reverse complement strand
AGAAAAATTTGAAGTAGATATTACAAAAGAAAATTAATTTTTCTGAATAGGAAAATAATCTTTTAAATCACCTTCCCTATAAACATCAGCTGTACAACAATGAATACCACCACCAAAGGCATAAGCATCTCTTAATTCGACAGGAACAACTTCCATTCCTAATTTATCTAATTGTTCAGCTTGGTAGACTTCACTTTTTTCAACACAAACTGTTTTTGGATCAAGAACTAAAACATTCATAGATAACCATACTGATGAATAACAAAGTGGTGGTGGTTCATTATGTGCTGGTTGAGCGCTATCAATTATTTTCCATCCATTGTCCTCAAATAATTTTCTTTGTTCTTTTGGTAGTCTTCTTTGAGGATTGTTTATAATCAAACCTTCCCTGATGGGTGTAAAGGTGGCATCAATATGAGTTGGATAGGGATCACCCGGAAAATTAACTGCATGGATTCTATGATTTTTAAAGTGTCTTCTTAACCAATCAATTCCTTTTAAGTTTGTTGTGAAACCGTGTTGTACAATTAAGTCCTTCCCAAACCTCAAAACATCTGCAGCATCAAATAAAGGTTCCTCCTCTGTTGTTACAAAGAATTTTTCTTCAGTCCATTTAAGTCTTTTTTGAATACCAATCTTATCTGACAAATAATCTTCGCGGTAATCTGCATCTGTTAATCTTGGCTTTGGTGCAGTTTCATGACGCATATTCTTATCTTGTTCAAAATATTTTTTGATTAGCGGTCTATAATTTAGATATTCAAACCATCTACATCTATAGCTCATTGTTGCTTCAAGCATTTCATTTCCAACTGTAAGTATAATATCTCTAGCTGGCATACATCCAAACATACTATCAACCTTCCAATCGGGAGTAGAAATTTTTTGATTATGATTAAGTGGAACTGGTCGGTCAACTTTAATGCCCCTTTTTTCCAAGATTGATGCAAAATTATTTAATAGCTCATTTGCCTTGTCAACTGTATCTTTAGTACGAGGTCCATGAGAACCTTTCATATCTGAGTCTTCGGGTACTTTAGCATCTAAAGCAGGTTCTGGCGCAGGTATACAACAACCGTCTGCTTTTCCAACTATAACATGCTTAAGTGGATCCCACTCGTTCCAACTATTTACAATAACTTTGTCCTTACTCATATTTCAAGATTAATTTAAAGCTATAAATCTTTTATTCCATCGCATTAACAAACTGTAATAAATTAATGAAATAAATAGAAAAAATCCTCCAACTATAGTGTAAGTATCAGGCACCTCGTTTATGCCCAAGATAGGTAACCAAACCCAAAAAATTCCGCCAATAACTTCAGTTAATGATAACAATGTTAATTCTGCAGCAGGAATAGCTTTAGAACCAATAGAATATAAAATTAGCCCTAAACAAACTAATGTTCCATGCAGGGAAAATAGTGCTCCATTATAGCTTGTTGAAAAGAACACTTGTTTAGTGCTTAAAAGCATAATAGCTGCAAAAACAAAACAAAAAAAACCTGAAAAAGCAACAGTTGTAAACTTTGGAGTTTGTGTTCTCCACCTAAGAGTTACAGAAAAAATAGAAAATCCAATTGATGAGAGCATTCCAAAAACAAAACCAACGATAGAATTTGATCCTGTGCTTCCAAACGCCATAATTATAATTCCAATCGTTGCAATAAAAATAGATATCCAAACATTTAATGTAATCTTCTCTTTGAGAAATAAAAAAGCAAGAAGCGCAGTAAAAAAAGGCATTGCTGCTAAGCAAAGCAAAGTGATTGCAGCTGACGTATTGGTAATTGAGTAGATAAAACTTATCATCGCAATCCCTAATCCGGTTCCACCAATAATGCCTGAGTATCCCATTTTTAAATAATTTTTGTAAAATTTAATACCCTCTTCAAAATAAAGATAAAGATTTAAAAGAATAAAAATTGTTAATCCTCTGCCAAAAATATACTGCCATGGCACCTGGTTAGGATTATCCATATATCTCACAACTAAAGGGCCAAAAGACCATAAAATTCCTGCAAACAAAACTACTGGAACTGCGATTTTTGGATTTTTTAATTCAAGCATTCGGGAAGATTAAATCTAAAAATTTATAACTACAACAAAAATGAGATAGCTTTAATCATAAATTAAATTTTTCCATTTTAAGTTGTGTTCAGTCTATTTCTATTCTTGATTGGTTTTTATTTGTCATATAATTAAAAATCAATATGGATTTAGAAGTGCTAAAAATTGCTGCAAACACAGATAACAATAGAAATATTGAGAACCGAACACATGTCTCAAAATTAAAAAATTCAGTTTGTGGGGATGAAATGCAAATAGAGCTTATATTAAAAAACGAAATAATTTTAGACTTTGGGTATCAAGGTAAATCTTGTGTATACTGCCAAGCATCAGCTAGTCTGTTATCAAAAATTTCCATTAACAATCAAAAAGAAAAAATTAACGATTTATGTGATAGTGCTGAATCATATTTTAATGATGATATAAAAATTGCAGATAAAAAATGGAATTCTTTAAAAAAATTGATCAAAAAGAAGAACATTAATAAAAAAGATTGTATATTGTTACCTTTTAAAACTTTAAAAAAGATAGTATCAAACTAAATTATGGGTAATCTTAAACAATCTCTTTTAGCTGGTTTATTTTCAATAATTACAATTGGAATTTTAACTTTCTTAACTTATAGAACAGAATTTGGGATCTTTCTGTTAGCCTCATTTGGATCATCTATGGTTTTACTTTATGGATATCCTGAAAGTCCATTTGCTCAACCGAAAAATGTTTTTTTTGGTCATTTGATTACAGCAATCGTAGGTTTGCTTTTTTTAAACCTTGTTCCATTACCAATCTTTTTAACTATTCCATTAGCGGTAGGATTTGGGGTTGGCTTAATGATCTTATTAAATGTTACTCATCCACCTGCAGGTGGTAATCCAATAATAGTTATTATTGGTAGTGTCTCTTTTGATTACTTGCTAAGTCCTGTAATATCAGGATCAGTTATAATTATTATTTTTGCAATAATTGTAAACAAATTTATTTTGAAAAAGTCTTATCCAAGCCATAAATAATTTTTTATGAAATTATAAAATTATTTTCAATAAGTAGACCTATTAATATTCCTATTGCTAATGCTATAATTAATTTCTTCTTATTCACTTTTTTAGTACTGGAGATTTTATACCTTTGATGCCTGATGAAGATAATTTTGATCTTATACTTTGCTTAAGATTTTCCCAAAGCTTAGCCATTCCTAAAGGTTCATAAATCATAAATATTATCATCAATAGACCAAAAATTACCTGTTCGATTGATGAAATAATTGTAGCATCAATAGCTCCATGAAATACATTGTTTCCTATAGCATTCAAGAGAACTGGAAAAAGCAAAATAAATGCTGCTCCTATAAAAGCACCATTAATAGTCCCAAGCCCCCCAAGAATGCACATGAATAAGATTTTAAAAGATAACTTAATATCAAAAGCAACTGGCTCTAAAGATTTTAAATAACAAAATGCAAAAAGAGCACCAGCTACACCACAATAAAAAGCACTGATAGCAAATGCCTGAACTTTAGTTCTTAATAATGAAACTCCCATAGACTCAGCTGCGATATCCATATCTCTAACTGCCATCCAATTTCTGCCTGTGCTTCCTCTTGCCATATTCATAGCTAGTAAAGTTAAAATTGTGGTTACAGCCAAACACACAAAATACATAGCTAATGGGGTTGTAAATGGTTTTCCTAAGATTACTATATCTTGTGCAGTTATAATTCCTGAAGAGTCATAGTTTTTAAACCATCCAAATTTATCTATCATCCATATAATAAAAAACTGAGAAGCTAATGTTGCTACCATAAGATAAATTCCTCTAACTTTTAAACTCGGTAAACCAAATAAAATTCCAAAAGCTGCAGCAATTAAACCTGAAACTATTAGTGAGCCGACGAAACCAAGATCGGGCACTCGTAAAATAAGGTTAAACATAGCAAAAGCACCTGCAGCCATAAAACCAGCTGCACCCAAAGCTAATTGACCTGTATAACCCATTACAATTTGTTGTCCTATAGTAGCTAAAGCCAAGCAAAGCCACGGAATTAGTATAGAGGTGTACCAATATTCTGTTTTAATAAATGTTGGTATTATTAATACACTTAAAACCATACAAACAGCTAAGTTGATCAAGTCTTTTTTTGTGTAAGTCATAAAAATTGGTTTCATAAATTAAACTCTCCTAATAATTTTTTCTCCAAATAAACCCTCTGGTCTATATAATAAAAAGAATATCGCTAATACATATGGAGCCCATCCTTCAATAGCTCCTCCAAAAAATGGTCCAATATAAACCTCTAATATTTTTTCTACTGCACCAATAATTAAACCTCCAATAATTGCTCCTGGAATAGACGAGAATCCACCTATAATTAAAACTGGCAAAGCTTTTAATGCAAGATCAACAAGAGCAAATTGAACACCAGCTCTTGCTCCCCACATCATTCCTGCTACTAAAGCTACAACACCTGCAGCAGACCAAACTAATAACATTATATGTTTTAAAGGAATTCCTATAGAACTTGCTGCACCTGCATCATCTGCAACAGCTCTCAAACCTAATCCAATTTTTGTATATTTGAACAATAAAAATAGACCAATAATCATTATAGCTGCAACTAACCCAGCAGTAATATCAAGTGCACTAATAAATAATTTTAAATTATCTGCGATCCATGGCACTGGAAAATCTCCTATGCCTAAATCTAATCTTCTTACTTCTACTCCCCATGCTGCTTGAGCAAGTCCTTCTAAAACATAACCTAAGCCAATTGTTGCCATTAACACTGTGTCTTCGCTAGCATTCATCAAAGGTCTTAAAACCAATCTTTCAGTGCAAAGACCAACAACAACCATCAAAAAAGCAGCTAGAATAAACGCGAGTACAAAAGGTATGTTAAAATCTTGCATGAAACCACAAAAAGCAAGCACTGAGAAAAAAACCATAGCTCCTTGTGAAAAGTTAAATGTTGCTGAAGCTTTAAAAATAAGAACAAATCCTAAAGCAACTAAAGAATACATTGTACCAGCAAGTAGTCCACCAACCAGAACTTCCATAAAAAATAATAATTCATTTGCCATATTATAATCCTAGTGTTCCACTCCTAAGTAAGCATCTATTACTTTTTGGTTTGCCATTATTTCATCAGGTGTTCCATCACCAATAACCTTGCCGTAATCAAGAACAACAACTCTATCAGATATATCCATTACCACTCCCATATCATGCTCAATTAAAACCATTGTAGTACCAAGTTCATCGTTTACCTTTAAAATAAATCTACACATATCTCTCTTTTCTTCGACATTCATCCCTGCCATTGGCTCATCCAATAGAATTATTGAGGAGTCAGTCGCAAGAGCTCGACCTAATTCAACTTTTTTTTGTAATCCATAAGGAAGTTTTCCAACAGGGGTGTCTTTAATGTCTTCTATCTCTAAAAAACTTATTATTTCTTCTGATCGCTCTCTATTTAATTTTTCCTCTTTTTTTACTTTTGGAAGTTGTAAAGCTACCTCAAGGAAATTTGTTTTTGTGTGAAGTTTTCTACCTACTAGAATATTATCCAGTACTGACATTCTTTTAAATAGAGCTAAGTTTTGAAATGTTCTAGATAGACCCATTTGAGCCATAATATTCGGGGTTATATTAGGTACTACTTGTCCTCTAAAAGATACAGTTCCTTGTTGGGGCTTATAAATTCCATTAATACAGTTTAACATTGAGCTTTTTCCAGCCCCATTAGGTCCGATTATCGCCCTAACCTCGTGCTCAAGAACATTAAATGATGTATCAGTGATAGCCTTAACACCTCCAAAGGCGAGTGAAATATTATTCACCTCTAAAATTGGCTTTCCTATTTTAAACTTTCTTTCGTATGCCATCTTTAATTAATTTTTTTGTTTAAACTTTCCTCTTTAAGAACATCTCTAAAGTTTTTTCTACCTTTTTTTGATATACCTAAGTATAATTCTTTTACTTTATCATTGTTTAATAAACTTTCCGCAGTCCCCTCGAGCATCACCTTTCCAGTTTCAATGATGTAACCATAATCAGAATTTTTTAATGCAATATTAGTATTCTGTTCAGCAAGCAAAATACTAACTCCTTCTTTTTGATTTAACTCTTTTACAATATTAAAAATCTCAGCAACTAATTGAGGTGCTAAGCCCATTGTTGGCTCGTCTAATAACAACATTTTAGGTTTTGCCATCATTGCTCTTGCAACTGCAATCATTTGTTGTTCTCCACCTGATGTGAATGCTGCTTGACTTTTTCTTCTTTCTTTTAATCTTAAAAAATAAGTATAAATTTTCTCTAATTCTTGATCTATATCTCCTTTAGATAATTTTCTTGAATAAGCTCCTGAAATAATATTTTCCTCAACAGTTAAATGACCAAAACATCTTCTACCTTCTAATACTTGAACCATTCCAAGTCCAACCATTTGAGATGGGTTTTGTTTCTCTATTGAATT
Source organism: uncultured Pelagibacteraceae bacterium (assembly GCA_902568855.1). Lineage (GTDB taxonomy): Bacteria > Pseudomonadota > Alphaproteobacteria > Pelagibacterales > Pelagibacteraceae > Pelagibacter. The sequence continues at coordinate 9,681 of CACFSB010000014.1, read as the reverse complement.
TCCATCATAATCGATTGATCCTTTAGTAACTTTACCTCTTTCAGAAGCCAACATAGTTGAGACAGCTTTTAATGTTGTGCTTTTACCTGCTCCATTTGCGCCCAATAAAGCAACTACTTTTCCTTTGGGAACTTTTAAAGAAACATCATGTAAAGCTAAAATAACGTTGTCATACATTACTTCGATATTTTTTATATCAAGAATGTTCACAGAATTATTACTCATTAATTTTTTACCTTAAATTTTATTTAAAGGGGGAGTTTAAATCGATTATCTAAACTCCCCCTCCAATAGATATTAATTTATCTCTAAATAAATTATCCACATTTTTTTGGTGTAATGTTGTTTTCTTTAGCAAATTTTGCTGCAGAGTCTTCAACTAAACCTCTTATAAATTTAGGGTCTAATGGAGCTTCCCAACCAGTTACCTGATTGAATTTTTTTCCATCCCACTGCATTACAGCAAATTTACCAGCACCTTCATGGTTTGCACATGAAATAGCGAACGGAGCTAACATTCCTCCAACTCCAAGTTCAGTAAGTCTAGCTTCAGTCATGTTCAAAGCTTCATAACCATCTCTAAACTCAGCACCAGTTACTGCTTTACCAACTTTGTTATGCATCTTTTGAGCATTTCTTAACGCCTCAATCCACATAACTGCAGCACCTAGTCCCCTATTCCAGTAAACTGAACCAATTCTATTTGGATCAGCTAAATTACCTTTTCCAGAACCATATACTTTGTCTTTGATGTCTTTAACTAACGGATATTCGCCTGGTAAAGCATTAGCAACTGCGTAAGTTCCTACTGCAGCATCACCTGCTGGATACATATCCTCTTCGGCAGCGCCGAACGTTACATACATCATTCTATCTCTTGGGAAATTAATTCTAGCAGCATTAGTCATTGCTGTTGAATTCATTCCAGAGCCTGCTCCCCAGAAAGTAACCCAATCAGGATTTTCTCTTCTAATTTGCAGCCACTGAGATTGTTGTTCTAGACCTGGAGGTGGAATTGAAATTTCAACTAATTTCATTCCCCAGTCAGAAGTTATTTTTCTCATTGCTGGTAATGGCTCTCTTCCGTAAGCAGAGTCAATGTGTAAGTGAACGATTTTTTTACCTTTCATCTTATCGATTCCGCCTTCGATCTCAGCCATAAATTTTAATTTTACCGCTATTTGAGACCAGTAGTGACTTGCAGCATTAAATACCCAAGGCCATACTCTTCCATCAGCACCGTCAGTTCTTCCATAACCATATTGAGCTAAAACAACATTGTCTTTTGCCATACGGTTAATAACTGCATATGCTCCTGGTGTTCCTAAAGTATCAAACACAACTATTCTTTGACCATCTTTTTCAAGTAGTCTCTGGTAACACTCAACTGTTTTTACAGCGTTGTACTCAGTTTCACATTCTTGCCATGTAAGCATGACTCCATTCACTCCGCCTGTCATATTGACATAATTCATGTAGTCAATTTGAGCCCCATAGTAACCAGTCCCCATTGCTGAATAAGGTCCAACACGGCTACTAGCTACAGGAAAGTATTGAGTTTCTGCTCCAAATACTTTTTGAGGCAATGCGAGTGAAGAAAATAAAGCTAAAACTACCGTAAAAGTAGACACTAGCCTTTTTAACATTTTTGTTAACATTTCTACCCCTCTTAAATTAAGTTTATGGTCAAGTTAATCACATGCTTCAAGTTTGTGCAAATTTTAATCATTCCAGTTCGCAACTAAATGTCACATTACAACTATTAGATGAAATAAACCATAAGTTGAAAAAAATTGTATTTATTAAAATTATTTCTATCCTTTTATAAATAATTCTATTTATAGCGGAAGCTTAACAGTCAACTTAAGGATTTTACCTAATATTTTCCACATTCAATCAGGAGGAAATTTAACAATTTTTTATAATGAAAGTGTCTCCTTTGATTACTTGGTAAGTCATTTAATAATTATTATTTTAACAATGAATATTCATGAATTTATTTTCAAAGAGACTAATCCATGTCAAAAATAATTCATTGCTTGAGATCCTAAAATAATGTTAGATGCGGTTAATAAATATATTAATATACAGGAGATTAAATGAAGATATTATGCGTATTATATGATGATCCAAAAGGTGGAATGCCAAAATCATATGCACTTTCAGAATTACCTAAAATAGAAAAATATCCAGATGGAATGACTTTACCATCACCTAAAGGAAGAGATTACACTCCAGGTCAATTACTAGGATGTGTGTCTGGTGAACTTGGATTAAGAAAATTTTTAGAAAGTAATGGTCATGAATTAGTAGTGACTAATAGTAAAGATGGGGATGGATGTGAAGCTGACAAACATATTGTTGATGCTGACATTGTAATTTCTCAACCATTCTTTCCGTATTATTTAACAAAAGAGAGAATTGCTAAAGCTAAAAATTTGAAAATGGCAATCACAGCAGGAATTGGTTCAGACCATGTTGATTTACAAGCTGCAATGGACAACAAAATTGATGTTGTAGAGGTAACTTATTGTAATTCAAGATCTGTAGCTGAACACATTGTTATGATGATTGTTTCAATGGTGAGGGATTATCATAATCAACATAGAATTGTTAATGAAGGTGGTTGGAATATTGCTGACGCCGTCCAAAGATCATATGATGTTGAGGGTATGCATATTGGAACAGTTGCTGCTGGACGTATTGGTTTAGACGCACTAAGAAAAATGAAACCTTTTGATGTTCATTTGCACTATTTTGATAGACATAAACTACCTGACTCAGTTGAAAAAGAATTAAACCTTACATTTCATGAGTCTGTAGAATCAATGGTGAAGGTTTGTGATGTAGTGACAATTAATTGTCCTCTGCACCCTGAAACTGAAAACTTATTTGATGAAGCAATGATAAGTAAAATGAAAAAAGGTGCTTATATTGTAAACACTGCAAGAGGTAAAATCTGTAATCGAGATGCTATTGCAAAAGCATTAAAAAGTGGTCAATTAAGTGGTTACGCTGGAGACGTATGGTTTCCTCAACCAGCACCAAATGATCACGTATGGAGAAGCATGCCACATCATGGTATGACACCTCACACTTCTGGAACATCTTTAACTGCACAATCAAGATATGCTGATGGTGTAAGAGAAATATTAGAATGTTTCTTTGAAGGTAAAGAAATTAGAAATCAATATTTAATTGTAAAAGATGGTCAGTTAGCTGGTATGGGTGCTCACTCATACAGTAAAGGTTCAGCAACTGGTGGATCCGAAGAAGCAGCAAAATATCAGAAAAAATAATTCTGTATATAATTATTAAAGGTGGCTACTAAAAAGTAGCTACCTTTAAAATCTGGACTTATCATAATGAATTTGTTTATGATAATTAATGAAGTATTTTTTCATAATTTTCTTTTTTTTTATAAATGTAAATTTTTCATATTCTGCTCAAAAAGATAAAGCATATTTCGCTGGAGGATGTTTTTGGTGTGTTGAGGAATCATTTGAAAAATTAAAAGGTGTGGAAGAGGTAATTTCTGGTTATTCCGGAGGTATTACTGAAAACCCAACCTACAAAGAAGTAACGTATGGTAATACTGGTCACTTTGAAGTTGTAGAAATAATCTATGATAAGAAAGTTATTTCATTCGAGGATTTACTAAAAAATTTTTGGGTTAATATTGATCCATTTGATGCTTACGGTCAATTTTGCGATAAAGGATATAGTTATAGATCAGTTGCATTTTATCAAAATGATGAAGAAAAAAAATTAATAGAAAAAGACATAAAAAATTTACAAAATAAATTTAACAAAAAAGTTGTTACATATATTAGGAATTTTGAAAAATTTTATAAGGCAGAGGAATACCATCAAGATTTCTATAAGATTAAATTAGAAAGATATCTTAGATATAAAAAAGCGTGTGGAAGAGAAGAATTATTAAAAAGAATCTGGAGTCAATAAACTTTATGAAGAATAATATGAATTGGAACTTCGATAACTCTTATTCAAGACTGTCTAATGCATTTAAAGAACATATTAAACCTATTGCCGTAAAAAATCCTGAATTAGTTTTAATGAATGAGGATTTAGTTGAAGAATTAAACTTGGACTTTTCCAAAATTAATAAAAATGAATTAGCAGCTTTATTCACCGGTAATATTCTTCCAGAAGGGAGTAATACTATTGCTCAAGCTTATGCTGGTCACCAATTTGGACATTTCACAATGTTAGGAGATGGAAGAGCAGTTTTAATAGGAGAACATTTAACAAGAAATAATAAAAGATACGATATCCAATTCAAGGGTTCTGGAAAAACTGCGTTTTCAAGAAATGGTGATGGTAGAGCTGCATTGGGTCCGATGTTAAGGGAGTATATAATTAGCGAGGCAATGCATAAGCTTGGCATTCCTACAACAAGAAGTTTAGCTGTAGCCAAAACAGGTGAAAAAGTAATAAGAGATACTCCATTACAAGGCGCTGTTTTAACTAGAATTGCTTTAAGTCACATTCGAGTTGGAACTTTTCAATATATTGCGGCAAGAGAAAAAAAAGATGAGTTAGAAACTTTATTCAACTATGTAATTCAACGACATTACCCAGAACTAGAGAATTCAAAAAATAAAGCACTAGATCTTTTAACTGTTCTTATAGATAAACAAATTGATCTTGTCATTAACTGGATGCGTGTTGGTTTTATTCATGGTGTAATGAATACTGACAACATGACTGTTTCTGGTGAAACAATAGATTATGGACCTTGCGCATTTATGAATACATATGATCCAAAGACTGTTTTTAGTTCAATAGATCGATTTGGAAGATATGCTTATTATAATCAGCCTAATATAACAAAATGGAACTTAGCTAGATTTGCAGAGTGTTTAATACCTCTTATTGATAAAGATGAAAATAAAGCAATACATAAAGCTACTGAGATTATTAATTCTTTTGGAAATAAATATGAGAAAAAATGGTTAGATATGATGAGAAATAAATTAGGTTTACTTGGTAAAGAAGAAAGAGATAAATCTCTTATTCTGGATTTATTAACATGGATGCATGAAAAAAAAGCAGACTATACAAATACTTTCTGTCATTTAATGGAACTCGAGCCAGAAAAAAACAGGATATTCGAGGATATGGAATTTTTAAATTGGAAACTTAGATGGAAAGAAAGATTAAAAACTTTTAACAATTCGCCAAAAAAATATGAAAAATTAATGAGAAGTTTTAATCCACTTGTAATACCCAGAAACCATAAAGTCGAGGAAGTATTAAACGAGGCAAATACAGATAATCTTGAGCCATTAAGATCATTTTTAGAAGTTTTAAGTGATCCATACAATATAAAGAAAAATATTTCTAAATATCAAATTGTAACAGGTGATGAAAAAGGATATCAAACTTTTTGTGGAACTTAAATTTGATATAAATTAAATGCGAAAAGAGTATAAGATTATAATCTCATCCTCATCTCAAAATTTTTTTTTGAGTTTCTACTTACTTTTAAGATATTTAATTAACAAGAAATTAAATAGAAAGAAAATTAAAAAAGGAAAACTTACAAAAGAATATAAAGAATTTATCCAAAAAAATTTAAAAATTGGAGAAGATTGGTTTACACACAACATAAATAATTTAGATTTGATTTTTAAAAAAAAACAACTTTATAGCAAAGAATTATCAATGCTAGAGCTTGGAAGTTATGAGGGAAATTCATCAGTATTTTTTTTAAAATATTTTCAAAAAATTAAATTAACATGTGTCGATACTTTTGAGGGATCAATTGAGCAAGGTAATAAAAATTTTGATAAAGTATTTGAGAATTTTAAATTTAATACTAAAAATTACAAAGATCGAGTTGAGGTTTTTAGATTAAAATCTAAAGAATTTTTTAAAGATACAAATCATTCTAATTTTGACTTAATTTATATAGATGGCTCACATTACGCTAAAGATGTTTTTGAGGATGCAATAAATTCGTTTAATGTTCTTAATAAAAATGGTTATATTATTTTTGATGATTTTCTGTGGGATTTTTATGAAAATATAAATGATAATCCTATAGGTGGGATTAAACTATTTATTAAAAAAAACTTTTTTAAATTAAAAATAATTTCGATTGGATATCAGATTATTATTCAGAAAATATAATTTAAAGAAACTAATTAGAAAATTTTTTCCAATTTTCAACTGGAGGAACCAAATGTTCAAGTGTTGATGAATCTTTTGCTAAAAACACTATATCTGCTGAAATTGATATCCTTTCGGCATTAGACTTGCCTTGTTCTGTGCCATGAATTGTTTTGGAAGGAAATATTAACAGATCATCTTCTTTAGTATCAAATACAACTTTACTTGAATTTAAAATATCTCGTTTTTTAAAAATATTTTCTTTTGCTAATGACCTTGAGTCAAATAATTGAGGAATAAATTCATTATGCTTAGAAGTATCAAAAAACATGATCTTAGCATCGTCTTTTTGTTTCTTTAAATAAAATGCAATTGAAAGATGCGACTGATCATGTGAATGATTATCAATATGTTCAGTTTTTTTTGAAATTGTTGCCCACGATCTCTGAAAATAAAGATCAAGCTTTGTATGGTTCACTGATAAACTTTCTAAATATTCCAAAATACAATTGTTAATTTGAATAAACAAATTTTTAAATTTTGGATTATTGTGCAAATATTCAAATCCTTGAGTATCTCCTGTCCAAGCTTTAGTTGCAGATTTATAATCTAAATTTTTACTTTTTTTTTCCATTAATCGAACTTCTTCAATCATTTCATTTTTTTCGTTTTCTGAAAGTGAGAGGGTCGACTTATAAACTGTGAGCGGAAAAAAATTAAAAATTTTTTGCATTAAAAATTATTTATAGCACGTAAGGTTCTGGTCTTGCTTTTGCACCTAACACTCTTTCTACTGCCATATTTGAAATATCAATCGATTGATAAGAGCCTGTTGTGATTAATTCTGTTAAAGCTCTTCCAATTCCTGGTGCTTGCATTAATCCTCTTCCAGTAAAACCAGTTGCTAAGTAAACGTTTTCAAATTTAGGATGTTTTCCTACAACTGCATTATTATCTAATCTATTACAATCATAGTAACCTGCCCAACCACCAGTTAATTTCAATTCTTCAAATGCTGGGATTCTTTTAGCTAAAGCAGGCCAAACTAATTCCTCAAAATCGTCCCAAGCTGGTTCGAGATCTGTAGCATCAAAAACTGATTTTGGTGAACCAGCTAAATACTCTTTACCTTCAGGTCTCCAATAAACTCCTGTTGTTAAATCTCCTGTTAATGGCATCTCAGGAATGTGTTTTGGACACTTAACTCTAAAGACTGTGTGCTTTTGAGGCTCAACTGGAATATCTTCCAATAATTCTTTTGTCCAACATCCAGCGGCAGATACTATCGTTTTAGCATTTATTTCCGATAAAGATTTAACTTCACCTTTAATAAATTCTGCACCTTGCTCTATCGCTTTACTTTTTAAAGCTGTATGAAAAAGGAAAGGATCAATCCATCCTTCACTTTTATTGTCAGTAAATGTAGCCGTTTCTATTCCTTCTTTGTTTATATAAGGAAAAAATTTATCTAACTCTGAACCTTTGATGTTCTTTGTTCCAGCATCACATGCTTTATGATTTTCAAGAGCCCTATATTGTTCGTCTGCATGTTCTGGGCCAAACATTAATAGATATCCATTTGGTACCATGCTTGCAGTAGGATTAGGATTTTTTTCTGTTTTGAGCAACTTTGGTATTTGAAAAATAAATTCTCTTGCAAATTTACCCAATAATATATTTTCCGTTTGAAAAAATTGTCTTCTAAAACCGCCAAGAGATAACGGAAAGGAAGCTGATTTGTAAGTTGGGTCTCTCTCAATTACTTTAACTTTTCTTCCTTCTTTAGATAGGAAATAAGCTGTCGCTGCACCAATTATTCCACCACCAACTATAACAACATCATCCATTTAATTCAGTACCATAAGGTTATAGTTAAGAAATAAAGCATAGAGACACCAAAGTAAATATGGAATCATTAAGTAATAACTTACAAAATTGACACGTTTAAATCTAATAATTAAAATTATTATCAAAGTTATCAAAATTACGAGAACAACTAATGCGAAAAATATTTGATGTAGTCCAAAAAAAACAATACTCCAAGTTGCATTAAAAACTATATGTATAAAATAAATGTAAATTGTATTTACATCTCTTTTTTTACTGTGCCAAAAAAACCAAATAGCTAATGTCATCATTGCATATAGTGTTGTCCAAACAGGTGCAAATATCCAATCTGGTGGATTATAATTTGATTTGACAAGACTAGAGTACCATGGCTCTTTGAGGCTAATTGAGACTAAACCTCCGGTAAATGACGCTGAAAAAGTGACAATAAAAAAAAGAATTAATGATAAAAATTTATTTTTTAGCATATTAGTATTATACATCTTTATAATATGAATAAAAAAACTATTTGGATTACAGGGGGAAGCACAGGAATTGGTAAAGCTTTAGCAATAAAATTTGCCAAAGAAGGTTGGAATGTTGCAATATCTGCAAGACGTGAAAATTTACTAAAAGAAACTTGTGGAGAGCATGAAAATATTAGTTCTTTTCCATTAGACGTAACCGATAAGAATAAATGTAAAGAAGTTTTTCAGAATATAATAGATACTTTTCAGAGTGTGGATATTTGTTTTTTCTCAACTGGTACATGGGATCCCAAGAAAGAAAAAGATATTGATGTTGAGCAAATTGAAAATGTATTTAAAGTAAATTTTTTTGGAACATTAAACAGTATTAAAGCTGTAGAGAAATATTTTAAAGATAGAAAAAGCGGGACAATAACTATAGTCTCCTCAATCGCTGGTTACCGAGGATTACCTAATTCAACTGGATATGGGCCATCGAAATCAGCTTTAAATAATTTAGCTGAAAGTTTATATTTCGATTTTGGTAGATCAAATGTTCGGGTGTGTCTTGTCTCACCAGGTTTTATTAAAACACCAATGACTGACAAAAATGATTTTAAAATGCCTTTCTTAAAAACTTCTGAATATGCGGCAGAAAAAATTTATGATGGTTTAGTAAACAAAAATTCTTTTGAAATACATTTTCCAAAATCTTTAACAGTTATATTGAAAATACTAAGTTTCTTACCAAATAAAATTTATTTTGGATTAATTGGAAAACTTACAAAATACCAAAAAAAAAATTAATCTTTTACGAAAACTACAGTTAATTCTGCTACTTTAAATCCAAATTTACTCATTGTAGCCCTATTAATTGCTACACGTTCATCTTGTTTGAAAATCCAATCATCAAAAGTAATTTTCATTTCTTTACCTTTGACTGGAACTAACAAAACATATTCAAATTTAAATGCTGGACCATAAGAATAACCTTTAGCTTTACCAACAACATCTCCTGCCGTACCCTCATAATTATTTTCATCAATTTTAGTGATCTGCCATTGTCTGGTTTGAATTTCCCCATCATCCCAGTTAAATTTTTCGTCGAGTATCAGTTGTTTACCATCCCATTTTCCGTTTAAATCTGCAGAAAATTGTCTTGTGACTTTTCCAGATCTATTTTGAAGCACACCCCAAGCTTTTACATTGCCGGACAAATAATTTTCAATAATCAATCTAGGTTCTTTATTTT
>CACFSB010000013.1 GCA_902568855.1 uncultured Pelagibacteraceae bacterium | reverse complement strand
CATCTAAAAATAACATTATGGAAAAAAATTTATACATTGATGCCTCGCATCCTAATGAAACTAGAGTTGTTCTTAAGTCTAATGATAAAATTGAGGATTATGAATATGAAGGTTCTAAGAACAACCTCATAAAAAACAATATTTATCTAGGAAAAGTAAGTAGAATTGAACCATCTTTACAAGCTGCTTTTGTAGACTTTGGTAGAGAGAGACATGGTTTTTTATCATTCAATGATATTCAGTCCGACTATTATCAAATTCCAAAAAGTGATCTTGAATTAATTAAGAAAGAGGAAGAAAAACTAAGGGAGGAATTATCAAAAAAAGTTGAGGAGAAGGAGAATGAAAATTTAGCAGAAGGTAAATTAGAAATTGATGATCCAATTGAAATTGAAAAAAAAGAAAGTGATGAAAAAGAGAAAAATATTGAGGATAAAAATAAAAAAATTGAAAACAGGAATAAATTTAAAAGATACAAAATTCAAGAGGTAATCAAACCTAATCAAGTGATCCTTGTTCAGGTCATCAAAGATGAGAGAGGTCAAAAGGGAGCTGCTTTAAGTACATTCATTTCTATTGCAGGAAAATATATTGTATTAATGCCTAACACTCCAAAAGGGGGAGGTATTTCAAGAAAAATATTTAATCCAGTAGATAGAAAAAAAATTAGATCTATCTTAAATCAAATCGAAATCCCAAAAGAGATGGGCCTGATAGTAAGAACTGCGGGTAGTAACAAAACTAAAAATGAAATTGAAAATGATTTGACCTCTTTAGTTAAATCTTGGAACCAGATAAAAGAGAATGCAATTAACGCTATTGCTCCTTCTTTAATTCATCAAGAAAGTGAAATAATAAATAGAACATTAAGAGATATGTATGATGAGAAAACTAAAAGTATAGTTATAGAGGGAAACGAGGGATATAAAAAAGCACAAAACTTTATGAAAATGTTAATACCTTCCCATGTAAAAAAAATAAAAAAATATAGAGGTAAAATACCCTTATTTATTGAAGAAGGAATAGAGCAAAAACTTAATCAAATATTTGATACAGAAATAAAATTGAGCTCAGGAGGCTATTTAGTAATTAATCCAACAGAGGCTTTAGTTTCTATCGATATAAACTCAGGAAGTTCTATCAAGCAAAAAAATGTTGAAAGCACAGCTTTGGATACCAATTTAGAGGCTGCAGAGGAAATAGCAAGACAAATAAAAATTAGAGATTTATCGGGACTAATCATCATCGATTTCATTGATATGTTGAGTTATGGAAATAGAAGAGCAGTAGAGAGAAGATTAAAAGAAAAGTGTAGATCAGATAGAGCAAGAATTCAAATAGGTAGAATTAGTAATTTTGGATTATTAGAAATGTCAAGACAAAGATTAAGAGAGAGCGCAGTAAAGTGGAAGGTTGAACTCACAGATGAATCTTTCGCACAAAAAATATTAAAATTAGTTGAATTAAAAGCTGTTATTAATAAAGGGAAATTCGTTGAATTAAAAGTATGTGATAAAATTTCTGAATTTTTAAAAGAAAACTTTATTGAGGATTTAACTTTCTTCGAAAAAAAAAATAAGATCAAAATAGATATTATTTCAGATAATACCTTAATCATACCCGAGTACATTATTGATATAAAAAATAAATCAAAAAAAACAATCGAACTAATAGAATATTTTGAGAAACTTAAAAACCTTGAAACAATAGTAAATGAAAAAAAATCAGCTAGCGTTAAAATTAAGAAAAAAAAATATAGAAAAAAAAAATTTTATAAAAAATCTAAATAATACCTTTATTGGGAGATGATGGACTTCCCATTAATTTTTTTTGAATTCTACCAGATAAAAAGGATTGCCTTCCAGCTATGACAGCATTTTTAAATGCTTTTGCCATCTCAAAAGGTTTTTTTGCTTTTGCAATTGCTGTATTAACCAAAACACCATCACATCCCAGTTCCATAGCTATTGTCGCATCAGACGCTTGCCCTAATCCGGCGTCAATAATTAATGGCAATTTTGTTTGATTTCTAATAATTTTAATATTAACTTTATTTAGTATTCCTAACCCAGAGCCGATTGGTGCAGCAAGAGGCATGATAGAAACCGCACCTGCATTTTCCAACCTTTTAGCCATTAATGGGTCATCGTTACAATAAACCATAACTTTAAAACCCTCTTTTGTTAAGATTTCTGTAGATTTAAGTGTTTCTATCATCTCAGGAAATAAATTCTGTTTATCACCTAAAACCTCAAGCTTTACCAATTTCCATCCTCCTATTTCTCTTGCAAGTCTAAGTGTTCTTAACGCATCATCTGAATTAAAACAGCCCGCAGTATTAGGTAAATAAGTTATTTTTTTTGGATCTATGTAATCCATTAACAAAGGTTTTTTTTTATCAGTAATATTTACTCTTCTAACGGCAACTGTTACAATACTTGCACCAGATATTTCTATTGCCTTAGCACATTCAATCATGCTCTTATATTTACCAGTGCCTACAATTAATCTCGAATTGAATTTTTTCTTTGAAATTATAAGATTATCTTTTTTCAAAACTAACCACCTCCAATAAAATGAACAATTTCTATTTTATCGTTAACTTTCAAATTGATTTTATTAAGATTTTTTTTATCCACTATTTCTCTATTTAATTCAATGGCAACTTTTTTCAATGGGACTTTTAAATTTTTAACCAGGTCAGATAATTTAGTTTTATCATCAATTTTATTTATTTTACCATTTATTTTTATTTTTATTTTTTTTTTCATCGTATATAAATGTTAAATGAACAATAAGATAATTATTATCAATGGGCCAAATCTTAATCTATTAGGCGAAAGAGAACAATCACAATATGGATCTACTACATTCGAAGAATTAAAAGAAATTTGTTTAAATAAGTCGAAAGAATTAGGTTTAGAGGCTGATTTTTCTCAATCAAATATTGAGGGTGAAATAGTAAATTTGATACAAAACTCTAGAAAAAATTTTGATGGAATAATAATCAATGCTGCGGGTTTTACTCATACCTCTGTAGCTATTAGAGATGCATTAAATATTTTTAAAAAACCAATCATTGAGTTGCATATTTCAAATATATATAAACGTGAAGAATTTAGACATAAATCTTTGATAAGTGATGTAGTTACAGGAGGTATTTTTGGTTTAGGTGCTGATGGTTATATTTTAGCCATAATTTCAATGCAAAAGCTCTTACAAAATGAAAATTAATAAAAAGATTATTAAAGAACTTAGTGACTATTTAGAAGAATTTGGTCTTACTGAGTTAGAATATACCGAGAAAGATACTAAGATTAAAGTTTCTAAAAATAATATTTCAGTAAATAATCATAATATTCCAAATCCAAAATCTGAGATAAACAACTCTAATATTAATTTATCAGAGAAAACTAAAACCGGGATTGAAGTTAAATCACCAATTATAGGAACAGCATATCATGCACCTGAACCTGGTGGAAAAAAATTTGTTGAAGTTGGAAAAAAAATTAAAAAGGGTGATACGGTAATGATCGTAGAAGCTATGAAAACTATGAATCATGTGCCTTCAACCGCAGATGGGGTCGTAAAAGAAATTTGTGTTGAAGATGGTCAGCCTGTTGAATTTGGTCAAAATTTGTTAATTCTTGATTAATGTTTAAAAAAATTTTGATAGCCAACCGCGGAGAAATTGCGGTTAGAATTATAAGAGCCTGTAAAGAATGGGGGATTTCAACTGTAGCCGTTCATTCTGATGTAGATAAAGAAAGTATGCATGTAAGAATGGCAGATGAAAGTGTTTGTATAGGTTCTCACCAACCAGCAAATAGTTATTTAAATATTCCAGCCTTATTATCAGCAATAGAAATCACAAATGCTGAAGCTGTGCATCCTGGTTATGGTTTTCTATCCGAAAATGCTAATTTCGCAAAAGTTCTTGAAGAAAATAATATTAGATTCATTGGAGCCTCCTCAAAACTTATAGAAATGATGGGAGACAAGATACAAGCAAAAAAAATTGCTAAAGAAAATGGTTTACCAGTTATTGAAGGTTCTGACGGTGGAGTTAAAGATGTTAAAGAAGCTAGAGAATTATGTAAAAAAATTGGTTTTCCTGTTCTAATTAAAGCTGCTGGTGGTGGTGGTGGGAAAGGCATGAAGATTGTTTATAAAGAAGAGGAATTTGAAACATTGTTTTCAACTGCAAAATCGGAAGCTCAAAAATATTTTGGTAATGATGAAGTTTACATAGAAAAGTTTTTTCAAAATCCTAGACACATTGAAGTTCAAATTTTAGCTGGAAAAAATAGAACTGTTCATCTTCATGAAAGAGATTGTTCTGTTCAAAGAAGACATCAAAAATTGATTGAGGAAACGCCAAGTCCTATTTTGACTGACGAGATAAGAAAAGACCTTTTTGAAAAAACAGTAAATATGGTTTCAAAAATTGGCTATATGGGTGCTGGGACTGTTGAGTTTATTTATGAAGATGGAAAATTTTATTTTCTTGAAATGAATACAAGAGTTCAAGTTGAGCACCCAGTAACTGAAATGGTGACAGGTATAGATATAATTAAAGAACAGATTTGGATAGCATTTTCAGGAGAAACAGCTTTGAAACAAAGTGATATAAATCCAAGAGGGCACGCTATAGAATGTAGAATAAATGCAGAGGATGCTAGTAAAAATTTCCAACCATCGCCTGGTTTAATTAGTATGTGTCATCAACCATCAGGTTTCAGAACCAGAGTTGATGGTGCAATATACCAAGGTTATAAAGTCACTCCATACTACGATAGTATGATTTGTAAATTAATTTGTCATGGGAGAAATAGATTAGAAGCTATTCAAAGAATGAATAGATCTTTAGATGAGTTTGTAATAGAAGGTATCACAACAACCATACCATTGCATAAAAAATTACTAAATCATAAAAAATTTATTAATTCTGATTTCAATGTCAGTTGGTTGGATAAAGATAAAATACTTTAGTAACAGCTAACAAGCCAGATATCATAAACTGGATGATCAAAGGGTGCTATAGAGGGACTTGATGAAAACATCCATCCATTAAAAACAAAAACATTATTTCTATCTTTTTTTGTTAAATCTCTTACTTGAATATATGCCTTTACCTCAGGATTATCATCTAATTTAGAATCTGTACATTTAATACTTTTTATTCCTAAATCCTTATAAATAAATTCTTCATCGTTGACTAATTTTACCAACTCATTTTTAGAACTTATCTTATCCAATATTTTAATATCAGTATTTTTTCCATTAAGATTAATTTCAGCACTAGTATTAAATGTTATAAATACGATAAATAAATATATAAATAAAAATAGGTTTAGCTTATTTCCAACTTTTATATTTTTTTTTAGTTGCATCTTTGTTGTTCTTGTTTGGATAGTAAGCTGAGTCAGTCCCAGTCAAATTTGGTTGGTGAGGTTTTTGCCAATCATGTTTTTCAAGCTTATGAATATTTTCAATTTTATTTGGCATAAAATGTATCCAAGAATACCATTCAACTGGAATTTTTGATGCATCAATTTCACTCGCATAAATTACCCACCTTTTTCCTCTTTTACTCTCATAATATTTATTTCCATATTCATCTGATCCAATAAATTTACCAAACAAAATAGTTTTGATTCTAGTGCCGAATGTATCGCGATTCCACCAAGTGAAAATTTTTTTTAAGAGAGTCAACATGTAAAATTTTTTAAATTCAATTTTTAATTGTATAAATTAAATTAGACTAAAATATGTAAATGTATATAAGTAAAAAGATTCAAAATTCAAATTTAATTTAAGGATTATAATAAAATGTCAAAATATCTTGTAGAAACTTATTACACATGCACTTTTAAAGTAAATCATTATTTAGATGATATTAATGAGACAGAGCTAAAGAATCTTGAAAAAAGAGATGATGGAAAATTTGAGGTTCTGGATGTAAAATTAGATAACAGAAAAACAAAAAGTCTTGATCTTAATAATAAACAAAATGATCAAAATAAAAAAATTGACTTAGTTCAAGCTCAAAGTGAAAACAAAAACACAAATGTTGAAAAAATAGTTTCTCAATCTTTTGCAAAATCTGATAATTCTGGAAAAAGATTTAGTATGCCAGATAGAAGAAAAGGTTATATTCAAAAAGCAACTATTGGTGATCATAAAGTTTATTTACATACTGGTGAGTATGAGGATGGTAAAATTGGAGAAATCTTTATAGATACAAGTAAAGAGGGAGAGTTAGTTAAAGCTCTAATGAATAATTTTGCTATCGCTGTTTCGCTTGGTCTTCAATATGGAGTTCCATTGGATGAATTTGTGAGTGCATTCATAGGTACTAAATTTGAGCCCTCAGGAAAAGTAAACGGTAATGACAGAATCTTAAGTGCCTCTTCAATTTTAGATTATATATTTAGGGAACTCGCAATTTCTTATCTTAACAGAGAAGATTTAGCACATACTCCATCTATAGGTAATTTAGATGTTTCATCTACAGACGAAAAAGGTTCTGATGAACAAAATCAATTACTGAAAATAGTAAAAGATATAACAAGTAAAGGATTTGTTAGAAACAACTACAAAAAAAATTTGGTAGATTTATCAGATGTTAAAATTAGTCTTAAAGGTAAAAAATAATTATTTTTTATTTTTTAAAGATAAATTTAACTCTTTTAGTTGGTTTTCACTTACAGTAGAAGGTGAATTCATCATCAAATCTTGTGCATTTTGGTTCATTGGAAACATTGTAACTTCTCTAATATTTCTTTCGTTTGCTAATAACATAATTATTCTATCAATTCCTGGGGCAATGCCTCCATGAGGTGGAGCACCATAACTTAAAGCGTTTATCATTCCACTAAATTTTTGATCAACTTCAGATCTAGAGTAACCAGCAACATCAAATAATTTATACATTAGATCTGGTATATGATTTCTAATCGCACCCGAGGATAATTCTATTCCATTACATACAATATCATATTGATATGCTAGTATTTCTAATGGTTTTTTAAAATTAATTTGGTTGATATCTCCTTGCGGCATAGAAAAAGGATTGTGACTGAATTTAATTTTGTTTGTTTGATTATCTATTTCATACATTGGATAATCTACAATCCAACAGAATGCAAAAACGTTTTCATCGATTAAACCTAAATCTTTTCCAATTTTATCTCTAGCTAATGCTGTTATCTTTTCTACTTCTTCTACTTTACCGCAAGCAAGAAAAATACTATCACCTACTTTTGCTTCAGTTTTAATCATTATTTCATTTAGTGAGTCTTTTGAAAAAAATTTGCCTACAGGTCCTTTAGCTGAAATTTCCTCTTCTTTTTCAATTGTAAAGTAAGCGAGTCCTGAAGCTCCTTGTTCTTTAGCCCATTTGTCAATGTTATCAAAAAAACTTCGCGGTTTATCTTTTGTATTTTTTGCAACAATGCATCTGACTTTAGATCCAGATTTAACTAATTTTTTAAATATTTCAAAAGAAACATCTTCTCTTAAAAAAATTTCAGTGATGTCACTAATAACTAATGGATTTCTTAAATCTGGTTTGTCAGTTCCATATTTTAACATTGACTCTTTATAGGAGATTCTTGGAAATTGATTAAATAATATTTTTTTATTTGAAAACTTTTTAAAAGTATTGATAAATAATTTTTCTATTACGTTAAACACATCTTCTTGCTCCACAAAAGACATTTCCAGATCTAATTGATAGAACTCACCAGGACTTCTATCGGCTCTTGCATCTTCATCTCTAAAGCATGGAGCAATTTGAAAATACTTATCAAAACCAGAGACCATTACTAATTGTTTAAATTGTTGAGGTGCTTGTGGTAATGCGTAAAATTTTCCAGGATTTAATCTGCTCGGTACCAAAAAATCTCTTGCTCCTTCAGGGCTTGAAGACGTTAAAATTGGTGTTTGAAATTCTAAAAATCCTAACTTGTTCATCTCATTTCTAATGAATGAGATTACTTTTGATCTCAATATGATATTTTCATGAATTTTTTTTCTTCTTAAATCTAAAAAACGATATTTCAGTCTTATTTCTTCTGAATACTCACGGTCAGTAAAAACTGGTAAAGGAAGTTCCTTACATTCACCAAGAACTTGAAAAGTTTTAATTACTACCTCAATTTCTCCAGTTTCAATATCCTTATTGATTGACTCCTTTGATCTTTCAACAACATTTCCATCAATTTTAATTACTGTTTCCAATTGTGTTTTTTCCAATTTTTTAAAATTGGAATTTTCTTTGTCTATAATACACTGTGTAATTCCATAATTATCTCTTAAATCTATGAATAAAAGATTTCCATGATCTCGTTTTTTATTTATCCAACCAGATAAAGTTACTTCATCTCCAACTTTTTCTTTTCTTAATTCATTACATTTATGAGTTCTAAATTTATTCAATTATTCTCCTAAAACTTCTTTTATAATTTTAAAATCAATTGATTTTTTTTTTTTTAAACTTAATTGATCGATCTTATATATGAAATCATATATTTTGCTATATGATCTATCTATTCTTTTAATAATATACTCAATAAATTTCTTATCTATAGAGATTTGTCGATCAGATAAATTTTTTAATATAATAGCAAATATCAACTCATCATCAGGTTTTTCAATATTTAATAAAATAAAATTTTTTGCTCTAGACTTTAAATCTTTTAGATCGAAAGAGATGTTAACTACTGGTTTTATTGATGTTATAATAATAAATTTATTTTCTTGTTCAGCTAAATTAAGAAGACTATAAAGTAACTTTTCATTAACGTCAGAAGATAAATTTTCAATTATAACGTTCTCATAAATCTTAATTTTTTTTAGATCATCATTTCCTAAATATCTACTATCAAACTTGATCCCTTTGTTTTTTTTTAAAAAAATATTTATTAAATGAGTTTTTCCACAAAGTTTTTCCCCTGATACATTAACAAAATTTTTCTCCCATTTTGGCCACATGTTTAAAAAATCAAAAACATGTTTGTTACTTTTAGAAAGATAAAAATCCTCATTTTTAAAATTTTTGTCATAATTAAATTTAATTATTGTTTGATCCATGTCCCTCATTCAATCATCCAAACTTTTTTTTGTGTGTTTAAATTATATTCTTTATTTTTCATTATATTAATAAAGTTTTGAACTGTTCCATTAAATAAAACTTCATAAAATATGAATTCTTTATTAAATTTTAATATATAATAGTCGCTGACTAGATCTATTTCCGTTAGAAATAATTCAAATTTATTAGATTTTTTCAAATCATCACTTTTAATCTTAATTGTTATAGGAACTTTGATGGAAGTATTGATTTCATTTATTTTTTTCCAAGTATCCTCAAATAAGTTTTTCAAATTTGTGATTAAAAGATTTAGGTCTATCTCATTGTCTATATCTATGTTCTTAAAAGTGTTATTCTTTATTATCTCGTTTTTGCCGTTATAAATTTTCGTTAAAATTCTCACTTCATTGTTTCCTCTAAAAACAAGTGAAATGATAGAATTTTTTAAAAAATATTTCTTTGTAATCTCATTAAAATCATAAGTTTCGATAATGTTTAATTTTTTTTTTATAAGATTTAGATCTTCGAGATCCTCAGAGGGAAGTAAATAATTAATTAGTTGATATCGTTTGTTTGTTTGGTTCCAATTATCATAAATTGGGTTATTTGAAAAAATTGAAATACTATTTCCATTCTCATTTATTATTATCGGTATAAATAAAAATTTTTCTTTTAAAATTCGTGAGGGAAAAATATTTTTTTTTTCCAGATACTTAAAAATTTTTTTTTTATTAAATGATACGCCTAAATTTAAATGATATCTCTGATCTATAAATTTTTCTTCTTTAATAGAAAATGTTTCAATCATACTTTTAATCTCATTAAGTTTGATAGAATCAGTTTTTTTAAAATCCGAGGATTTTATTAAAGAATAAATTAATTCGAAAAAAGCATTTTTAAATCCTAAATCAATTGCCTTATTTTTATCAAAATTTATTTCAAATGGCTGAGAAATTTCAATATTATTGACTTCAAAAGATTTTGCTTTAACGGCTTCTGTGGAAAAAAAAAGTATTATTAAAGCTAGAATAGAGAAAAAAATATATAAACGTTTGATATAATACATACTTAAATTTAAAATCTATATTAATGAATAAAAATCTCTTTACCTATAAAAAAAGTGGGGTCAATATCAATGCTGCAGATAAATTTATTAATTTCATATCTGGTATTTCATCAAAAAAAAGAGGCAATAAAAAGAACTCTAATATTGGCGGGTTTGGTTCCATTTCAGATTTACCTAAAGATATAAAGAATCCAAAAATAGTGGCTTGTACTGATGGTGTGGGGACCAAAATCGAAATCGCAAACATACTAAAAAAATATGACACTATAGGAATAGATCTGGTTGCTATGAGTGTAAATGATTTAATTGTGCAAGGAGCAAAACCTCTATTTTTTTTAGACTACATTTCAATAAATAAAATTGATTTAAAAAAAATGAAATCAATAATTCGAGGAATAGT
The DNA here is from genome assembly GCA_902568855.1 of uncultured Pelagibacteraceae bacterium. Classification (GTDB taxonomy): domain Bacteria; phylum Pseudomonadota; class Alphaproteobacteria; order Pelagibacterales; family Pelagibacteraceae; genus Pelagibacter. Next base: position 6,832 of record CACFSB010000013.1, on the reverse strand, counting down.
TAAAGGATGTGATATTTCACAATGTAGTTTAGTTGGCGGTGAAACTGCCGAAATGCCAGACACTTACGAGAAAGGTAAATTTGATATAGCTGGTTTTGCAGTTGGTGTTACAGATAAAAAAAAAATACTTAATAAAAATAAAATAAAAAAAGGTGATTTAATCTTGGCTATTCCATCTAGTGGGTTACATTCAAACGGCTATTCACTAGTTAGGCATCTATTGAAAGTAAAAAAAATAAATATCAAAAAAAATTCTTTTCTTAAAAAAGAATTAATAAAGCCGACAAGGATCTATGTAAAAGAAATCTTAAATCTTGTAAAAAGAAATTTATTAAATGGTTGTGCTAATATTACTGGTGGTGGATTGGTTGATAATATTAGTAGAGTTATACCAGATAACTTATGTGCAGAAATAGACTTGAATAAGATTAAACCTCTTGAGATTTTTAATTGGCTCAAGAAAAATAAGATAAGTGACAGAGAAATGCTTAAAACTTTTAATTGTGGAGTTGGATTTTGTTTAATAATAAATCCTAATAATATAAAAAAAATCAATAAATTTTTTTTAAAAAAATATAAACCTTATATAATTGGAAAAATTTCTAAGAATAAAAAAAAAGTAAGTCTTAATGGTAAAGTTAACTGGCTATAAGAAAATTAAGACTGCGGTTTTTATTTCTGGTAACGGAAGTAATTTAAAATCTTTAATAAAGTTTTCAAAAACAAGAAAATCACCAATCACTATTAATTTGATAATCACAAATAACCCTAAAGCTAAAGGTTTAAAGCTTAGCAAAATAAATAAAATAAAAAAAAAATCGTTTAACTTTAAGAAAAAAAATGAAATTGAAAATCAAATGCTTTCTGTTTTGAAAAAGCATGAAATTAAGATGATATGTTTGGCAGGATTTATGAAAATTTTATCTAGAAATTTTATCACTAAATTTAGCGGTAAGATTTTAAATATTCACCCCTCATTACTTCCCAAATATAAAGGATTAAACACTCATCAGAGAGTTTTGAGCAATAAGGAAAAATATTCAGGTTGTACTGTTCATTTTGTAAATTCAAAACTTGATTCTGGTAAAATAATACTTCAAAAAAAAGTTAAAATTACAAAAAATGAAACCAAAAACTCTTTAGCAAAAAAAATATTAAAACAAGAACATAAACTTTATCCAAGAGCTATTTTAAAAGTTTTTAGTCTTTAAAGAAAAAGTCAATTTCAATTTTAGCATTTTCAATACTATCTGATCCATGTACAGAATTTTTATCAATTGAAATTCCATATTTCTTTCTTATTGTGCCATCGAGAGCTTCTTTGGGATTTGTAGCTCCCATTAATTCTCTATTTCCTAAAACTGCATTTTCTTTTTCAAGAATCATAACTACTATAGGTCCTGAGGATAGATAATCACATAAATCGTTATAAAACGGTTTTGTTTCATGAACTTTATAAAATTTTTCTGCCTCTGATTTTTCAATTTGAATTTTTTTTTCTTTTAAAATTAAAAAACCTTTGTTTTTAAACATTTCCTTTATTTCATTTTCAAGATTTCTTTCTACTGCATCAGGTTTTATAATTGATAAGGTTTGCTCGATATTACTCATAATTGTCCTCTATAAGTTTATTTAACAATCTTACTCCATAACCCGTTGCACCACCTGAATTCAAAGCCCCACCATATTTAGAAAAAGCCATGCCAGCAATATCTAGATGAGCCCAAGGTGTTTTGTTTAAAATAAATCTTTGTAAAAACTGAGCAGCAGTAGTTGATCCTGCGCCACCAACATAATTAATATTTTGCATATCTGCATTTTTAGAGTTGATTAATTTATCATAATTTTTATTAAGAGGCATTCTCCAAACTTTCTCTTCAACATTTTTACCAGCATCAATTAATTGTTTAGATAATTTATCATCATTTGAAAATAGTCCTGCATATTCTGAACCAAGTGATACAATAATTGCACCTGTTAAAGTTGCTAAATCTACAATGAACTTTGGCTTAAATTTTTTTTCTGTATAAGTAATTGCATCCGCAAGCACTAATCTTCCCTCAGCATCTGTATTTAATATTTCAACAGTTTTACCGCTATAAGACTTAACTATATCTCCGGGTCTTTGCGCGTTACTTCCAGGCATATTTTCCACAAGACCGACAACTCCAACTGCATTTATTTTTGCTTTTCTCAGAGCTAAATTTTTCATTAATCCAACAACGACCGCAGAGCCAGCCATATCATATGTCATATCTTCCATAAATTTTGCTGGTTTTAAAGATATACCTCCAGTATCAAAACAAACACCTTTACCTACAAAAGCTAAGGGTCTAGATTTATTTTTCAAACCATTCCATTCTATCGTTACAAGATATGATCCTCTAATACTTCCTTGACCAACCCCGAGTAAGGTATTCATGCCTAATTTTTTTAATTTTTTTTCATCATAGATATTTATTTTTAAACCAAATTTTTTTAATGAATTTATTCTTTTAGCATATTCATCTGGATGCAGTACATTCCCAGGTTCTGATACTAAATCTCTAGCATAAAAAGTGCCTTCCTCAATTGCATTGAATTTTGTTTGGTCATTAATAGTTGGTATATTTTTACCAAATATATTTAAAACTATATTCTTGTTAGTTTTTTTTGATTTATATTTCTCGAATAAGTAAGATTTAAGTTTTATACCGTGCAAAAAATGTCCCACGAAATTTTTTAATTTTTTTGTTGCTGTATCTGAATTTATAAAAAAATTTGATTTTTTTAATTCCTTTATAATTTTGTAACAATCAGCACCTAAATTTTCTACTTCAGAGTTAGTAAGATTCTTCTTTAAAGAGACTAAAATAATTTTTCTTTTTGAATTGATATCAAAGGTAACTATTTTTTTTTTCGGATCTCTATTTTTTAACAAATCGAAAATATAAAAATAATCAGATTTAGAAATACTATTCTTTAAACTTGAAATATTGAAGTTTTCATCGACAAATAATATTGGATTTTCATTATTTTTATCAAAAACTTGTTTTTTGTAGTTTATTTTTATATTCATAAATTTTAATACAATCTATACGAGATAATGCTATATATGAGCAAAACAAATATATTTCAATGGAAAAATTACTATTTAGAAAACTGATTGCAGACATTTCTTTGCGTGCTTTGACCATAACATTTACAATCGGTTTAATTGTATGGATAATTCAAGCAGTAAATTATCTAGATTTTGTTATTGATGATGGTCATAATTTTAAAATTTACTTTTTATACAATTTATACAATTTCCCAAAAATAATTCATAGAATTCTGCCTTTTGTATTTGCTATCTCCATTTTTTTTGAATTGATTAAGTATGAAAAAAATAACGAATTGCTTATTTTTTGGACTAATGGTGTTACTAAAAAAAAGTTAATAAAAACTTTATTAAATTTCACCATAATCGTAATGTTTATTCAATTTTTGATTGGAAGTCTTATTTCTCCTAATAATCAATTTAAAGCAAGACTTATTATTAAAAACTCAAACATGGATTTTTTGCCTAATTTGATCAAACAAGGTAAGTTTATTGATACGATTTCTGGTTTAACAATTTTTATAAATCATAAAACAAATAATAATTCGTTTAAAAATATCTATATTCAAGAAGGTGCATTCGTTGATTTTAGAGAAAATGACAGTCAAATAATTTATGCAAAAGAGGGATTTTTAATTAATGAGGATAAAAAACTTTTTAGATTATTGAATGGAAAAGTAATAAGTAATAATAATAATAAATTGATAAGCTTCGAGTTCGACAAAATTGATTATGATTTATCAAAATTTTCATCACGATCAATCAAAAAACCAAAAATTCAAGAGCTATCATCATTAAAGATAATGAAATGTTCTTTAAGTTTAATGTCAGGTAAAAACTACTATGATGATTTATTTAATTGTGAAGTTAATAAATTTAAAAACTTTAATCAGGAATTATATAAAAGATTTATCAAACCGTTTTACTTACCAATACTCACATTAGTATGCTGTTTTTTGTTAACAATATCCAAAGAAAAACATAATTATACATTTAAAACTATTAAGATCTTTATTTTTGTTTTTTTAATATTAGTAATATCTGAAATTTTCATGAGATATATTCAAGGTTCTTTAATATATCTAATATTGTTTTTAGGTATACCAATTTTATTCTTTTCATTAACTTATATTTATTTAATAAAGAATGTGAACAATGCTTAGAACTTTTGATAAATATTTTATTAATTTATTTTTTAAAAAATTGTTAATTCTCTCACTTATTTTTTTTTCACTTATATTCATTTTGACCATATTTGAAGAAATAACTTTTTTTACTGATACGAAGTCATCTTTTTATCTACCTTTTTTAGTCGCAGCATTAGATGTTCCCTCTGCACTACTTGAAATATTTCCTTTTATAATTTTGATAGCTACTCAACTTTTCTTTTTGGAGATAATTAAAAAAAAGGAAAATGAATTAATCAAAATAAATCGATTGGATAATTTCTATCTTATTAAAATTTTAACATTATCTGCGTTTGTGTTCGGAATGTTAATAATATCAATTTATTATCCATTTTCTTCTAAATTGAAATTTATTTATTTTGATTATAAAAATTCTTATTCAAAAGATGGCAAATATTTAAAACATTATGGAGAAAATGGTTTATGGATTAAGGATGAAATAGATAATGAAATTTACATCATAAATGGAAGTCTTGGTAAAACTAATTTTTTAGAAAATGTTTTTATATCAAAATTTGACGAAAATTTTGAATTAATTGAAAATATTTCCTCTCAAAGAGTTGATATAAGTAAAAATCAATGGATTATAGAAAAACCTTATCTGTTTAAAGATAATCTACAAATCAAACTTGAAAATGACGTAATCATCTCAAGCCATTTTAATATTAAAAAAATCAATAGCACATTCAGAAATCTCAATTCTTTTAATATTTTGCAATTAATTAATGCTAAAAAAGAAAGTGAATTATTGGGATATTCCTCACAAGATATTGACCTTCATATTCTTAGAATAACTGCTATACCAATTTATTTCAGTATTATGGTAATAATATCATCAATAATAATGTTAAATATTAAGAAAAATAAGCCTTATATATTCCATGTGCTGCTAGGAATTACTCTTTCTGTTGTAATTTATTACATAAATAATATTTTTAATATTTTCGGGTTAACCAATAAAATTCCAATCTATTTGTCAGTATTTTTTCCAATAATTTTTTTAAGTATTATTTCAATAATAGGATTAATAAGAATAAATGAAGAATAAATTTATAATAATTTTAATAATTTTATCTCAATTTTTATTTTTCAATAAAATATTTTCAAAAGAAATTCAGTTTAGTGCCTCTGAAATTGAAGTTGTAAATGAGGGAAATGAAACAATTGCAAAGAATGGTACCGTATTTGTCCAAAAAGAAAATGTTTCTGCAAGTGGTAAAGTTATAAGGTATATTAAGAATAAATCTTTATTAATTGTTAATAATGGTAAAATTGAAAAAATTAATGATAATTTAGAAATAAGTTCTAATATTATTCAATATTATATTGATCAATCAAGTTTATATTTTAAAAAGAATGTCATAATTAATGACAATACAAATCAACTAAAGATAAGAACTAACGAATTAAATTATAATTTAAAGGAACAAAAAATTAAAAGTAAGAGTAATTCTGAAATAACGGATAAATTAGGAAACATTTATCGAGTTGATCAATTTGAATATTCTATAAATGATAAAATTATAAAATTAACTAACTTAGAGGTTTTAGATATAAGTCAAAATTTATTTAAAATTGAAATGGCATTCCTTAATTTAGAAAAAAAAGAATTAATTGCAAAAGATGTGGGTTTAAATTTTAAAATTTCTAATAATTCAGAAAATGAACCCAGATTAAAGGGAAGAAGTCTGGTTACTAACAAAGATAATACAATAGTAAAAAAGGGAACTTTTACTTTTTGTAAAAAAAGGGAAAAATGTCCTCCTTGGGAAATGAGTGCGGAAGAAATTAAACACGATAAAAATAAAAGAACAATCTATTATAAAAATGCAAGTCTAAAAATTTATGATAAAAAAGTATTTTATTTCCCAAAATTTTTTCATCCTGATCCGACAGTTGATCGACAATCAGGATTTTTAATACCTAAAATCCAAGATAACAGTACAACTGGTTTATCTTTCAATTTACCATATTTCATTGCTTTAACAGAAAATCAAGATATTACGCTTAGCCCAAGGTTTTTTGCAGAAGATAAATTTTTAATTCAATCAGAATTTAGGCAAAAAAATAAAGATTCAAAACATATAGTTGATCTAAGTCAATTTATTTCAAGTGATGAAAATGTTAAAAGTCATTTGTTTTATAATCTAAGTAAAAATTATAAAAATGACAATTTTGAGGAAGTTGAATTAAATTTTAAATTAGAGCAAGTTTCAGATGAAACATACTTAAAAGCATATAAAATAGAAAGTCCAATTATTAATAATACCTCTAATCTAACAAACTCACTGGGTATAAATTTATTTGATGAAGACATGTCAATTAGTACTAATTTAGATATTTATGAGGATCTAAGTAAACAGGATAATGATAAATTTGAATATGTACCAAATTTTAGCTTCTCAAGAATTATAAATTCAAATAATTCTTTTTATTCTAAGGGATATTACAAAAACTATAATACAAATATTACAGAAAAGGTTTTAATTAATAATTTTGAATTTCTTTCAACTCCAAAATTCTTAAATAATGGTGTAATAAATGAAAATAAACTACTAGTCACTAA
>CACFSB010000012.1 GCA_902568855.1 uncultured Pelagibacteraceae bacterium | reverse complement strand
TATGTTTTGTAGACTTTTAAAGTTAGTAGTATCAATTGCGTTATTAAGCTTTTCTTGATCAATTTTATTGTCAAATCTCATTAAAGTATTAACAAAAACTACCAACTTTTCAAAAGTTTGCTTTGGATTTTTAACCATATCCTCGTATCTAATTATTAATCTTCTAAAAGACTTGTTATTTAACCAAGATTGGTAATTAATTCTCCAAGAGTTAACAATATTTGTTTTTGCGTAGTTTTTTAGATGTGGGTAATCTTGTAATACCTTGTTTTCATCCTGCATAAATTTTAATGCTTGGTCATATGAGTCTAGGTCATTATGATTTTTAACTGAAGTTATAACATTTCGAGGATCTCTAATTATATAGATAACTCCTAGAGAATACTCAGGTTTAGTGAAATCATTTCCAAAAGCAGTGATTAAAGAGTTATGAGTTTTTAGAAACTTCACTTTTTTTTGATCACGAATATTCTTTTGAGACGTTTCCCAATGTTTATAGATCTCACCTTGTTTTACTTTTTCTTTAAAAAATTGTTTATTTGGATAATCTTCTATTAAGCTTAACTTTTTAATGTCAAATATTCCATTTTCACAAAAATAGTAAGCAGTAAGAAAAGATCTAACCCAGGTGTTGCCGCTTTTTGGGTATGAAGCAATCCAAATAATCATATTTATTTATTAAACTAGGTATTAATTATTTCAACTTAAATATTTTATAATGAACTGTAGTTAAATATCTTAACTTTTCCAAAAATCTTTTGCCTTTTGAAAAAATTTTTTGATACTTGGATTAGATTTATCGTTTTCGATTTCTTTAAATTTTTCTAAAAGACTTCTTTGCTCTTTGTTTAAATATACTGGAACTTCTGTTTTAATTTGCACATACAAATCTCCAAAATCTCCTCTACGCATAAAAGGCATACCTTTGCCTTTCAACCTAAATTGTTTACCATCTTGTGTTCCATCAGGTATTTTTATTTTCGCTTTTTTACCATCTATCGTTGGTATTTCTATTGTTGTACCAAGTGCTGCGTCTGCTATTGAAATAGGAAACTCAAAAAATAAGTTTACGTCAGATCTTTTAAATAGTTCATGAGATTTAACATTTATAAATAAATATAAATCACCGCTAGCACCGCCTCTTGTGCCTGCCTCACCTTTGCCAGCAAGTCTGATTCTTGTACCATCATCAACACCTTTTGGGATTGTAACTGATACTTTTTTTGATGTTTGAGTATTTCCTTGTCCATTACAGTCTGAGCAAGGATTTGTTATTTCTTCACCACTTCCTGCACATTGAGGACATGTTTGTTGAACTGTAAAAAAACCTTGATTAGATCTTACTCTACCGTTACCTCCACAGTAAGTACATCTATCAGGGCTAGACCCGGGTTTAGATCCGTTCCCCTTACATGTGTTGCATTTTTCTGATGTTGAAAATTGTATATTTTGTTTCTTCCCCGAGTAAGCTTCCTCTAATGTAATCGATAAATCATATCTTAGATCTGAGCCTCTATTATTTGAACTTCTTCCCCTAGAACTTCTTCTTCCACCTCCAAAGTCTCCAAAAAAATCTTCAAATATGTCCGAAAAATCTGCACCACTGAAACCTCCAAAACCTCCAAATCCACCTTGTCCACCACCACCATTTTCAAAGGCAGCATGACCAAAATTATCGTAATTTTCTTTTTTAGATTTATCAGAAAGAATGCCGTAAGCTTCACTTGCTTCTTTAAACTTTTCTTCAGCTCCTTTATCTCCAGGATTTTTATCTGGATGATATTTTACAGCTAACTTTCTATATGCAGATTTTAACTCTTCAGGAGATGCGCTCTTATTTACGCCGAGGACGTCATAATAATCTCTTTTTGCCATTTAATACCCCGGACAGATAAATGTATGTTAAGCACTCTTTTCTTTATTCTCGTCTTTTACTTCCTCAAAATCAGCATCAACAACATTATCCTCTTTTTTTCCTTTATCGTCTTTTCCATCATCTTTATTAGAATCTGGTTTTGCATTTTGTTGTGATTTATATATTGCTTCTCCAAGTTTCATTGAAGCTTGAACTAGTGCCTCAGTTTTTTTCTTAATATCATCTGTGTTTTCACCTTTAAGAGCCTCTTTTAATTGACTTGAAGCATCTTCAATAGCTTTTTTGTCGGAATCAGATACTTTAGAACTATGCTCTTTAAGATTTTTATCTGTAGAATGAATTAAGGTATCTGCTTGATTTCTTACATCTACAGACTCTCTTTTCTTTTTATCAGCTTCTTTATTGGCTTCAGCATCTTTCACCATTTTCTCAATCTCATCGTCACTTAAACCACCTGAAGCTTGGATTTGAATTTTTTGTTCTTTTCCAGTGCCCTTATCTTTCGCTGAAACATTAACAATACCATTCGCATCAATATCAAATGTAACTTCAATTTGAGGAACACCTCTAGGTGCAGGTGCAATTCCAACAAGCTCGAAGTTTCCTAAAATTTTATTATCAGCTGCCATCTCTCTTTCACCTTGCAACACTCTAATAGAAACAGCAGGTTGATTATCTTCAGCAGTTGAGAATACTTGACTTTTTTTAGTAGGAATCGTTGTGTTTTTTTCAATTAATTTTGTAGAAACTCCACCTAAGGTCTCAATACCTAAAGAAAGAGGCGTTACATCTAATAATAATACATCCTTTACATCACCTTGAAGAACACCTGCTTGAATTGCAGCACCCATTGCTACAACTTCATCAGGGTTAACACTTTTATTAGGTTCCTTCCCAAAGAAATTTTTAACTTCCTCGATTACCTTAGGCATTCTAGTCATACCACCAACCATTACAACTTCGTCAATTTCATTGGCTGCGATACCAGCATCCTTCAATGCAGTTTTACATGGTGGCATTGTTTTGGCTATAAGATCTTCAACAAGCGCCTCAAGTTTTGCTCTTGTAAGTTTTAAATTAATATGTTTTGGGCCAGTCTTGTCAGCGGTAATAAATGGTAAATTAATATCAGTCTGTTCAGCTGAGGATAATTCAATCTTAGCTTTTTCTGCGGCTTCTTTTAATCTCTGAAGAGCAAGTTTATCTGATTTCAAATCTATCCCATTATCTTTTTTAAATTCTGCAATTAAATATTCAACTATAGAATTATCAAAATCTTCACCACCTAAGAATGTATCTCCGTTGGTTGATTTAACTTCAAAAACTCCATCACCAAGTTCAAGTATTGAAACATCAAATGTTCCACCACCCAAGTCATAAACTGCAATTTTCTTATTTTGTTTTTTATCTAAACCATAAGCTAATGATGCAGCAGTAGGTTCATTTATAATTCTTAAAACTTCTAGACCCGCAATTTTTCCAGCGTCTTTAGTTGCTTGTCTTTGAGCATCATTAAAGTATGCAGGAACGGTAATTACTGCTTTTGTAACAGCTTGGCCTAAATATTTTTCTGCCGTTTCTTTCATTTTTTGTAAAATAAAAGCTGAGATCTGAGAAGGAGAGTATTTTTCCCCTTTAGATTCTATCCACGCATCTCCTTTTTCTGAATTGACAATTTTAAATGGAGCAGCTTCTATATCTTTTTTAACTGTTGGGTCATCAAAGTTTCTTCCAATAAGTCTTTTAACTGCAAAAATAGTATTTTCGGGGTTGGTTACAGCTTGTCTTTTAGCTGGTTGTCCTATTAATTTTTCTTTTTCATCAGTAAAAGCAACAACAGATGGTGTTGTTCTAGCACCTTCTGCATTTTCTAAAACTTTTGCCTGGCTTCCCTCCATTATAGCCACGCAGGAGTTTGTTGTTCCCAAATCTATTCCAATAATTTTACTCATAATAATTAATTCTCCTCGTCATATATGTGTTATTTTTGATTCTACAAGCTGTTCTGATCATTATTTAGTCTCCGAATTCTCTTTAGTTTCCTCTGTTTTAGCTGCTTTTTCTTGAGTTTTCTTAGCTACACCAACCAATGAGGGCCTTAGTAATCTATCTTTAATAGTGAAACCTTTTTGAATTTCTTGAATTATAGTTCCTGGCTCTTTTGTATCATCCTCAATTTCCATCATTGCTTGATGAAAGTTTGGATCTAATTTTTTATTTAAACTATCAATTTGTTTAATATCATTTTTGTTAAATATTGATATTAAATCTTTATGAATTATATCAAAATGTTCTAAAGTTTTTTTAAGTGCTTCAGAGTCTTTCAACTTTTCATCACTTTCTAAAATACTTTTGGATCTTTCAAAATTATCTATAAGGCTAAGTGCTTCTTTAGCAAATGAAAAACCACCGTATTCAAAAGCATCTTCCTTCTCCTTCTCAAACCTTCTTCGTTGATTTTCCATTTCAGCAAATGTTCTAGCTAGTTTGTCTTCAAGCTCTAAAATCTTTTCTTCTGGTGTTAATTCTTTCTTGTCCGCTTCTTCTTTCTTACTATGATCGTCTGTTTGATCCTGAGAGCTAGTAGATTGATTATTTTCTTCTTTAGCTAAATTTTCATTTTGGATATCTTCTTTTTGCTCTTTTTCCATAAAAGCTTATATGGTAAGAAATTTAAGAATTTCTAGATGTTAAAAAAAAAAATATCAAAAATATTAATTGGCACAAATAACAAAGGAAAACTTAGAGAAATTAAGGGTTTATTACCAAAATCAATTAAGATTTTTTCTACATCAGATTTTAATCTTAAAAGCCCAGCAGAAAATGGACAAACATTTAAGGAAAATTCAATAATCAAATCTAAGTATTTTTCAAAAAAATCTAATTTAGTTTGTATTGCTGATGACTCTGGTCTTGAAATAGATTGTTTGGATAAAAAGCCCGGAATCTTTTCAGCCAGATGGGCAGGATCTAAAGGAGATTTTAATAAAGCAATTAAAAGAGTATATAGAGAATTAGATAAAAGAGATAAGAACTGGAAAGCTAAAAAGATTAAAGCAAGATTTGTATGTGCACTTTCAATTTGTTATTTTGATAAAATAATTGCAAGTGTCATAGGAAAAATTGAGGGTAATATTTCAAGCGATATTAGGGGAAAAAATGGTTTTGGATATGATCCAATTTTTATTCCAAAAAAAAAGAGACAAACTTTTGGTGAAATGAAGTTTTCTAATAAATGTAAAATCGACCATAGATCAATCGCATTTAAAAAAATTAAAAAATTTCTTTAAGTTTACCATTATTAATTTCATAAAAATTTAATTGGTGATTAATCTTATTATCTTTAATTTCAAAAACTCCTATTTTTCCTTTAAATGTATTTTGAGTTTTAAACGATTTGTTTATTTCTGAAGCATCATTTTTAAGTGAAAGATAATATATTAATCCGACTAAATCATAACTCAGCAATGATAGATAACTTGGCTTATAACTAAATTTTTTAAAAAATTTATTAGTAAACTCATCCAAATTTTGTTTGTTAATTGAAGGATAGTAAATTGGTTGTAAATTTTGTTCTTTTAACAAACTTTCATCAAACCATTGGTTTAAAGTAATTATATATTTATTTTTTGGTGATACGTCGGTATACAGTAATGAAGTTATAACACTTTTTAAGCTTTCATCAAAATCTGCAATTATGACAGATTCAAATTTCACATTTCCAAGAGTGTATTTTTTCTCAAGATTTTCTATAATTTTTTCCTTATTTGGATCATCAGTATTTTCAACTCGTGATATTTCATCTAATAAGTTTTGTTTTCTTATTCCATAGTTTGTGATTTTCTCTATTTGTTTGGTTAGTTTTGTAGGATCAATATCATAATTGTATTGTTTAAAAAATTTTATTTTTGACTCTTTAATCCCCCTTTTGATCTCTAGGTCATAATTTAAATTAGGAATTAAAAAAATTGTTTTTTTTATTTCATTTTTTTCTAAAAATTTTTTGATCGTATTTAGTTGTGATGATGAGTTTATGCCGCTGCTTATAATATTTTTATGAAGATCTAAAGTTTTATTCGTTAAAGATAAAAAAGTAATATTTTTTACCTCATCTAAAAATAATAAGTTTTTATGAAAAACTGGACCGATTACCAATGATATTCCCATTTTCTCAAATTCTAGAGCTGAACGTAAAGTCACATCGGGATCTGACCTGGTGTCTTTAGGATATATTTCTATGTTATTATTTTTAATATCAATTAAGGCCATCCTTATGGAATTTAGTATTTGTTTTCCTAAAGACGCATCTTCCCCTGATAGTGGAGCCAGTACTCCTATTTTAATTTTAATTTCTTCAGAATATGAAATGGATGTTTCAAATAACAAAACAAAAAATATAGAGAAAAGAACTTTAAAAAATTTATTCATTTAATGATTTATATAATTTTAGTATTGTATAATTATGACTTTAAACCCTAAATTTCAAAATAAAGAAATTAAAAAAGGCCTATATATTATACCCACTCCAATCGGAAATTTAGGTGATATTACATACCGAGCAATAGAAATTTTAAAAAAATCTGATTTTATTCTGTGTGAGGATACACGAATTTCAAGAAAAGTGATGGAAAAATTTGAGGTAAAATCGAAATTATTATCCAATCACAAATTCAATGAGAGGAAAAACTTATCTTTAATTATAAATCATTTGAAAAATGATAAAATTATATCTCTAGTTTCAGATGCTGGCACTCCTGGAATATCAGATCCTGGAGCCATCTTAGTAAGAGAATGTGTTAAGGATAAAATAAATATTTTTCCATTACCAGGCCCTTCTGCAGTTAGTACTGCTGTATCAATTAGTGGCTTTTCTGAAAAATATTTTTTTTATGGTTTTTTTCCATCAAAATTAAAGGATATTAAGAACGATTTAAAATTACTTTCTCAGTTAAACTCTAGCATTGTTTTTTTTATTTCATCCAAAAAGATGAATAAAACCATTCCATTTCTAAAAGAAAATTTTTCTGATAGAGAAATTTTAATTTGTAGAGAAATGACAAAAATTTATGAGGAATATTTAAGATATAAAATTGATGATTTAAAAACTTTAGATGAAAATTTAAAAGGTGAATTAACTCTTGTAATATCAGAAAAAAAAAGAATAAAAAAAAGTTCTCTTTTATTAAGTGAATCAGATAAGAATAACATAAGGAAAATGATTAAAAAATTAAGTATCAAAGAAATTGTAAATCTTATTTCTCAAAATAATTCTGTACCCAAAAAAAAAATCTATAATTTTTGTTTGAAGCTAAAAAATGAAGTTTAAAGTTTTAATATTTATATTCATAACATTATTTTTGTCAGGTTGTGTTGGTGTTTCTTCAAAAGGAATTTTTGGAACAGGAGTATCAGTCGCTTTAGATCCTAGGTCTTTAGGTACACAGATTGATGATTCTATAATGCAAAAAAATTTATCAGCAAGAATATTATTATTAGATAAAAAATATTTTTTATCTATAAAATCAAAAGTCTTGGATGGAAGAATATTCTTAACAGGCAAAGTTGATAACCCTGAAGAAAAACTCCAAATAACAAAATTGGCTTGGGAAACTGAGGGGGCCAGATCTGTAAGAAATGATATTAAGATTAAAGAGAAGTTTAACTTTCAACAATCTGCAAAAGATCTTTTAATTACTTCACAATTAAGAACTGCTTTAATTATTAATAAACAGATAAAGGCAACTAATTATCAAATCGATACATATAAAAAGAAAATTTATATTTACGGTATAGCTTTAACGTCAGATGAAAAATCACTTGTTATAGAGGAAGCCAAAGAAATATTAGATGTAGAGGATGTTGTGGCAAGTATTTTACTCGTAGAGGATTTAAGAATTCAAAAAAATTAATTATTTTTATAGTCAATTACATCTGCAGAATATGCAGCTATTGAAGCTAAATTAATAATTTCTGAAGTTGATGTTCTTAAAGGAGCAATTTCTATTGGAAGGCCTAAGCCTATTAATAATGGCCCTATAACTTTAGCTCTACTCATTGATTTTATCATTTTGTATGAAATAGCTGCACTATGTTGGCTTGGCATTATCAAGACGTTCGAATTTCCAACAATTTCCGAAAAAGGGTAAAGCTCTTTATATAATTCTTCTAAAGCAACATCTGGCTGCATTTCTCCGTCAAATTTAAAATCAACTTTTTCCTTCTTTAAAATTTTAACTGCATCGCTTAGCCTTTTTGTTCTGTCAGTAGCTGGTTCTCCAAAAGTGGAATGAGATAAGAAAGCAACTTTAGGATCAAATCCAAATAATCTAACCACTCTAGCTGCTGATTTCGCCATTTCTGCTAGCTGATTTGCATCAGGATATTCGATGACAGAGGTATCGCATATAAAAATTGTTTTTCCTCTATTCACTATCAAATTTAGGCCAAACATTATTTCTCCAGCTCTAGGATCTACAACTTGAGTTATTTTTTCTAAAGATGAAGAATATCTTCTGGTATTTCCAGTAACCATAGCATCAGCATCCTTACATGCTACCATACAAGACGCCCAAATAACCCTATCATTTCTTATTAAACGATCACAATCCCGCTCAAGCATGCCTTTATTTCTTTGAAGTTTTCCAAAAAGATATTTTACATATTTTTCTCTTTTTTTAGCATCTTTTGAATTGGTAATTTCTATATCAAAATTTTCACTGTAACCTATTTTCTTTAATTGATTTTTAATAAGATCCTCTTTTCCAACTAAAATTGGCACTCCTAAGTTGGAGTTTTTAAATGCTATTGCTGCTTTAAGCATGTTTTCATCTTCACCATCTGCAAAAATTATTTTTTTTGGTTTTTTCTTTATATAGTTATTAATACCCTGCATGATTGTAACTGTTGGATCTAATCTTTGTCTTAACTGATCTTTGTAATTATCAAAATCTTTTATATTTATTCTTGCAACACCCGAGTCTATGGCTGCTTTAGCTACCGCAGCAGGAATTACACTTATAAGTCTTGGATCAAATGTTGAGGGAATTATATAATCTTTTCCATAATGTGGTCTTTCACCCCCCATTGCAGCAACAACTTCATCAGGAACTTCTTCTTTAGCTAAGTTAGCAATTGCGTGAGCGGCAGCTATTTTCATTTCCTCATTTATAGTTTTAGATCTTACATCCAATGCACCTCTAAAAATGTAAGGAAAACCAATCAAATTATTTACTTGGTTTGGATAGTCTGATCTTCCAGTGGCAATAATTGCGTCACTTCTTACTTCGGCAACTTCCTCAGGTTTAATCTCTGGATCAGGATTTGCGCATGCAAATATAATGGGATTCTTAGCCATTTTTTTAACCATATCTTTTGTTAAAGCCCCTTTTGCTGATAAACCTAAAAATACGTCAGCATTACTGATCGCATCTGATAAAGTTCGATGTTTAGTTTCAATAGCATGAGCTGATTTCCACTGGTTTAAATTTTCTCTTCCATTATAGATCACTCCTGTTCTGTCAACCATTGTAATGTTTTTTTGTGGAACACCAGTTTTCTTAAATAAATTAGCACAAGCCATTGCTGATGCGCCTGCACCGTTGACAACAATTTTTACTTCATTAATTTTTTTTTTGGTAATATCAAGTGCATTGATTAATGCAGCTGTAGTTATGATTGCTGTGCCATGTTGATCGTCATGGAAAACTGGAATATCTAAAATTTCTTTAAGTTTTTCCTCGATAATAAAACAATCTGGAGCAGCAATATCCTCTAGATTAATACCTCCGAAACTCGGAGCAAAATTTTTAACACTATTAATTATTTCATTGTGATCTTGTGAGTCAATTTCAAGATCAATCGAGTCAATATCAGCAAACCTTTTAAATAATACTGCCTTTCCTTCCATAACAGGTTTTGAGGCTAAAGCTCCTAAGTTACCCATACCTAAAATAGCAGAGCCATTACTAATTACTGCCACAAGATTTCCCTTACTTGTATAGTCAAATGCAGTTTCTGGATTTTCACTTATAGCTTTTACTGGTGCTGCCACACCTGGCGAATAAGCTAATGCGAGATCTCTTTTTGTAGTCATATTTTTTGAAGATGAAATTTCAATCTTACCTGGTTTATTATGACTATGATAATCTAAAGCTTCTTTATCTGTATAATGATCAATTTTTGTTTTTTTCATTTAGCTTAATTAGGTGTACAAATGAGGTAAATTTAAGACTAATATGATTTATGAATTTAGTTAAGTCAACAGGGACTTTTGGTTTCTATACTATTATTAGCAGATTACTTGGATATTTGAGAGATGTTTTGATCGCAATTTTTCTTGGAACAAGTTTTTTAGCGGATGCTTTTTTTGTAGCATTTAGAATACCTAATACTTTTAGAAGACTTTTTGCTGAGGGAACTTTTAACTCAGCTTTTGTTCCAAGCTATACCTCTGAATTAGTTAAAAATAAATCTAGATCAAATAAATTTGCTAATGATGTTTTTAATTTATTATTCTTAGCTTTATTTTTTTTAGTTCTCATAATTGAAATTTTCATGCCAATTTTTGTGGGACTAATAGCGCCAGGGTTTGTTGAAGATACTAAAAAATTTGAATTAGCAACTACTTTAACAAGAATTACTTTCCCCTTTTTAATGTTTGTAAGTCTATCTTCCTTTTTTGGTGCAATTTTAAACTCTCATAATAAATTTGCCGCTGCTTCGGCAGCACCCATTATTTTAAATATAGTTTTAATTACTATTTTATTTTTTGGAAGATATTTAGGTGATGAATTAATTTACTTTCTTTCATACGGGATATCTATTGCAGGATTACTACAATTAATTTTTTTATATAGATTTGTGAAAAAATATTATGCCTTAGATTTTGATTTTAGATTTAAAATTACTAACAAAGTAAAATTTTTTTTTAAGAAATTATTACCAAGTATTTTTTCCTCAGGAGTTACTCAAATAAATATTTTAGTTGGAACAATTATAGCTTCATTCCAGGCAAGCGCTGTATCATACTTGTATTATGCAGATAGGATTTACCAAATTAATTTGGCAATAGCCGGAATTGCTATTGGAGTTGTTGTTCTGCCTCAGCTCTCAAAACATGTTCATCAAAAAAAAAAGAAGAAAATATCGTTAATTCAAAATAAAGCATTGGAGCTAAGTATGTTTTTAAGTATACCTGCCTCAGTAGCATTAGTTATAGGATCTGAGCAAATTATTTCAGCTTTATTTGGATATGGTTCTTTTACAGATAACTCAGTTTTAAATTCCGCTAAAGCCCTTTACTATTTTGGTTTAGGACTTCCAGCATTTGCATTAATAAAAGTTTTTTCCACATTTTTTTTTGCAAATCATGACACAAAAACTCCATTTTATATTTCGTTAGTTTCTGTTTTGCTAAATATTTTGATAAGCGTTTACTTTTTTAAAGATATTGGTTTTATAATTATTCCAATAGCAACGACAATTTCTTCATGGTTTAACTCTTATATATTGTTCGTTTATTTAAGAAATAATGATCTCTTTGAATTCAATGAAATTTTTTTTAAAAAATTCATTAAGATAGCTTTTGCATCAATTATGATGGGTGTTTTCTTTAAATATATGATCTTATTTTTTGAAAATGAATTAAGTTATACCTATTATTTAAAGTCGGTTTATTTAGTATTATGCGTTTTATTAACAATAATTTTTTACATTGCACTGTCATATTTCATCAAAGCTTTTAATTATCAAGATATTAAATTAAAGTATTAGAATATGAAAAAAAAAATTTTTTCTGGTGTTCAACCCACTGGAAATCTTCATTTAGGAAATTATTTAGGAGCAATAAAAAATTTTGTTGATTTAAATAATGATACTCAAAATAAGTGTATTTTTTGTGTAGTTGACCTTCATGCAATAACCGTAAGCCAAAATCCAAAAGATTTAAAATCAAATATACATGAGACAGTAGCTACATTTGTTGCTAGTGGAATAGATCCGAAAAAAAGTATCATTTTTAATCAATCTCAAGTGAGTGCTCACTCAGAGGCAGCGTGGATTTTAAGCTGTGTTGCGAGAATGGGATGGTTAAATAGGATGACCCAATTTAAGGAAAAAGCTGGGAAAGATAAAGAGAAAGCAAGTATCGGTCTTTATTCATATCCTGTTTTAATGGCAGCTGACATTTTACTATATGACTCAACTCATGTTCCAGTTGGAGATGACCAAAAACAACATTTGGAGTTATGTCGTGATATAGCTCAAAAATTCAACAATGATTATAAAACTGAAAATTTTTTTATAGTACCTGAACCTTTGATTAAAAAAGAATTCTCCAGAATTATGAGTCTTAAAGATGGTCTCAAAAAGATGAGTAAATCAGAGGTATCAGACCTGAGTAGAATAAATTTAACAGATGATAAAGATCAAATAATAAATAAAATTAAAAAAGCAAAAACTGACACTCTACCCTTACCCTCTACAATTGAAGAATTGGAAAAAAGACCTGAGGCTAAAAATTTAATAGGTATTTATTCAAGTTTGATGAATAATACACTACAAAAATCGATTAATGAATTTGCTGGAAAAAATTTTTCAGAATTTAAAGAAAAATTATCAGATGCAGTTGTTAATGAAATCAACCCAATTTCACTAAGAATTAAAGAGTTTTTAGATGATAAAGTTTTTTTGGAAAAAATACTTAAAGACGGATACGAAAAAGCTAATGAAATTGCCTCAAAAAAAATTAAAAAAATTCACGAAATCGTAGGTTTTTGATAATATTTCATAAAGCAGTACCATTTTTTTAAATATTGCTTATATATAATTTATGTTCGTTCAAACTGAGATAACACCAAATCCTAACTCTTTAAAATTCATACCAGGCAAGGTTGTTTCTAGCGTTGGATCATTTGAAGTAACTAAAAATGACAACGTAAACAATGAGCTAATTAGAAATATCCTTTCAGTGAATGGAGTTGAGGGAATTTTTTTAAGTAAAGATTTCATCTCAGTCAATAAATATGATGAAAATTCTTGGGATGACATCAAGCATATTGTAATTTCTCATATAAATGAATTTTATGCATCAGGAAAAGAATTTGTCATAAATAAAAATTTAATTGAAAAAAATGAAAGCTTTGATGAAATTGAGAAACGAATAGTACAATTACTTGAGGAGAAAATTCGTCCAGCAATAGCTAGAGATGGAGGAGATATTAAATTTAAAGAGTTTAAAGATGGAGTAGTTAAAGTTCAACTACAAGGGAGCTGTTCTGGCTGTCCTAGTTCTACAATGACTCTTAAACAAGGTGTTCAAAATCTTTTATGTCATTATTTACCAGAAGTAAAAAAAGTTGAAGCTATTTGATAAATGAAAAGAATCTTTAAAAAAAATAAAATAAAACCATTTAAAGTTTTCGATGAAAATAATTTAAGTTCACTTCCAAGAATTATTCTGAGTAGTGTACTTGTCATCTTATTTTTTTATTCTTTGCCGATTGTTGTTAATTTTACCAGTGATAAGATTGAAAGTTCAGCCGGAATTCAAAATAATTCAAAAGCAATACTTGCATACACTCTAAATAAAAAATCCTCCAATTCCCAAACACTTAATGAGGATGATCTTTTAATCGATATTTATAGTTTAAATGATCAAGAAACAGATACAGTAAGGTTGGATGCTTCAACGATTAAACAGCTTTTTGAGGATACAGATTATAAGCTTGAAGATGTAAGAAAAAAAAAATTAGTTAAGCCAATAGCTTTAACTTTACTTCCAGCAGAAATTAAAATGATAGAGAGTGTCAAAAAGAGAAAAGAATTTTTTATTCAAATAGTATTGCCATTAATTTTAGAGGAAAATAAAAACATTAAATTAGATAGAAAAAGATTATTTAGCATAATTAATAAAAGTAATAATACAAAATCTGAGAAACAATGGTTAGAAAAAAAATATAAACAATATGGTATACCCTCGAGAGATTTATCAATTTTAAAAAGAAGAATGGATATAGTTCCGGTTTCACTAGCACTTGCCCAAGCTGCTAAAGAAACAGGATGGGGAACTTCGAGATTTGCACAGCAAGGAAATGCTTTATTTGGACAATGGACTTGGTCAGGAGAAGGATTAAAACCCAAAGATGCAGAAAAAAATGAAGGTCATAAAGTTATGAAATTTAATGTCTTACAGGCGTCTGTAAGAGCTTATCAAAGAAATATAAATACACATTCAAGTTACGAAGAATTTAGATTAGCTAGAGCAAAATTAAGAGATTTGGGTGAACCACTAGACAGTATTATCTTATCAGAGTATTTACATAAATATGCTGAAACAGGAAATGAGTATGTGAAAGTTTTGCAAAAGATTATTCAACAAAATAATTTAAAAGATTTTGATGATGCAAAACTATTACCTTCAAGTATTGAGTTAAAAAGTTTAATCTAAAGTTATTATCTAATAATAAATTGTGTTCCAAACCATCTCCATTTACCATTATCATTTACAGAGCAATTAATTCGACCTCTTCTCGGTAAAAATGGCTCTCTAAATTCTATTGTAAGTTCTTTTTTAAGAAGTTTAATATTTGATTTCATCCATTTATTTCCTTCATTTGAATAGCAGTTAATATTTTCAATATTTTTTTGATTATCAAAAAATTTTACTTTAAATTTTGGTGGATTATTTTCTTTTGATAACTTTTTTTCTTCAGGTTCTAAGCTTCTATATTCAAGAGGATAATAGTTTATTATTGATTTAAATCTTTTAATTTCTCCATATTTCTCATTAATTGGAAATCTTGGGAGTTCAAACCTATTTTTATTTACATCAATAATTCCTGAATGTTGTCCAAATGCAATTCTGAAATTTCTAGATATATAATCTCTCATAAATCCTGAATACTCTCCAAACGGGTAAGAAAATAAAGTTGGTACATATCCTAATTTTTCATTAAAAATTAGGTTTGATGTTTTTATGTCATTTAAAAAAACTTCCTCTGTTTTATCAATTAAATAATCATGAGAGTGTGAATGATGTCCAATAACCCCAAATTTACTTCTTTCAATTTCTTTAATTTGATCCCAGTTCATGTATCCATTATTACCAACAGGTTCGGTGGAGACAAATAATATAAATGGAATTTGATTTTTTTTGAGGTAAGGCCAAGCATTATCATAAAAGGATTGAAATGCATCATCAACGGTAAGAAGAACCTTTTTTTCTTTTTTTGGAACATCAAACTCATTTACAAAATCTTTTGGATGATAAAAGGTTAAGTTAGCATCTAAAATAAGATCAATATGTTCTTTGAAAATATCCATCGATATATTTGTTGATGGATATTTAAATTCATTAAATCGATGGTACATAATAGATAGCACACCCTCATCATTGGAAAAATACCTAGTATTATTTTCTTGTGCGTTTGAGTTAAAAGTCAATATAATTAAAAAAATGAATAAATTAATTATAGACGCTGTTAAGGATGATATTTTTTTTATGATCATTTGTAATAATAATACTTATAGTGTTACTCATGAAAATAGCAAAAATAATTATGAAAAACTGATTGTTTTACTAATTGATTTTTTGAAAAATAATAATTTAGAGATTAGTGATATTGGTTCAATTTATATTAATAGAGGTCCTGGTAGTTTTGCAGGTATTCGAAATTCTTTATCAACCATTAAAGCAATTCATATGATTAAAAAAATTGATTATTATTGCTTTAGTTTTAAAGACTTTGCGAATGAAGTTGATATTAAATACGAGAATATACCGCATCTTTGCAGTAAATTTAACCTCAAAAAAAATTTGATTAAACCTTACTATATAAGTTAAAATTAAGTATGTCAGATACAGTAGATACAATTGAACAAAAGTGTTTAGCTAAAGGTGTTAAACTTACAGAGCAAAGAAAAATTATTGCAAAAATAATTTCGGAGTCAAAAACTGAATATGGAGAGTCAGACCATCCAGATGTGGATGAGCTTTATAACCGTGTTTCGAAAGTTGATCCAAAAATAAGTATAGCTACAGTTTATAGAACAGTAAAATTATTCGAAGAGGCTGGGATCTTGACAAAACATGATTTTAAAGGTGGAAAAGCAAGATACGAGGCGATGATTGAAAGTCACCATGATCATTTAATAGACATCAAAACAGGTGAGATTATAGAATTCGTTGATGATGAAATAGAAAAACTTCAAAAAAAAGTTGCAGAAAAATATGGCTATAAATTAGTAGATCATAAATTGGAACTATATGGGGTTAAAAAAAAGCCTCAATAAATGAATCAAAAAATTTTCATTAAAACTTTTGGGTGCCAAATGAATGAGTATGACTCAAATAGAATATTAGATACTGTAAAAAAAATTGGTTATGAAAAGACAGAAAAATACGAGGATGCTAATTGTTATTTACTAAACACATGTCATATTAGGGATAAAGCTAAAGAAAAAGTTTATTCTGAGATAGGTAGAGTAAAAAAATTTTTTAGATTTAAAAAAAAACCATTAGTAATTATTTCTGGATGCGTTGCTCAAGCAGAAAATCAAGAAATGCTTAAAAGAGAACCTTTTATTGATTTGGTAATAGGTCCTCAGGCTTATCATAAAATTAATGATACAATTTTAAATTATCTTAAAAAAAGAAGGAAACTTGAAGAAACAGACTTTGATGCAGTAACAAAATTTGAATATTTGAGTAAAATAAAAAATAAAGACGGAAAGGTTTCATCTTTTTTAACGATCCAAGAAGGCTGTAATAAGTTTTGTCATTTTTGTGTAGTTCCTTACACTAGAGGACCAGAGTACTCAAGACCGCCTAGTCAAATTTTGGATGAAGCAAAATATTTAGCGGACAAGGGTGTAAGAGAAATAACTTTGTTAGGTCAAAATGTAAATGCTTACGAAAGTAATGGTTTTCGGTTATCAGACTTGATTAGAAGTATTGAAAAATTAAGTGAAATTAAAAGAGTAAGATACACAACATCACATCCAAAAGATATGACCAATGACCTGATTGAAGTTTACAAAAGTTCAAATAAACTTATGCCACTTGTGCATTTACCAGTTCAAAGTGGGTCAAATAAAATATTAAAATTGATGAATAGAAATCATTCTATTGAGAATTATCTCGAAACATTCTACAGGCTTAAAGAAATTAATTCAAAAATAGAATTTTCAAGTGATTTTATAATAGCTTATCCAGGAGAAGAAAATCAGGACTTTGAAGCTACATTAAATTTAATCAAAAAAGTAAAGTTTATAAATTCTTATTCATATATTTTTAGCCCTAGACCTGGAACAGTCTCAGAAAATTTTGATTTAATTGATAAAAAAATTTCATATGAGAGATTAAAGAAAATTCAAAACATGTTGTTTGAAAATCAGATTCGAATGAATAAATCTTTGGAAAACAGTGTTATTGAAGTTTTAGTAGAAAATTTTACAAGGGATAAAATTAAAGCATTCGGAAGATCTAAGTATATGACATCAGTAATTTTTGATGGTAAAGAAAGTGATATAGGAAAAATAGTGCAGGT
>CACFSB010000011.1 GCA_902568855.1 uncultured Pelagibacteraceae bacterium | reverse complement strand
GAGGAAGTTGAAGATAATAATTTTAAAACCTCAATGTTTCCGTCATCTACCATCATTTCAAAACATCTACTAAGTAAATAATCTCCAACTAAAACAGAAGAGTGATTATCCCAAACTTTGTTTAAAGTTTTTCTCCCCCTTCTAATAGATCCATTATCTATTACATCATCATGCATTAAAGTTGCTGAGTGAATAAGTTCTACACAAGCAGCCAAATTAATATCTCTAGTTCCTTTTGTATATCCACATAATTTAGCAGAACCTAAAGTTAGTAAGGCTCTTAATCTCTTTCCGCCTGTATCAAGGTGATAGTTTGTCATTTTCTGAACTAAGTCTACTTTGCTCTCTAATTTAGACTTTATTTTTTCTTCAACTAACATCAATCTATCTTCAACTGAATTTTTTAGTTGAAAATATGAATTATTAATTTTGTTTTTTAATTGTATGACACTTCCCATTAATTGAGCAAATTAGTATAATAGGTTACTTTTTATACTTATCAATTGACGCACCTGAATCTTCAATTATAAGGTGTCTTTATATTCATAAAAAAATTCTATAAATATTAAAAATGCTCTCTTTTTTTAAAAAGAAAAAAATTATTCCACATATTAAGCTAAGTGGAGTTATTGGGAATGTAGGGAAATTTAAACAAGGTATAGATTTTTCTGGCCAAGAAGACATTATTACAAAAGCATTTTCTCTAAAAAAAGCACCATGTGTTGCTATAACAATAAACTCTCCTGGAGGTTCTCCTGTTCAATCACATTTAATTTACAGCTTAATTAGACAACAGGCAAAAAAAAATAAAAAAAAAGTAATAGTTTTTGCCGAAGATGTAGCAGCTTCAGGCGGATATCTAATAGCTTGTGCTGGAGATGAAATTTATGCGAACTCAAGTTCAATAATAGGCTCAATAGGAGTAATCTACTCTTCTTTTGGTTTTACAGAATTGATAAAAAAGATAGGTGTCGAGAGAAGAGTGCATACTGCTGGGAAAAATAAAAGTACATTAGACCCATTTCTAGATGAAAAAAAGGAAGACATCGAAAGATTAAAAAATATACAATTAGATCTACATAAAGATTTCATAGAGGTGGTCGAAAAAAGCAGGTCATCAAAACTTAAAAAATCTGAAGTAGAATTATTTTCAGGCGAATTTTGGTCAGGTAGAAAAGCCAAAGATCTTGGTTTGATAGATGATATAGGAAATGCAAATCAGATATTAAGAGAAAAATTTGGAGAAGATGTTGTTATTAAAAAATTTGAAAAATCAAAAAGCTGGCTAAGTAAAAAATTGTCGTCTTCAAATGATCATGTCGATCAATTAGCAAACATATTAGAGGAAAAATCAGTTTGGCAAAAATATGGCCTCTAAAAAAATTAAAAAAAAACCAAAATTTCAAACTTTCCAAGAAACAATTATAAATCTTCAAAAATTTTGGAGTAAAAATGGATGTGTAATTTTACAACCTTATGATATGGAAGTTGGAGCTGGAACATTTCATCCAGCTACTACTCTAAGATCTCTTGGACCTAAGCCATGGAAAGCAGCGTATGTTCAACCTACACGAAGACCTACAGATGGAAGATATGGAGATAATCCAAATAGACTTCAGCATTATTATCAATTTCAAGTTATAATAAAACCCTCTCCAATTAATATTAAAAAACTTTATTTAAATAGTTTGTCGGTAATAGGAATTAATCATAAAGAGCACGATATAAGATTTGTTGAAGATGATTGGGAAAGCCCAACTCTAGGTGCTGCAGGTCTTGGATGGGAAGTTTGGTGTGATGGCATGGAAATATCTCAATTTACATATTTTCAACAAATGGCGGGTTTTGAATGTAAACCAGTGTCAGTAGAGATAACTTACGGTCTTGAAAGAATTTGTATGTTTACCCAACAGAAAAAAAATGTTTACGATTTAGTTTGGAATGATGAAGGTATTGATTACAGGGAAGTTTTTCATCAATCAGAAAAAGAATTTTCAGCTTATAACTTTGAGCATGCTAATACAGAAAACTTATTTAAAATATTTGATATGCATGAGAGTGAAGCAAAATCATTAGTTGAAAAAAATATATCTTTACCTGCATATGATCAATGTTTGAAAGCAAGTCATATATTTAACGTATTAGATGCTCGCGGAGCAATTAGTGTTGCGCAAAGAGCAGAATATATTGGTCGAATAAGAGAAATTACAAAACAAGCTGCTACAATTTGGGTACAGTCGCAAACATAGAATGTCAGAATTTTTTTTAGAGCTATTTAGTGAAGAAATTCCTGCTGGGCTTCAAAAAAATTTAAGAGAAAAAATTTTTGAAGATTTTAAAAATTTATTTGAGGAAAAATCAATTAGATCAAAAAAAAATTTTTCTTTTTCAACTCCAAATAGATTAGTTCTAGTTTTTGAGGGCCTAGATAAACAAATTAAGATTAAATCTAAAGAGATTAGAGGCCCTAAAACTAGTGCTCCTGAACAAGCGTTGGAGGGTTTTTTGAGATCAAACAAAATTAACAAAAAGGATTTATTTAAAAAAAAAACCGAAAAGGATGAATTTTATTTTTACAAAACTGTTGCAACCTCATTAAAAACACACGATTTACTCACTGAATTCATTCCAAAAATTTTGAGTAACTATCAATGGAAAAAATCAATGAAATGGGGTGAATTTGATTTAAGTTGGGGAAGACCACTAAAATCAATTTTATCAATATTTGATAAAAAAATTGTAAGTTTTAAATTTCATCATTTAACTTCTTCTAATTTGACTTTTTTAGATAAAGATTTTGAAGAAAAAAAAAGATCTTTTGAAAATTTTAAGAAATATGAAAAATTTTTTGAAGATAATGGAATGATCGTTAATCAAAATAAAAGATTAAAAATAATTAATAAATCTTTTTTAAAGATATTAGGGAAAAAAGGGTTAAAAATTAATGAAAATCCTAAATTGATGGATGAGGTTGTAAATTTAGTAGATAGCCCAAATGTTTTATTGTGCAAATTTGATAAAAAATTTTTATCGGTTCCTAAAGAGATTTTGACTCTAACAATGGAGTCTCACCAGAAATATTTTCCAACATTTAATGACAAAAATGAAATTACTAATGAATTTTTAATTGTAACAAATAAAAAAGATAAAAAAGGTCTTATTAAAATAGGTAATGAAAGAGTAGTTGATGCAAGATTAAGTGATGCAGAGTTTTTTTGGAATAAAGATAAGACTCAAAATTTAGTAAAAAAAGTATCAGAATTAAAATCAATGAATTTCTTTAAAGGGCTTGGATCTTATTTTGACAAAGTTCAACGAATGAGAAAAATTGGTGGAATGATTTCAGATGAATTGTTAATTAGTAAAGAGAAAGTAGAATTGTTAGCATCAATTTGTAAAACTGATCTTACTTCCGATCTTGTCGGTGAATTTCCTGAACTTCAGGGACTTATGGGAGGGTACTTTTCTGAATATCAAGGATTTGATAAAGATATCTCTTTAGCTATTTCTGAGCAATATTTACCAATTGGACTCAATTCAGTTGTTCCAAAAAAACCATTCAGTGTCACGTTATCAATTACAGATAAGATTGATACCTTAGTTGGTTTTTTTGGTATTAACGAGCAACCTACAAGTTCTAAGGATCCATTAGCATTGAGGAGAATTGCTCTAGGTATAATAAGAACCATTATAGAAAATAAAAAGAATTTGAAAATAAATGATCTTTTGAATTACTCCTCACGCCTTTACGATGACCAGGGATATTATCTTGAAAACAAAGATTTACAAAAAGAATTACAGGATTTTTTAAAAGATAGATTTAGATACTATCTTAAATACAAAGAAATACGTTACGATATAATTGAGGCAACTTTATCATCATTTTCATTAAATAATTTGTTTTCGTCTTTTGAAAAAGCAAAATGTCTTAATAAGGTAATTAATACCCAAATTGGTATAGACATCAATTCAAGTTATAAAAGAGCATCAAACATTTTAGATCATGAGATGAAAAATAATGAGATTGAAATAAATGATACAACTGATCCTGGTATTTTTAAAAGCGATTTTGAGAAAAACTTATATAAAAAAATTAATGATATTAAAAAATATTATTCTACCATAAACAGTGATGAAAATTGTGAAAAATCATTATCAATTTTAGCCGAAACTAAAAAAGAAGTTTTCGAATTTTTTGATAATGTAAAAGTTAATGAGGATAATGAAACTTTAAGAAAAAATCGTTTGGAACTTATTAATATGTTATGTAAAACGTTTCAAAATTATATAAATTTTCGATTTTTAAAAGCTCATAATGAATAAATTAATTCTTAATTTTAAGTCTAAAGATTCAAAAAAAATAAAAGATCCAAAAAATTTTTTAGGTGGCAAAGGGGCAAATTTATCTGAAATGGGAAGAATGGGTTTACCAGTACCTCCTGGTTTTACTATCTCAACAAAAGTGTGCGAAATTTTTTATAAGGATAAAAAAAAATTAAATTCCAAATTAATTAACCAAATAAAAAAAGAAATAAAAACAATAGAAAAAGATGTATCAAAAAAATTTGGAGATTTAAAAAATCCTCTTCTTTTATCAGTTCGATCTGGAGCAAGAGTTTCAATGCCAGGTATGATGGATACAATTCTTAATTTAGGTCTAAATGACAAAACAGTTGTTGCTTTAGCTAATAAAACATCCAATGGAAGATTTGCGAAGGATAGCTATAGAAGATTCATCCAGATGTACGGAAATGTAGTCATGGGTGTTGAAAGTTACAATTTTGAGGAATTGATAGAAAATTATAAGTTAACAAAAGGTGTATTAATGGACACAGATCTCGATGAAGAGGATTGGGATGGTTTAATAAATGATTTTAAGAATGTAATTAAAGAAAAGACTAGTAAAGATTTTCCTCAAGATGTTTATCATCAATTATTCGGGGCAATAAGTGCTGTATTTTTATCTTGGGAGAGCAAAAGAGCGAAAGTTTACAGAAAGTTGAATCAAATTCCTTCTGAATGGGGAACAGCTGTTAATGTTCAATCTATGGTTTTTGGAAATATGGGTAATGATTGTGCAACAGGAGTTGTCTTCACTAGAAACCCTTCAGATGGGTCAAATGATATTTATGGAGAATATTTGATTAATGCTCAGGGAGAAGATGTTGTAGCTGGAACAAGAACTCCACAGTACATTACAAAGAAGGCAAGAAAAAAAGCAAAAGTTGATGATGCATCTATGGAAGAGTCGATGCCAGAAGTATATCACGAATTATATAAAATTCTCAAAAAGCTAGAGAAACATTATAAGGATATGCAAGATGTGGAGTTCACTGTTGAAAGTAATAAACTTTGGATATTACAAACTCGTTCTGGAAAAAGAACATCAAAATCAGCAGTAAAAATTGCTGTTGATATGGTTAGAGAAAAGTTAATCAATAAAAATGATGCTGTTTTAAGAGTTGATCCCAACTCTTTAGACACGCTTTTGCATCCTACTTTAGATGAGAGAAGTTCAATCAAAGTTATAGCAAACGGTCTTCCGGCGTCTCCTGGTGCAGTAAGTGGAAAAGTAGTTTTCAGCTCAGAGGAGGCTGAAAGATTAAATGATATAATGCAAGATACAATTTTAGTTAGAGTTGAAACTTCTCCAGAAGATATTCAAGGAATGCATGCTGCTAAGGGAATTTTAACTTCAAGAGGAGGTATGACTAGTCATGCTGCAGTTGTAGCTAGGGGAATGGGAAGACCTTGTGTTTCTGGTTCAAGTGAAATTGAAATTAATTACGATAAAAAAGTCTTTAAAACATCCTCGGCTGAGATCAAAGAAGGTGAAACAATTACTATTGACGGTTCTACAGGAAGAATAATTTTAGGTACAGTTCCAACTATAAAACCTGAGATATCAGGAGACTTTTCAAAATTGATGAGCTGGGCTGATAAAATTAGAAAACTTAAAGTACGAACTAACTCTGAGACTCCTCTAGACACTAAAACAGCCAGAGAATTCGGTGCGGAGGGAATTGGACTTTGTCGGACAGAACATATGTTTTTTGATGAGGAAAGAATTTTATCAGTACGAGAAATGATTTTATCAAAAACGCTAGATGATAGATCTAATGCTTTAAAAAAGATTCTACCGCATCAAAAAAAAGATTTTATGGAGATATTTAAGATTATGCATGGTCTTCCAGTTACTGTAAGATTATTAGATCCACCATTACATGAATTTTTACCGAAATCTGATAAAGAAATTTCTGAAGTAGCTCATATTGTTGGATCAGACAAAAAAGTTATTGAAAGCAGGATAGAAGAACTTCATGAACAAAATCCAATGTTAGGACATAGAGGTTGTAGACTTGGCATTTCATTTCCTGAAATTTATGAGATGCAATGTAGAGCGATATTCGAGGCTCTTGCAGACTTAAAAAAAAACAAACAAAAATTTGCTTTTCCCGAGATAATGATTCCTTTGGTTTCAACCGAAGCCGAAATTAAAATAATGAAAGATTTAGTAATCAATACTGCAAGAAAAGTTCAAAAAGAAAATAAAACAAAAATTGAATTTCTTGTGGGTACAATGATTGAGTTACCTAGAGCAGCAATTAAGGCTGATGATATTGCGAAACATGCTGAATTCTTTAGTTTTGGCACTAATGATTTAACACAAACAACTTTTGGAATAAGTAGAGACGATAGTGGTAAATTTTTAAATGATTATATAGATAATAAGATTTTTGCTATTGATCCATTTATATCCATTGATGATGGAGTGAAAGATTTAGTTGAAATAGCAGTTTATAAAGGAAAAAAAAGAAATAAAAAAATTAAGTTAGGTATATGTGGCGAACATGGCGGTGATCCAAAGAGTATTAAATTTTGCTCAAAAGCTGGGCTTAATTATGTTTCCTGTTCACCTTACAGAGTTCCTATAGCTAGATTAGCAGCGGCACAGGCTGAGCTCACAAAAAATAAAAATTAAAAAAATCAAATAATCTAGATTTCTAGTTTGAAATCTATAGCAGGAGCACTATGAGTGATGCTCCCGATTGAAATTCTATCTACGCCAGTCATAGCCACAGATTTTACAGTTTTAAGATTTATATTCCCTGAAGCTTCTGTCTCATAATTTTTTTTAACAAGTTTTACACCTGCTCTAAGATTTTTAATACTCATATTATCAAATAAAATAGTATTAAACTTAAGACCAATAATTTTTTTCAGTTGCTTTAAATCATCTACTTCAACAGTAATTTTTTTTCCTTTTTTATTTTTTATTGCTAACAAAACTAATTCTTTTAAATCAGAACTAGCGATATGATTATCTTTAATCAAAAATTCATCACTTAAATTAAATCTATGATTTGTACCGCCTCCTAATTTAACCGCATATTTTTGAATAACCCTATAATTTGGTAAAGTTTTTCTGGTACAGCAAATTTTGCACTTTTTTCCGGCTAGTTTTACAAATTGATTTGTTTTTGTAGCTATTCCAGAAATATGAGATAAAAAATTTAATGCAACCCTTTCTGCAATCATTATTGAATTAGCTTTACCTTTTATTACCGCTATTACCGAATTTTTTTTGACTTTGGACCCATCTTTTCTTTTTAATATAAACTTAATTTTTTTGTCAACTTGCTTAAAAGACTGTTTTACAAATAATAAACCTGCAACAACTGCTTTTTGATTAGAAATTATTTTTGCTTCAATAATTTTGTTATTATTTAGGAGATTAGATGTTATGTCTCCGTGAGGATACAAATCCTCTGTAAGAGCAAGTTTTACTCTATCTTTAATAAAAGTTTCACTTAATCTAATTTTTGACACGAAGTGTTATCTACCGATAGCAACCATTTTTTCTACTGACAATCTAGCTCTATCAATTGTTTCTTGGTCCATGATAATTTCACCAGTTTCATTTTCTAAACAGTCTAATATTTTTGGTAAAGTAATTTTTTTCATATGTGGACACATATTACATGGTCTAATAAATTCAACGTTTGGATTTTCCACTTGAATGTTATCACTCATAGAACACTCAGTTACCATCATTACTTTTTTCGGTTGATTATCTTTAACATAATTAATCATTCCTGATGTTGATCCTGCAAAATCACTTGCTTTAATCACTTCTGGTGGACATTCTGGATGTGCAATTATTTTAATTCCAGGATTATTTTTTCTTATATTGTTAATCTCATTTTCATTAAATTGATCATGAACAATACAAATTCCTTTCCATGA
Source organism: uncultured Pelagibacteraceae bacterium (assembly GCA_902568855.1). GTDB lineage: Bacteria > Pseudomonadota > Alphaproteobacteria > Pelagibacterales > Pelagibacteraceae > Pelagibacter. The sequence goes on along the minus strand of CACFSB010000011.1, from coordinate 9,675 downwards.
GATAATTTCAACGTCGGTTTGTGTAGCAACGTATTTAGCTAAATAGTCATCAGGTAAAAAAATAACTTTTTTAACTCTTAAGGATTTTACAATTTTGACTGCGTTAGCAGAAGTACAACATACGTCTGTTTCTGCTTTTACATCAGCAGATGTATTAACATATGAGACAACAGGAACTCCCGGATACTTTTCTTTTAACAATCTCACATCTTTACCTGTAATTGAAGAGGATAATGAACAACCTGCTTTCATATCTGGTAATAAAACCTTTTTATTTGGACTCATTAATTTTGCAGTCTCAGCCATAAAGTGAACTCCTGCCATAATAATTATATCGGCTGAGGTTTTTGATGCTTCAACAGCAAGAGCTAAAGAGTCCGCAGAAAAATCTGCAATACCGTGATAAATTTCTGGAGTTTGATAGTTATGAGCAAGTATTACTGCATTCTTCTCTTTTTTTAATTTATTAATTTTATGAATATAAGGAGCATGAACTGCCCACTCAATCTCAGGCATAACTTTTGAAATCTTCTTATAAATCTGATCAGTTGCCAATCTTACTTCTTGATTAAAATCCATAAATAAAATTTATCAATTTGAAACCTACTTGTCATTGATTTAATGTGGGTCATATTTGCGGCCATGCTGAAATTGGTAGACAGGCACGGTTGAGGGCCGTGTGGACCTAGTCCATGAGAGTTCGAGTCTCTCTGGCCGCACCAAAAAACTAAATCTTTAGCCATTCAGGTATAAATATTTTAAATGATCCATTTTTACTTTTTAAAGTAAGATCTTTATTGAAATTTTCATTTGAAAATTTTATCAAAGCAAACGGATACTCTTCATTAATCAAAATTTTTCCAATTTCAATCTCATTACAATATACTGTCTCGTCTTCATCAAGTTTTCCATCAATTATCTCAACTGGCAATAACCTTTTAGAAAGTTTATTTTTAAGTTTAATTCTAGCAGTATTTTCTTGTCCTACGTAACATCCTTTTTTAAAATCAATACCATTTAGTTCTTCAAAATTACATTCAATACCAAATAATTTATTTTTAAGTTTATTTAAATTCTTTGGAACAATCCCAAGTTTATGACTTTGATGATAATAGTCCTCAATTTTATCGTCTTTTAATTCAAGTTTTTTTAGAGATAAATAAAGTTTTTCTAAATTAATAATTAGTCTAGCACCCAAATTTTTATTTCTTGGATCTAGAACTATTGGATCTTCTCTATATCTCATAGTAAAACCAAGAATATCTTTTGAGTTATCTAATGATAAATATTTTTCATAACCAAAACTTGCAACAACAAATTCATTACTAAGATTAAGGATTTCCACTTTTGATCTTATTCTATATAAATTTAGTTGATTCAATATTTCTTCAGATTGAGCCTTTTCACAATCAATAAAAAAACCTGACTTATGCTTTACAACAATAAATTCATAAAGAAACTTGCCTTGAGGTGTTAATAATGAAGCAAAACAACTTGAATTATCTGTAACTTTATTAATGTCATTGCTAATTAAATTTTGCAAGAAGTCTTTAGCGTCCTGGCCATTTACATAAAGTATGGCTCTATCTTTTAATATATAAACACTATTATTCATATTTGATTGATCGATAAATTTAATATAATAACTTTTTTCATAAATGTTAGATCTAATAATCAAAAATGGGCAGTGTTATATCAATGGGAAACTAGAGGATAAAGATATTGCCGTTAAAGACGGTAAAATATTAAAGATTGGTCAAATATCAGAGGAGGCAAAAGAAGTCTATGATGCCAAAAATAAAATTACTTTACCTGGCTGCATCGACACGCAGACTCATTTCAGAGAACCGGGTTCTACAGATACAGAGGATCTTCATTCTGGAAGTAGAGCAGCAGTAGCTGGAGGAATTACAGCGGTATTTGAAATGCCAAACACCAACCCTCCAACCTCAAACTTAAAAGAATTTCAAAGAAAATTGGATCTAGCAAAAGATAGAATGTATTGCAATTACGCTTTCTATTTTGGTGCCACAGCAGGTAACGTCAGTCAACTCGCTGAGTTAAAAAATTTAGAGGGCTGTTGTGGGATCAAATTGTTTGTAGGTTCCTCAACAGGTAATCTCTTAGTAGCACTAGAGGAAGATATTGATAAAGTTTTTCAAAATAGTTCAAAGGTAGTTGCAGTCCACTCTGAAGATGAAGAAATCTTAAATAAGAATAAAAAATTAATTAAAAATGGCGATGTGCACTCGCATCCTATTTGGAGAAGTGAGGAGTGTGCAATTTCCTCCACTAGAAGAATAGTTAGACTTGCAAAAAAATATAATAAGAAAGCGCATGTGCTACATATTACTACTAAACAAGAAGTAGATTTTTTATCTCAACATAAAGGTAATATTACTTTCGAAATTACGCCACAACATTTAACAGTTTATGCACCTGATTGTTATGATAAACTTGGAACTTACGCGCAGATGAATCCACCAATAAGAGATAAGTCTCACTACGATCGATTGTGGTATGCAGTAAGAAATAATTTAAATGATACAATTGGCTCGGATCATGCACCACATCTAAAAGTAAATAAAGATAAAGAATACCCTAATTCTCCATCAGGCATGCCTGGTGTCCAAACACTTATGCCAGTAATGTTAGATCATGTTAATCATGGAAAATTATCACTCACTCAACTAATAAATCTGGTGTGCGAAAATCCAATAAAAATATTCGGGATACAGAACAAAGGATTTATTAAAGAAGGATATGACGCCGACTTTACTATTGTTGATATGAATAAGAAGATAACAATTAAAAATGAGAATATAGAAAGCAAATGTGGATGGTCACCTTTCAATGGATTTGAATTTAAAGGGACACCAGTAGCAACAATAATTTCTGGTAAAATAAAAATGAAGGATGGAAAGATCTTAGGTGAACCTGAGGGCAAACCTTTGAGATTTAGTTAATTTTTACAGTAAAACTATTAACTAGTATAACACCAATAACAATAAGTAATAACCCAGTAATAGCTTGCCAAGCTAAAGTTTGTTTAAAAAAGAAATATCCAAGTAATGCTATTGTAAATACTCCAAGTCCACTCCAAGTGGCATAAACAATTGCAATCGGCAGTTTATCCATAACAAAAGTCATCAAATAGAAAGACACTAAATAGAATATTGTTAGACAAACTGTTGGAATAATTTTGGTAAAATTTTGTGAAACTGGCAACAACATTGTTCCAGCTACCTCACAAAGTATAGCGATAAGTAGAAAAGAGTATGTTTTAACCATTATTAAGTATTTTATTGTCAATTAAGTCTTGTTTAATCTCATCAAGAATTGCCGGATCATCAATTGTTGGAGGCATTTTATATTCAACATTATCAGCAATTTTTCTAATTGTTCCTCTTAAGATTTTTCCAGATCTAGTCTTAGGAAGTCTTTTTATAACTATTGCAACTTTAAATGCAGCTACAGGACCAATTTTATCTCTAACCATTTGAATACATTCTTTGGAAATTGTTTCGTTATCTTTATCAACTCCAGCTTTTAAAACTATTAACCCTATTGGTAATTGTCCTTTTAATTTATCAGCAATACCAAGAACTGCACATTCAGCTACTGATTGATGTTCAGACAAAACTTCTTCAATGGCACCAGTTGATAGTCTATGGCCAGCAACATTTATGATGTCGTCAGTCCTAGACATAATCCAGATATAACCATCCTCATCAATGTGACCTGCATCATAAGTTTGATAGTAACCATCATAGTTTGACATGTAATTTTCTTTGTATCTTTGATCTGCATTCCAAAGAGTTGGAAATGTACCAGGAGGTAAAGGTAGTTTTACAACGATGTCCCCCATCTCATTTGGTTTAGCTAAACTTTGATCTGATTTTATAATTTTTACATCATAACCTGGGACTGCTTTACATGCTGAACCATATTTTGTTTTCATCATTTCAATTCCCGTGCAATTTGAGCTAATTGCCCAACTTGTTTCAGTTTGCCACCAATGGTCTATTACTGGAACTTTTAATAAATTTTCTGCCCATTTGATTGTATCTGGATCTGCTCTTTCACCAGCAAGAAATAAACTTTCAAAACTACTAAGGTCATATTTAGAGAAGAATTTTCCATCAGGATCTTCTTTTTTAATTGCTCTAAATGCAGTGGGAGCTGTAAATAAAGATTTCACTTTATAGTCAGAAATGATTTTCCAGAAAGCCCCTGCATCAGGCGTCCCCACAGGTTTTCCCTCAAACAGAACAGTAGTACAACCTTTAAACAATGGAGCATAAACTATATATGAATGACCAACAATCCAACCTATATCACTTGCTGACCACCAAATATCTCCTCCATCAATATTGTATATATTTTTCATTGTCCATTTTAGAGCTACTATGTGACCTCCTATATCTCTTACAATCCCTTTAGGTGTTCCTGTTGTGCCTGAGGTATAGAGTATGTAAGCAAACTCATTTGAATTCATCTCCACACAGTCCGTATCTTTTGCATCAGCTAGTGCCTCATCCCAACTAATTTCAGTGGGTGCATTTAGTTTAGCCTCATGACCTTTTCTTTGAAATAAAATCATCTTACTAATCTTATGACTTGCTAATTTGACTGCCTCATCTACTAATGGCTTGTATTCAACCGTTCTACCTGGCTCAAAACCGCATGATGCTGTGACTAGAATTTTAGCTTTGCTGTCATCTATTCTGCTGGCCAGTTCATTTGATGCAAATCCACCAAAAACAACGGAGTGAATCGCTCCAATTCTTCCACAAGCAAGCATTGCAATGACTGCTTCAGGTATCATTGGCATATAAATTATTACTCTGTCGCCCTTATTGACGCCTTGATTTGTTAATGCCCCTGCAAATTTAGAGACTTTTGATCTTAATTCTTCATATGAAAGTTTACTTTTGTTACCTGTGATGGGACTATCGTAGATTAGTGCAGTTTTTTGACCTTGCCCGTTATCTATATGAATATCTAATGCATTGTAGCAAGTATTTGTTACCCCATCTTCAAACCATTTATAAAAAGGAGGGTTAGATTTGTTTAAAATTTTTGATGGTTTTTTAAACCAAAAAATATCGTCAGCTGCTTTTCTCCAAAAATTCTCAGGGTCTTCGATTGATTTTCTATAAATTTCTTTAAATTTATCTGACATAATTCTTTTGATTCGTTAGTTAATTTATTGTGGTTTTTAAATCACAAATTGTATTTAATTTTAAAAAATGAGTAAAATCAATGTAAATTAATGACAATTAGGTCTTCTATTAACTGTTTTTATTTGGTATTTAACCACAACTTTTGCTTAGGGAAGCCTAAGCTTAGTTTATATAAACTAAAGTAAAAACTAACTAAAGAGGGAGTTTTTTATGAAAAAACTTAAACTGTTTGCTCTAGCAGCGTTAGCCCTAGTGGGTTATGCAGGTGTTGCTAATGCAGCAGACGCAACGATGTTAGCTCAGGATGACTTTGTTGGAATATCTTTTTGGATAATTTCAATGGGTATGTTAGCGGCTACAGCTTTCTTCTTCATGGAGAGAGGTACTGTTAACCCTGCGTGGAAAACATCAGTAACTGTTGCAGGTCTTGTAACTGGTATTGCTTTCATTCACTACATGTACATGAGAGAAGTATGGGTTGCTACAGGTGACTCACCAACAGTATACAGATATATTGACTGGTTAATTACTGTGCCATTACAGATGGTAGAATTCTACTTAATTCTAGTAGCAGTAAGAAAAGCAAACTCTGGAATGTTCTGGAGATTGTTAATCGGTTCATTAGTAATGTTAATCGGAGGATACTTAGGAGAAGCTGGATACATCAATGCTACACTTGGTTTTGTAATCGGTATGGCTGGATGGATTTACATTCTATATGAAATATTCTCTGGTGAAGCTGGAAGAGCTGCTGCTAAAAGCGGTAACAAAGCTCTTGTAACTGCGTTCGGTGCAATGAGAATGATTGTAACTGTAGGTTGGGCTATTTATCCATTAGGTTATGTATTTGGTTACCTAACAGGTGGTGTAGATGCTAACTCATTAAACGTTGTTTACAACTTAGCTGACTTCATTAACAAAATTGCATTCGGTCTAGTAATCTGGGCTGCTGCAATGAGTTCAGGAGCTGGCTCAAGAGCAAGATAATTACTATTTAAAGTAAATTTATAGGGCGAGTATGTTTTACATACTTGCCCTATTTTTTTTTAAGTCTATATATACTCAATGGCTAAAATCACATACATAACATCTGATGCTAAAGTTCATGAAATTGAGGTTCAAAATGGTCTCACTGTTATGGAAGGCGCTGTTCAAAACAATATACCTGGCATAGATGCCGACTGTGGAGGTGGAATGGCATGTGCGACTTGCCATGTTTATGTCCAAGATGACTGGTATAATAAATTATCAGCTAAAGAAGATGGTGAAGAAGATATGTTAGATATGGCTTTCGAACCAAAAAAAAATAGTAGACTAAGTTGTCAATTAATTGTTTCAGATGAATTGGATGGTTTAGTAGTTAATATTCCATCAAAACAAAGCTAAATGATTAAAACAGATGCATTAATAATTGGAGCTGGACCTACAGGTCTTTTTACTGCTCACCAAATAAAATTAATAGGTCTAGATTGTGAAATCGTTGATAATCTTGATAAAGTTGGTGGCCAATGTATTGAACTTTATCCAGATAAACCAATTTATGATATTCCTGCAGTACCTGAATGCACAGGTGAAGAGTTAACAAAAAATTTAATTAATCAGTTAAAACCATTTGATATCAAATTTCATTTGAGTGAAAGAGTAGAGGAAGTAAAAAAAGATAATGTTAACTGGATTGTAAAGACAAATAATGGAAAAATATTTTCAACTCCAAATGTAATTATAGCAGGAGGAGTTGGTTCATTTGAACCAAGAAAATTTTCTATAAAGGAATGTGAAAAATTTGAAAATAAATCTGTATTTTATTCAGTAAAAGATAAAAAAATTTTTGAGGGAAAAACAGTAGCAATTTTTGGTGGTGGAGATAGTGCATTGGATTGGGCAATTGAATTATCAAAAAATTCTAAGGTAAATTTGATACATAGAAGAGAAGAATTTAGAGGAGCGCAAGCTACTGTTAATAAAATGCATGCGCTTGCAAAAGAGGGTAAAATAAATCTTTTTACAAAATACCAAATGACATCAGTCCATGGCAATGGTCAATTAGAAAGTATAGATATAAAAAATGATGATGATGAAAAGAAAAATTTAAAAGCTGATTATGCTTTGGGTTTTTTTGGTTTAATTATGCAACTAGGACCCATCGCTAATTGGGGACTTAATCTAGATAAAAAAACTATAGAAGTTGATACAGAAAAATTTGAAACTAATCAAAAAGGGATTTATGCAGTGGGTGATATTTGTAGTTATCCTGGTAAATTAAAATTAATTTTATCTGGATTTCATGAAGGAGCTTTAGCAGCAAGAGCATGTTTCAAATTAGCAAGACCTGATGAAAAATATAGATTTGAATTCACAACAACTTCAACAAACTTATTGAAAAGACTTGGAAAAAAAGAGTGATAGATCTTTACTCAGCTAATACACCTAATTGCAAAAAAATTAGTATTATGCTTGAGGAAATTCGATTTGACTACAAAGTAATCAAAGTTGATATTAATAACGGTGAACAATTTAAAGATGAGTTCAAAAAAATAAGTCCTTTAAGTAAAATTCCAGTAATTATTGATCACAAAAATAAAAAAACCGTTTTCGAATCTGGAGCAATCCTGATTTATTTAGCCGAGTTAAGTGGAAAATTTTATAATTCTGAAGAAAGATTAGAGATTAATCAATGGCTAATGGCTCAAATGGGTTATGTTGGTCCAATGTTGGGCCAACACCATCAATTTCATCATTATAATCCTGGAAAAAGTAAATTTGGTGAGGAAAGGTATTTTAAAATTTCTAAACGAATATACAAAGAGTTGGACGAGAGATTATCTAAATCAAAATATTTGTCAGGTAACAATTATACTATTGCAGATATTGGAACATTTCCATGGATAGCAAGACATGAATGGCATGATATTGGTCTTAAAAATTACAAAAATCTTACCAGATGGTATGACGAAATTTCAAAAAGAGATGGTGTTAAAAAGGGATTTGCTTTTATGGATAAAAATGAGGTGCCACCTAAACCATATTAGTTCATTGAACTTAGCAATCTAAACAACGAAGCAAAAATTCCATGACCTGAAACCTCTATGGCAAGGACAATGATTATTATCAAAAGTATTTTTGTATCCATTAACTAAAAACAATAAATAACAAAATTATCCAAAACAAACCATAATAATAATATATATACTTTTTAGTAAAATAATAAGTTACTGGATTATGAACTTTTTTAGTTTTTTTCTTTTTTTTAGTCATCGGCGTGAACCTTTTCATCCTTTTCATGTTTCTCTTGAGCAGCAATAGTATACTTAGCGACAGGTCTCGCCATGAGTCTTTTTAGCCCAATTGGCTCTGCTGTATCAAGACAGTAACCATAAGTATCATCTTTAATTCTCATTAAAGCTTTATCTATTTCAGATATTAATTTTATTTGTCTATTGATCGCTTTCATTTCTACATTTTTATCAGTATATGAACTTGCTTGATCTACAATGTCTGCAGAAATACTATTATCGTCCATACTTCCATTGTAAAGAGCCTCATTATTTGCTTTGACCAATTCTTTTCTCCATTCTTGCAATTTCATTCTAAAAAAAACACGGTGTTTTTCGCACATATATTTTTCTGTTTCTTTTGGAATATAAGTTTTTGAAATTTTTATTGGACCTTTATTAATCTCTTTTGTTTTGATTACTGCTTTCGATTTTGTTTTATGCGCAGACTTTGTTTTGGATTTTGTTACTTTTTTTTTTACTTTGCTAGTTTTAGCCATAATTTCAAATTGAATTCGAGGGAGTATATTCAGCAAAATATGGGTGTCAAGTAACGTTAATTATTGTAATTATTTACTTATGAATGTTTCAAAAAGAAATATAAATAATATATTTTTAATTTTTGCTTTATCTCATTTAATAATTTGGACATTAGTACCCTCTTTAACCAATAACAATTTGCCTTTAGATACAATCGAAGCTTTAGCATGGGGGAGTAACTTAGATTGGGGGTTTAACAAACATCCACCAATGAGTGCATTTTTTCCAGAAGTTTTTTTTAAAATTTTTGGACCACAAGATTGGTCATATTATCTTTTAAGCCAAATTTTTGTTGTGATTTCTTTTTATTATGTATTTAAGTTGTCTAACGAAATCCTAAGAGATACAAAATTAAGTTTAATTTCGGTACTCTTGCTAGTATCAATTTATTTTTATAATTTCACAACTCCAGAATTTAATGTAAATGTTTGTCAATTACCTTTCTGGTCATTAGTGGTTTATTATTCCTGGAAAATATACAACTCCAAAAAAATCGGTTTTTTAGACTGTGTTTTAGTTGGGTTATTTGGTGCTTTGGGTTTTCTATCAAAGTACTTATTCGTTTATTTATTAATATCAATTGATTTACTTTTTATTTATTTAATTTTTTTTAAAAAAACAAAAAAATTCGATTTTAAATATCTGATTACTTTAGAAGTATTTATTGTTTTGCTAAT
>CACFSB010000010.1 GCA_902568855.1 uncultured Pelagibacteraceae bacterium | reverse complement strand
TTACTTTTTGCTAACTTTTTTTGTTTTTTTGGCAGGAGACTTAGTTTTTGGCGTAGTTTTTTTTACTTCTTTTTTTTTAGTCTCAACTTTTTTCTTTGAGGCTTGTTTTGTTCCCTCATCTTGATTTTGAGATTGTTTTAATATTTTTTCGGCTTCCTCTTTCGAAACCTCTTTTTTATTAGACTTAGCTTTCTGTTTAACAAGATTTAAAATTTTTTCCTCATAAACTGTCCCTCTTAAACTAGCTAATGCTGATTGATTTTTTTGATAAAAATCCATTACCATTTTTTCTTGACCAGGCATCATTCTTATCTGTTTTTGAACTTCAGCCTGTAATTCTTGTTCTGATACTTTTATCTGATTTTGCTCACCAAATTCATTTAATATTAAACCAACTTTAATTCTTTTTTTTGCTATTTCTTCAAAATTATCTTGACTCTTTTTTTTATCTTTATCTGTCATTCCTTGAGATAGAACTTTCACTTCTTCATCGACTAAATTTTGTGGGATTTCATCTACTTTAAATTTCTCTAATTCTTTAAGAATTTGATTTTTTGACAATCTGTCAAGTGAATTCTTATATTCATCATTTATTTGCTTTGAAATCAAAGTTTTTAAATCTTTCAAATCTTTCGCTCCCAGATTTTTTGCAAATTGGTCATCTATTTTTACTTCCTCTGAAATTTTTACCGATAATATTTTACAATTAAATTTTGCTTTTTTATTTACTAACTCTTTTTCAGGAAAATTTTCAGGAAGAATAGCTTCAACAACTTTTTGATCATCTTTTTTTACACCTACCAATTGTTTATCAAAACCTTTTAAAAATAAATCTTTACCTAAGGTTAATTGTGTATTTTTTCCTTCCCCTCCTTTAAATGATTTTTCATCAACGGTAGCTGTATAGTCAAAAGAAACTAAATCACCCTCTTTTGCTTTTGTTTCAGGTGGAGCATCTTTAAAGCTTGGTGTATTTTTAGCTATTTCTTTAATTCTTTTTTCAGTTTCGCTCTCGTCAATTTTAACCGTGTATTCATCAAATTTAATATTTTCTATAGATTTTAATTCAACTTTAGGAAACTCTGTGACGGAAATTATATATTCTAGATCTTTATCTTCACCATAAGTTTTGAGATCCAATTTTGGTTGTCCTGCTGGTTTTATTTTATTTTCCTCTAAAGCTTTTGTAGTTGTGTCTTTTAAAACTTTGTCTAAAACTTCGCTAAATACTGCTTTCCCAAACTGTCTTTTTAAAACTTCTACTGGAACTTTACCTGGTCTAAAACCTTTTAGATTTACAGTGCCTTTTATTTCTTCATATTTTTCATCCATATAAGAATTCATAGTTTTTTTATCGATGAAAACTTTTATATCTTTATTAAGACCTTTTTTATTTTCTACTGTAACTTTCATAATACATTAATGGTAGGGCGAAAAGGACTCGAACCTTCACAGATTGCTCTATCGGTTCCTAAGACCGACGCGTCTACCAATTCCGCCATCGCCCCACAAATTCAAGGGGTTTTATATATGATTGAAACTATTTGTCCAACGACAATTATTGTAAATAATGTAATTTTTACTCTATAATATTATTATGGTTGTTTCTCCGTGTATAAGTATTTGCAAAACTGATCCAAAAACTGGTTATTGCTATGGGTGTGGAAGAACTAACGAAGAAAAAAAAACCTGGAAAATAGAGTCTACAACTGACGATTGGAAAAATGAAAATCTTGAAATTATTCAGAAAAGATTAGCTGGTTGGCAGTTAGAGAGTTTTAAAGAGTCCTATACTTATAAAATTGAAAATGGTATCTCTCTTTTCAAAAAAAAATTATTAGATGAGTAAAACTACAATTGTAATTATTGTATACATTCTAGGTCTTATTTTCGGAGCATTGTTCCTTGATTTATGGAGTGCTGACACTAATATTATTAAAGGATTAATAGGACTTGGTTGGACAGCTTTACTTTTAATTGGTTTATTTTTTGCTGAAAAAGATGAAAGAAATTAGATTTTTAATTTCTCTTTTATTAATAATTTTTCCCTTCCAACATCTTAAATCAGAAATAATCATTATGAGTAAATGTGATGATAAACAAGATGAATTTTTAAAAAATGAGTATATCTTAAATCTAGACGAATTAATCATGACTAGAAATTATGTTTATAAGGAAAAAACATATCAAAAATATCGACTAACTGATTTAAGTACTAAAAAATCAAACTCTTATGTTCGAAATATTTATGAAGAAAACGGTAAAATACTCACTCATAAACACGGATATCCTCAATTTTATACTCAAATTCTTTTTGAAAAAGACAAACAAGAGATTTTCATGAAAACTGTTCTTAATGATGAAGAAGGAATATCTAAAATTTCTTCTTGTAAAAAAATTGAGAAATTTAAAAAAGAAAGTTAACTTTTTTTATTTTTCTTGGAGAAATTTTTTTTTTTATTTCCAAATCTATTATTAGTAATGTTGCTTCTATGTTTGGCGTAAGCTTGTTTTTGGGCTTGTTTCATTGCTCGCTTTGATGACATAATATTAAAAATCTATTTCTATACTACCAATTTTATTAAAATTCTTATCTGCAATAACTATTTCGCCCGATGAAGGAGCATAATCTAAAGCTTCAGATATTACTACATAATGTGTCACAAAAATTAAATTTTCATTACCTTTGAATTTTTTAACATAATTTTTCAAATCTAACATTTGTTTGTTTTTATTATTGGCAAACTTTGCGCTAAAAAAGGAATTTAAGAAATCTTTTGTTTCGAAATTTATAAAAGCTAATTTAGCAGTCTCTTTACAGCGACACCATTCACTTGAGAAAACTTTGAAAATTTGAACATCATTATCTTTAAAAAAATCTCCAATTTTTTTGGCTTGGTTTCTTCCTTCCTCACTTAAATTTCTTTGGGTATCACAGTTATTAATATCAAAATTTTCAGGATCTCCACCACCTGGTGCATATGCATGCCTAATAAATATAAGTTTACCACCTTTTTTTAGTTCTAAAGATAATTCTTTATTTAAATCTGCTTTAATCGATGAGGGGAAAGTTATAAAAATAATAAAAAAAAATTTTATAAATTTCATTGATGACTATTAAATTAAAAAAAATAAATAATACAATTATTAAATGTAAAAAATGTCCAAGACTTGTTAGTTTTATCAAAAAAATTTCAATACAAAAAAGAAAACAAAATAAGAATGAGAAATACTGGGGAAAACCAGTCCCTGGCTTTGGAGACAATAAAGCAAAATTGATGATTTTAGGTCTTGCTCCTGCAGCTCATGGTGGAACAAGAACCGGAAGGGCATTCACAGGAGATAAATCAGGAAATTTTTTATTTAAGAGTTTATTTTTAACAGGAATTTCAAATCAAGATTTTTCAGAGAAAGCAAATGATAATTTGAAATTACATGATACTTACATAACTAATATTCTTAAATGTGTTCCTCCAGGTGATAAACCAGAAAGTAAAGAATTAAATCGCTGTTCAAATTATTTTGAAAATGAAATTGAAAATTTAAAAAATCTTAAAGTGATCATAACTCTTGGTAAAGTTGCATTTGATAATTGTTTAAAAATTTATAAAAAAAAATTTATGATTCAAAAAAAATTTGAATTTAAACACGGAAACAAATATTTATTGCCAGATAATAAAGTTTTAATTGCTTGTTATCACCCAAGCCCAAGAAACGTAAATACAAAATTAGTGACGACTCCTATGATTAACCAATTACTTATTAAGGCAAAGAAAATAGCTAAATTTTAATAGTATCACAAAAATAGGGTTTAAATTTTGAGTAAATTTCATTAGGTATTTTTACTGGTTTACCTAAATCATTAACAAAGACTAAATGAACTTGTGCTTCAACTATAGTGTCATCACCTTTAGTAATTATTTGATTCATAAAAAAAGATGTTTTAGTGATAGATTTAACAAAAGATCTTATAGTTAGTTCATCTTCAAGACTTGCAGGTTTTTTATATTCAATGTTGCAAGCTTTTACTATGATTAGTGAGCCAAAATCTTTTTTCACTTTTTGGTTACTGAACCCAATTGAATGAAGAGCTTCTGTTCTGGCTCTCTCTAAAAACTTTAAATAATTAGCATAATATACGACACCTCCAGCATCAGTATCTTCATAGTAAACTTTTAAAGTATGAAAAAAATTTTCATGCATAATATAATTATATCAAAAAAGTAAACTATTTAATAGAAACTAAGGTATAAGTATTTAATGAATATATTTGTAATTTGGTTAGTGATGGTTACCGCATGGAACTTTGGTTATCCACAAGCAAGTCCTTTAGAAGATGTTGTAGTAGCTGTTATTCTTTCTTTATTTAATATTTATCTTAAAAAATATCTTAAATTCTGATTATTGAGATGAAAAATATATATTTTGAAAATAAGCTATAGATTTCATCTTTGAGTTATCAGTATCAGACATAATAGCAATTCCATCAAGCTCTTTAACATCTAGATCGTGTAATCTTTTAAAGTCCTCTTTAACATTAGCTTTAACTGTTACCCATTCATTTAAATTATCTTTTGTGCTAGCTAAAACATTGTCTATCGATTTTTTTGTATATGGACTTGGGAAATTTGCCCCAACTTCATTATTACTCGAAAAAACATAATTAATTGCTCTATTTGATAGTGGTGTAGCTCCAGTTTTTTTAATCACAAAAACTCTGGCAGCAAAATCATGCCCTTTTTTCGTATTTTCTTTAATTCCTGATAGATCTTTCTCAATTTTCCAAGTTATGTTTATAAACGGGGTCTTATCTAAGTCTATCTTGATCTCTTTTCCAAGGCCAGATGCAGCATTATTAGCAACCGATTTCAAATAATTTCCGTTATCATTAGTTCCAACGGTATAAAGTGTCTTATTATCAGCCCCTCTTACCTTTCTAACTTTAAGTTCTGCGAGCTCTGTTTCTGTAAAATTAAAGACTCGTAACTCATCTGCTAAAGATAAGTTAATAGATAAAATTGTGATGATTAAAATATTTAATAAAATTTTCATAAAAAATTAAAAAAAATTCTTAATACATTATTTAGACAAAATTTAAACATTCAAAATTCAACATTCGGATCTATATAAATAATATGAAGACAATATCCGCTTTTATACTCTTAATTTACTGGTCTATAATGATTTTTGCACCAGTTATGTCCAAAGACATCAAGTTTAGTAGAGCTAAAATTAATAATATCAAAATAGTTGAACAAAAACCAAGAAGTTAATAAGTAGAGCGACCACCACTAATATCAAAGACTGCTGCTGTTGAAAAAGTGTTTTCATCAGAAGAAAGCCAACAAATTAATGAGGTAAACTCTTCAACTTCAAGAAATCTTCCTCTAGGTACTTTTGATAGCATTTTTTGAACATGCTCTTTGGTCATTTGATCTAAAATTCTAGTCTTTGCGCCCGCTGGAGTGACTGCATTTACAGCTATATTTTTATCTGCAAGCTCTTTACCCAATGATTTAGTTAGACCTATTGCGCCTGCTTTTCCTACACTATATGCACTAGCATTAGCATTTCCATCTTTTCCAGCTACAGAGGCTACATTTACAATTCTACCATAATTATTTTTGATCATGTTTGGCACGATTGACCTGCAACAATTAAATGTTCCCATTATATTGATTTCCACAACCTTTTTCCACATCTCAATGTCATATTCCCACAGAGTAGCTGTGGGACCAGTTATGCCTGCATTGTTTATTAAAATATCAATATTAGAATTTTTTGTAATCTGCTTAACATTTTTTTCAACTTCATTGTAATTAGATACATCGACAGTATTGGAGCTCAAATTTGGATTATCAATTTCTTTAATGGCTGATTCTATAGCTTTTGAGTCGTTATCCCATATGATCACCTTTGCACCTGATTTTAAAAAACGTTTAGTAATATCAAAACCAAAACCTTGAGCACCACCTGTTACGATTGCCGTTCTATCCTTAAAATCGAATGTAATTTTTTCCATTTTTTTATTTTCGTGTTAATAAATAATAAGTAAAAGCTGCTACAAAAGCTCCTATAATCCAAGAAAATGATTGAAGGAACATTAAATTAGTATTCCAAATAGTTGAAGCTGAAAAAATAAAACCCAAAATCACAGAGTAAACTGCTTTTATATGCCATCCACTACTGTAATAATAAATTCCATTGTTCTCCAAAGAATAAATATCTTTATTATTTAATTTACCCTTTTGAATATAGTAAAAATCAAAAATCATTATTCCAAAAAGAGGTCCAAAAAAAGCTCCAAAGGTATCAATAAAAGATAAAGCACCAACTTGACTTAAGAAAGTTAACCAAAATACTCCTATAATAAAGCCTATGATAGTGATTATAAAACCAGCACTTTTAACAGTTAAAGAAAAAGGTAAAAAATTAATTAAAGTATATTGAGATGGAATAAAGTTTGCTATTAAATTTGTTGAAGCAGAGGCAATAATTATAAAAATTAAAGCTAAAACAATTAGAAATAAATTATCGATCTTTCCAAGAATATCTGTAGGATTCGTCAATATTCTAGAAAGATTTTCTGGATCTTGTTTTAAAAAGGCATCCATTCCTGAAACTATAAATAAAGCAGCAAAGGAAAAAATTATCAAATTTAATATTAAAGTTAGATTTCCTTTTTTGAGCTGGCTCTCACTTTTTACATACCTTGAAAAATCCCCAAAACTTAAAATTATAATTGAAAAATATGCAAATACCGTGCTTGTAACTGTTATTAATGGCACAAAATTATTCTTATTCATAAAATTTTCTGTATTTAATAAATTTAAAAATGCATTTGAGGTAAATTTAACATCACTGAGTAATACAGATAAAAAAAACAATAAAATTCCAAGATAAACTGTAATTGCTGAAAAAATAATAATCTTTTTATTCATGTTCATTCCAACACTAAATAAAAATCCTTGGAAAATTATTGCTATGATAATTGCAATCCAATCAATTAAGTTCATTCCCAAAAAGAATAAAAGTAATATTTGTTGATCAAGTATTGCAGGTTCTATAGAAAAAATTGCTATTCTGATCAAATAACTAAATGCTTTTGATAAAAAATACGTTTGAATACCAAACAGAAAAATACCAACCAAAAATCTCAGTAAACCAAAGTATTTTGCTCCAATAATACCTAACGAGGGTCGTAATAAAACAACAAAGGGTAGTCCATATTTTTGAGAAGGTTTTCCAATTAAGTTTGAAAATAGATAGACTAGAAGAGTTCCAAATATTGTTCCAAAAAATACAACAAAAGTATTAAGATTATAGATTACATATAAAGAGGTGATTAATGAAAAACCTATAACACTCTGAATATTTACTCCCCAAAAACAAAATAAGACTTTCCAATCCCAATTTTTATCATTGGGATTAACTGAAACTAAATCCCAATTAGTAAGATTTTTTTTTAAATTTTGAGGACTCACTTAGTCAATATAAAACTTAAAGTTTCTACTGTCCATATAAGAGAGTTGGTAACCAAAGAGCAATTTTAGGAAATATTATAATTAATACTAGACCAATGACTTGTAAGACCATAAATTGCATCATTCCATAATAGATGTCTTTAAGATCCCATTCTGGAACAACTCCTTTTAAAAAATACGCTGATAAAGCTACTGGTGGAGATAGCCAGGCGGTTTGTAGATTCACTGCAACTAATATTGCAAACCAAGTTAAATTAAATCCTAATGCTTCCACCAAAGGTAAGATAATTGGGACTATTATCATTACAATAGGAACCCATTCTAATGGCCAGCCTAATAAAAAGATCATAACCATTATCATTGCTAGAATTAAATACTTGTTCATTTCTAGTCCTAATAAAAATTCAGTTAGCAAAGTTGGTGTTCCTAGTCTTGCAAAAACTGCACCAAAGAAATTTGAAGCTGCAACTAAAACCATAATTAAAGCTGTTATTTCTAAAGTTTTTACCAAAGCTTCTTGTAATTTAGACAGTGATAATTTTTTATAAGCTAGAGAGAGAAGTAATGCTCCCATAGCTCCACAGCCTGCTGCCTCTGTTGGAGTTGCAAATCCAAATAATATACTTCCCAAAGCTGCAAAAACTAAGGCCGCAGGAGGAACCAAGCCAAGGAAAAACTCGACCCAAACTTCTTTCATACTGGCAGCTCTCATATCATCGGGTAATACCGGTCCTAACTTGGGATTAATCATACATCTTATTGTTGTGTAAGCTGCATATAAACTTGCAAGAAGTATTCCTGGTAAGATTGCAGCAGCAAATAAATCTATAACTGGGATTTCCATTATAGGACCCATGACAACAAGCATAATGCTTGGAGGAATTAAAATACCCAGGGTTCCACCTGCAGTGATCGTACCTGCTGCTAGCTTAACGTCATAACCTGATCTATTCATTGATTTAGCAGCCATGATGCCAAGAATAGTTACTGATGCACCTACAATACCTGTGGCTGCAGCAAAAATTACTGAGACAAACAAAACTGCGTAATATAGCGAACCCTTAACTTTTGCTAACATTAATTGAAAAGCTGAAAATAATCTTTCCATTAATCCAGCTTGTTCCATCATTATCCCCATAAACACAAAGAGTGGCACGGCGGCAAGAGTTTGCTCAGTCATTACCATGGAAAATTGAAGTGTCATCAAATAAAAAACTAATTTTCCAAAACCAAGGTATCCAAAAACAAATCCTAAAAATATCAGAGTAAATGAAATCGGAAATCCTACAAAAATTGCAAAAAGCATTACACCAACGAGAATAAAACCTAAAATTGCTGGATCAATTAACTCAGCTATCATTATTTTTTATCCTCTCCTGGCCACTCACCTTTTTTAGCTGCCCAGTAACTTTTAAGTAATTCTGAGAAACCTTGAATAATTAAAAAAATAATTCCGACTAATAAACAAGTTTTTATAGGCCACATGAAAGGCATCCATGTGGTATCCATACCTCTTTCACCTCTTCTAATAGACTCTTCTACAAACCCAATTGTCATATAAAGAAAAACCAAAAGACCAGGAAAATAAAATAATAGATATAGCCAAAAATCTATCAAACCTTGAGTTTTTGTTTTGAAATTTCTATATAAAAAATCTGCTCTGATGTGTACACCTCGAGAAAGCGCGTAACCAGCTCCTAACATAAACAACGCTCCGTAAAGGAAACGGCTAATGTCATAAGCCCAAATTGTGGGTGCTAAAAATAGTTTTCTTGCAAGAACTTCATAAGTCATTGCAAATATTAGTGGCATCAATATCCAACAAACAATATTACCAATCCACTTACTAAATTTATCAATATTAATAATAGATTTTGCCATCCATGATGGCATATCAGTTGGCATTTTTCCTGATCCACCTCGCCTTTCGGCAATCATTTCATCTGAGATATCTAGTTTACCAGGTTCTTCTGACATAAAATTCTAGTTAAAAAAATTAGAGCGGACTGTAAAAGTCCGCTCTAAAAAATCAAGATTAATTACTGATTACTTTAATGTTGCAGCGTGAGCCATTCCTAGCTTCGCATTAGACATTTGAGCACCGCTCCAGAAAGGAACAGCAACATCAGCAAAGTTTTTCATTGAAGTATAAACTTCATTGAAGAATTTGTTCTTCTCTGCGTTTTTATTCAATGTAGCTTTTGCAGCTGCCATGTACTCTGTAAAGTAGTCTGATGGAGTATCTTCTAATTTTACCCCATGTTTAGTAGTAAGTTCTTGTAATGCTTTTCCATTTTCATAGATTCTGTAACTTAAAGATTTAGCTAATGAAGCATTAGCTGCAACTTCAAGAGACTTTTTCTCATGAGCACTCATAGCATTATAAGTTTTTCCAGTAATGTAAAAGTCAGCATTTACTACTACTTGGTGTAAACCTTGTAGGTAATAGTGCTTTAATACTTTTTGGAAACCAAATGTTAAGTCTGGTTTAGGACAACACCACTCAGCAGCATCAATAGTTCCTGCCTCAAGCGCTGGTAGAATATCTCCACCACCCATTGCAACAGATGCTATACCAATGTCTTTGTATGTTTGTCCTGGAATTCCTGGGGGAGTTCTGAACTTATATTTTCTAAAGTCAGCCATATCTTTAATTGGTTTTGGAAACCAACCTAAAGCTTCTGGACCAACTGGTTGAAGCATAAATCCTTTGATATCTCTTCCCATTTCTTTCCAAAGTTGATCGTATAATTCTTTACCACCACCATATTGAAACCATGATAGAAACGCTAAGTTGTCGATACCAACTCCACCACCAGCAACTGGCGAACCAAATAACATAGCAGCAGGGTGATCACCTGACCAATAGTGTGTCCATGCGAAACCACAATCAATCAATCCTTTATCAACAGCATCTAGAGTTTCTTTAACTCCCACAACTGCACCTGCTGGTAAAATTTCAAATTTTAACGAACCAGATGTAAGTTCTGTTACTGTATCAGTAAAGTCCTTTAACATTTTAACTTCATCAGCTTTAGTGTTAAGAACTGTCTGACATTTTAGTGTTTTTGCAGCATTAGCACTAGATACAAATCCAAGTACCAAAACAGTTGCAAACAACATTGAAATGATTTTTTTCATTATATTTCCTCTTGTTAGTTAAATTTAACGACAACATACAATCAGAAAAACAAAGGTCGTACAAGTGACAATTGATTAATATGAGTGTAAAGATGAACAAATGAGATTTATAAAAATAACTTTTCAACTATAGATGGAAAACTTTGATTTTATAATTTTAGGAGCTGGATCTGCTGGATGTGTTTTGGCTAATAGATTATCTGAAAATCCAAAAAATAAAGTTCTCTTAATTGAGGCTGGCGGTAAAGATAATTATCCTTGGATACACATACCAGTTGGTTATTTTAAAACTATGCATAATCCTTCAGTTGATTGGTGTTACAAAACTGAACCTGATGAAACAATGAATAATCGATCAATTCGTTATCCTAGAGGGAAAACTTTAGGAGGAAGCTCAGCTATTAATGGTTTGCTATATATAAGAGGTCAAAGTAGAGATTATGATGTTTGGCGTCAACTGGGTAATACTGGTTGGGGTTGGGATGATGTTCTACCTTACTTTATCAAAGCTGAAGATCAAGAACGTGGTAAAGATGATTACCATGGTGTTGGAGGGCCTTTGTCTGTTTCAGATCAAAGAATTCAATTACCGCTGTTAAATGAATTTCAAAATGCAGCAGAAGAATTTGGTATTCCAAAAACGAAAGATTTTAATACTGGTGATAATCATGGGTGTGGATACTTTCAAGTAACTGAGAAAGATGGATTTAGGTGTAGTACTGCAGTTGGATATTTAAACCCAATTAAAAATAGAAAAAATTTAAAGATTATTACTCATGCTCATGTAAAAAAAATAAATTTCGAAAATAAAACTGCTAAAAATATTGAGTACTGGCAAGAAAATGCTCTGAAAAAGGTTGCAGCTAACAAAGAAATAATACTCTCATCTGGGTCAATTGGATCACCTCAGATTTTACAAACTTCAGGGATAGGAAATTCAGAAAAATTAAAAGACCTTGGTGTAACTATGGTGCATGAACTAAAGGGAGTAGGAGAAAATTTACAAGATCATTTAATGTTCAGACCAATTTACAAAGTTAATGGACTTAAATCATTAAATAAAAAAGTTAATAGTTTATTTGGTAAGTTAATGATTGGTCTAGAATATGTTTTTAATAGGAGTGGACCAATGACAATGGGCGCTAGTCAAATGTGTATGTTTGCAAAGAGTGATCCTTCTTTAGAATTGCCAGATCTTCAATGGCACGTGCAACCAATGAGTATGGACACTTTAGGTGCTACAAAAAACCATGACTTTCATGCGTTCACACCCACTGTTTCAAATATTAGACCAACAAGTAGAGGTCACGTAAATATTATTAATAAAGACTCAAGAATTTATGCAAAAGTAAAACTCAACTATCTTTCAACTGACCATGATCGTATGGTTGCTGCAAAAGGTTTGAAACTTACAAGGAAAATAGTAATGGAGTCAGAAACTTTTAAAAAATATAAACCAGAGGAATATAGACCTGGTATTGATATTAATGACGATGAAGAACTTGTAAAAGCTGGATCAAATTATGCGCAAACTATTTTTCATCCAGTTGGTACATGTAAAATGGGACAAGATGATATGGCAGTAGTTGATGAAACTCTTAAAGTAAAGGGTTTAAATAGTTTAAGAGTAATTGATGCCTCAATAATGCCTAATATAACTTCGGGTAATACTAATGCACCTACAATTATGATTGCCGAAAAAGGTGCTGATATGATACTTAGAAGTTAATGCCCACTGATTTTATTAATCCAGAACAAATTACAATTTTAACACAAATCATTTTAATTGATCTTGTTTTAGCAGGAGATAATGCAATCATAATTGGAATGGTTGCATCAAAATTTCCTTTAGAACAAAGACGAAAAATTATTTTTTGGGGAATAGGTGGAGCAGTTGTCTTAAGGATAATCTTAACTTTATTGACTGCTTATTTATTACAAATTACAGGTTTAAGGTTGATTGGAGGTATTCTTCTTCTCTATATTGTCTACAAACTTTATGTAGATGTCATTAAAGGTTCTGATCACGAAAGTGATATAAAGGTAGATAATTCCAGTTTCCTTAAAGCTATTTGGACAATCTTATTAGCTGATTTTACCATGAGTTTAGATAATGTTTTAGGAGTTGCAGGAGCAGCGGGGGACCATTATTACTTATTAATTTTTGGTCTTGTTTTATCAATTGTACTGATGGCAACAGCAGCAACATTAATATCAAATTGGATAAAAAAATATAAATGGATTGCTTGGGCAGGATTATTGGCAATTTTAATTGTTGCTATTGAATTGATTTATACTGATATTAAAATATTATTTTTATGATGTATCTGAAAAACTACAATTTAAAGAATAAAACTGCAGTAGTAACTGGAGCTGGAAAAGGACTTGGTAGAGCATGTGCTATAGCGCTTGCTGAAGCTGGTGCGAATTTGATCATCATAAGTAGAACAAAAAAAGATTTAGATGAAGTTTCAAAAAAGATTAAAAAAATAAAGTCTAAATGTAAATCATATGTATGTGACATCACAAATTACAATCAAATTAAAGAAATAATTAATAAGCAGACGAAAATAGACATACTAATTAACAATGCAGGCAATAATATTCCAGAACATTTTACCAAAGTTAAAACAAAAAATATGGAGTATTTGGTTAAGATAAACACAATGGCAACTTTTAATCTTGCTCAATTATGTGCTTTAAAAATGATTAAGTTCAAAAATAGAAAAAAAATTGGCGGCGCAATTGTAAATATGTCTTCTCAAATGGGACATGTTGGTGGTCCTATTAGAAGTGTTTATAATATGACAAAATTTGGCTTAGAAGGCTTAACAAAAGGAATGTCGATTGATCTAGCTAAATATAACATAAGGGTAAATACTGTTTGCCCAACTTTTGTTGTTACTCCAATGACAAGTAAATTTTTGAAAAGTAAAAAGTTTAAAAAAGAGGTTTTGGGTAATATTCCATTGGGAAAATTTGCTGAACTTTCAGATGTAGCAAGTGCAGCTGTATTTCTTGCATCTGATGCAGCGTCAATGATTACTGGAACCTCTTTATTAGTTGATGGCGGATGGACTGCAAAATAATACCAAGATTATTTTTTTTAATAATCTTTTTTATTTCAACTTATTCAAATGCTATCGAATTTAAAGGAAAATTTTTACAGGGTCATTATATCATAGGAATAACTGACCCCTCTTCTAAAATAATTATAGATAAAAAAGAAGTGAAAGTTTCTAAAGATGGTTATTTTGCTTTTGGTATTGATAGAGATAGAAAATTTGATTTAATTATTACTAAAATAACAAATGGAAAGAGTGAAAAAATAATTAAAAAAGTTCTTAAAAGAAAATACAACATTCAGAGAATAGATGGCTTAGAAGAAAGTAAAGTTACACCACCTGAGTCAGTTTACAAAAGAATAAAAGAAGAAAACAATAGAATTGGAAAAGCTAGAGCAATCAATTCTGATTTACCTTTTTTTAAAAACCAATTCATTATGCCTGTAAAGGGAATTATAAGTGGTGTTTACGGAAGCCAGAGAATTTTAAATGGTAAACCAAAGTGGCCTCACTATGGAATTGATATAGCGGCAAAAAAAGGAACTATGATAAAATCATCAGCATCTGGAGTTGTGACGATGGCCGAGGATGATCTCTATTATACTGGTGGTACAATTATAATGGATCATGGACACGGGATTTCAACAATTTATTCTCATCTAGAAAATGTGATGGTATCTGTTGGTGATCAAATTAATCAAGGAGATATTATAGGCACGGTTGGGTCTACAGGAAGATCTACAGGCCCACACCTAGATTTTAGGGTAAATTGGTTTCAAACTAGACTTGATCCAATGTCTTTATTGAATTAGCAAGATTTATCTAAATGATGACTAAGCTTAAAAATTTTCTGTCAAAAAATAAATGGGGTAAATATATTCTAGTTGGAGGATTTACTTTTTTTTTAATAAAAGGTTTGGTGTGGTTGATAGTCTTCTTTATTGCTGGTTTTAGTTTGATAAACTTTGGATCATAAAATATAGTTTATTAGTTAAATAAAAAAAAATAATTCAAAAATATGAGCACATTAATAGAAAGAACTTCAAATAAATTAGTAAAAGCTTTTCTGAAAAATAAAATTATCGCACCATTGCCTAGAAGATTTACAAAAAAACTGACTGAGGCAAACAAATTTAGAATGCTTTGTGAGAATAAAGTTAAAAAACCTATAATTGGTTACAAAGCTGGAGGAACTGGAATTCCGGTAATGAAAAAGTTAAAGGAAAAAGAGCCATTTTATGCATCGGTTTATAAAAATAATTTTTTGAAAAGTGGTAAAAGTGTCAAGATTAGTAAAACTACTTTTGGCATTGAGTTAGAAGTTTGTTATCTAATTAAAAGATCTTTTTTTAATTCAAAGGGTACAATTACGATGAAGAATATTTCTAAATTTATTTCTCATATGGCTCCTTGTATAGAAATCGTTGGTTATAGACAAAGAAAAAAAGGAATAAGTTCTTTTGGAGATTTATGTAGTGATTTTGGAGCTAATGTAAAATTTTTAATAGGTCAAAAGAAAAAATATAGAAAAATTAATATCGGAAATTTAAAAACAAATATTTCAAACCAAAAAACAAAGCAAAATATTAATGGTAATACTAGTGCAGTTTTTATTAATCCATTAAACTCATTAAGGTTTGTCTTAAACAAATTAAAAAAAGATAAAGTTAATTTGAATAAAAATTTTTATGTATTTACTGGTTCAACTGTAGGAGTTGTTCCAATAGGTAAAGGTCTTTATAAAGGTAAAATCGATAAGCTCGGTTCTGTTAAGACAATAATAAGATAAAAAATGAAAACATTAATATTATTATCTTTAGTAATTGTTATTGCTTGGGTTTTGTTCAGACCAATAACAAAAAAAGAGTTAGATCGATATAATGGTAAAGATAACTGGCCTATGGATTTACATTAAGAATTCAAAGAAGGCTGCTTTTTCATATCCTCTTTTTTAATACCAGCCACCCTTACAGGCTTTTTCATCGCATCTCTTCTAAATGGTTCACCAAGTTCTTGGTTTAAAATTACTTCTATAAATGTTGTGATACCTTTCTTTTGATCCTCACAAGATTGCTTGATTGCAGCAGTTGTTTCCTCCATTGATTTAACTGTTACTCCTTTTAAACCACAAGCATCAGCTACCTTCGCATAACTTAACTCAGGATCCAATTCAGTTCCGACGAAATTATTATCAAACCAAAGAGTTGTATTTCTTTTTTCAGCACCCCATTGATAATTTCTAAAAATAACCATTGTAATTGCTGGCCACTCCTCACGAGCACACGAACTCATCTCATTCATGCTAATTCCAAAAGCTCCATCTCCCGCAAAACCAATTACAGGTGTATCTGGACATCCAATTTTTGCTCCAAGTATTGATGGAAAACCATAACCACATGGACCAAACAAACCAGGTGCTAAATATTTTCTTGGTTTTTCAAAAGTTGGATAGGCATTTCCTATTGCACAATTATTTCCAATATCACTTGAGATAATTACATCTTCAGGCATTCCAGCTTGAATTGCTCTCCAAGCTTGTCTTGGTGACATTCTATCTTTATCTCTCTCTCTTGCTTCTTTGTTCCAGACTGTTCCTTCATCATCATCTTCATGATCAAGACTAGATAATTTTTGTAACCATGCAGATTTTGTTTGATGAATTAAGTCTTTTCTTTTTTGTCTATCTATATCACCTGCATTAGATGATAATTTATCAAATATTTGTTGAGCAACTAATTTTGCATCTCCGCTTATTCCAACAGTAACTTTTTTAGTTAAACCAATTCTATCAGGATTGATATCAACTTGGATTATGCTAGCTTTCTTAGGCCAATAATCTATACCATACCCTGGAAGTGTCGAAAATGGATTTAGTCTTGTTCCTAAAGCTAAAACAACGTCTGCTTTTGAAATTAATTCCATAGCAGCTTTTGACCCATTATATCCTAAAGGTCCTACAGCCAATGGATGACTTCCTGGAAAACTATCATTGTGCTGATAGCCAGAACAAACTGGAGAGTCTAATTTTTCTGCAAGTTTTTTTGTCTCTTCAATTGCACCACCAATTACAACTCCTGCACCAGATAAAATAACTGGAAACTTTGCATTTGATAAAAGTTTTGCAGCTTTATCTATAGCCTCTGCTCCTCCACCTTGTCTCTCTAATCTTACTATTGGTGGTAATTCAATATCGATAACTTGAGTCCAATAATCTCTCGGAACATTAATTTGTGCCGGCGCTGAACCTCTTATTGCTTTTTCAATTACTCTATTTAAAACTTCAGCCATTCTTGATGGGTCTCTAACCTCTTCTTGGTAACAAACCATATCTTTAAATAAATTCATTTGCTCTACTTCTTGAAAACCTCCTTGACCCATAGTCTTATTTGCCGCCTGAGGTGTTACTAATAATAATGGTGTATGGTTCCAGTAAGCAGTTTTAATCGGGGTTACTAATCCAGTGATACCTGGCCCGTTTTGTGCAATGACCATAGACATTTTACCTGTAGATCTTGTATAACCATCAGCGATTAATCCACCATTTGTTTCATGAGCTACGTCCCAAAAAGTAATACCTGCATCAGGAAAAATATCAGAGATAGGCATGAATGCTGAACCTATTATTCCAAAAGCATGTTCGATGCCGTGCATTTGTAAAACTTTTACAAAAGCTTCCTCTGTTGTCATTTTAGTCATTAATAGAACCTTTCTAATCTAGCAAATGTAATAATTTTTTTTATAAAACTATTTCTTAATTGTCGCGATTAATATATAAGATTTTTGAAAATTCAAACAAACAAATCGACACGATATAATGGCTACTGACATCATAATTCACGATAAAAAGGATAATGTAGGGGTTGTAGTAATCGAAAAAATAACACCAAAACAAGACTGTAAATGCTGGATTATGGAGGATGATAGCTCAACAGATATTCAATCAATGGATGAAATACCATTGGGTCATAAAATTGCTATGACGGACTTAAAAGAAGGAGACACAATTTTAAAATATGGTCACGACATAGGAAAAGTTGTTAAATCCATAAAAAAAGGTGAGCATGTACATGTTCATAACGTAAAAACAAAAAAGTGGTAAATTGATGGAAATTCCAAAAAGTTTTTTAGGTTACAAAAGAGAAAATGGAAGAGCGGGAACTAGAAATCACGTAATTATTTTACCAGTAGATGATATTTCAAATGCTTGCGCAGAAGCAGTTGCAAACAATATAAAAGGAACTATCGCATTACCTCATTCATATGGACGATTACAATTTGGAGCGGATTTAGAATTACACTTTAGAACAATGATAGGTACAGGAAGCAATCCAAATGTTGCTGCTGTGATTGTAATTGGTATTGAACCAAAATGGACTAAAAGAATTGTAGATGGAATAGCAAAAACTGGAAAACCTGTGGAAGGTTTTCATATTGAACGAACAGGTGATATTGGAACAGTTATGAAAGCTTCCAAAAAAGCACAAGAATTTGTCATGTGGGCTTCAGAAAAACAAAGAGAGGAATGTCCAATAAGTGATTTATGGATTTCAGTAAAATGTGGAGAATCAGATACTACTTCAGGTCTTGCGTCAAATCCCACAGTTGGAAACTTAATGGATAAACTTGAGCCACTTGGTGTTCATTTATGTTTTGGTGAAACTTCAGAACTAACCGGTGCTGAAAAAGTTTGTGCAACTAGAGGTGCAACAAAAGAGGCTTCAGATAAATTTATGAAAACTTGGAGCGCATATAATGATTTTATTCTAAAAGAAGCAACGGATGATTTATCGGAAAGTCAACCAACTGCTGGAAACATTGCTGGAGGCTTAACGACTATTGAAGAAAAAGCGTTCGGAAATTTTCAAAAAATTGGTGATTGTAAATTTATAGATGTTTTAGAGCCAGCAGAGGAACCAAAGAAAGGTAAAGGATTATACTTTATGGATACTTCTTCAGCTGCAGCAGAGTGTGTAACACTACAAGCAGCAGCAGGTTTTAATATTCATCTGTTTCCAACTGGGCAAGGTAATATTGTTGGAAATCCAATAGAACCAGTCGTTAAATTAACTGCTAATCCATTGACCGTTAAAAGTATGGGTGAACACATTGATTGCGATGTATCAAAAATTCTTTCAAGAGAAATGAATTTATCAGAGGCGGGAGATAAACTTATTGAGACAACTCTTAGAGTTGCTAATGGAAGATTAACTTGCGCAGAAGCTTTGGGTCATAAGGAATTTGTTATGACTAAACTTTATAGAAGCGCATAATCACTTTATAAAAGATGGTCTTAAAAGATTACTTGGTGTTAATACCAGGTATTATACTTGCATTTATTCTTTATTCTCTTTCTCAAGGTTTTAATAATATTATTGGTATTGAACTTTTAGGATATAGCAAAAGCCCAATCTCTACAGCGATGATAGCTATTCTACTAGGAATTTTTTTTGGAAATTTTTTTAAAATTCGAGAAAGTTTTCAAAAAGGATTAGATTTTAGTAGAGACTATATTTTAAAACTTGGAATTATCTGCTTAGGAATACAATTAAAACCTTTTGAATTTTTAGAATTTGGAAAAGTAGCAATTCCATTAATAGTAATTTGTATAGTTAGTGTTTTAATAGTAATAAAGCTCATAATTAAAAAGCTCCAAATACCAACAAGGATGGCCTACTTAATATCAATTGGTAGCACTGTTTGTGGCACTACAGCGATCATGGCAACCGCACCAGTAATCAAAGCTAATAAAAGTGAAATTTCTTATGCAATTGCTAACATTACTTTATTCGGAATACTATCATTATTGTTATACCCCTACTTTGCAAATTTTTATTTTGAAGGAAACTCATTATTTGCAGGTCTCTTTTTAGGAACTGCCATACATGAAACCTCACAGGTAGCTGCAGCAGGATTAATATACGAACAACAGTTTAATAGTCCTGAGACTTTAAATATTGCAACAGTTACAAAGCTTATAAGAAATACTTTTTTAATTGTTATGATTCCTATTTTTGCTTTTCTTTATAATAGAGGTCAAGCAAAAGAAAAAGGTTACTCTATTTTAAGTATATTTCCATATTTTGTTTTGGGTTTTGTTGGGATGATAATTTTAAGAAATGTAGGTGATGAAGTTCTTTCAAATAATAATAATTGGATCGATTTCATAAATACAATTAAAACCTCTTCTAAAATTTTTTTGACTATGGCTATGGCAGCAATAGGCTTATCTACAAATTTAAAAGATATTAGAAATATGGGTTATAAACCTTTTATTGTTGGATTTACATCAATGTTGACTGTAGGAATTGTGAGTATTTTAACAATTGAGATCTATGTAAAATTTTTTATTTAGATTGTTTAACTGTCTTTTTAAAATATTTTTCTCTAAATTTTGAAATCGATCTTCTAATAAATGCAGCTCCTATTCCTAAAATAACAGCAAACAGGATTGAAAATAATCCATAGAAGAATGGCATATCCTCTGAAAACTCCTTAATAAACTTTGAGAAGAAATTTAAATCTGGTGAAGTTACTGATGTGACTCCGTTCTTAATCTCCTCAGCAAAAAAAGTATCGTAAGCTATTACAATCCCGACTATTAATAATAAAATTGCTAACAAAGCTTTTAATCCAGAGCTGTCAATCTGCTCCCCAAGCTTCTGACCTACTTGAACTCCGACTATTGATCCCACAACTAACATTAAAACTAACATTAAATCAATTGACCCATAATTAATTGAATGAAGAAATGTAACTATCACACTTACAAAAATGGTCACAAACAATGAGGTTCCTGGCACTAATTTTGTCGGCATCTTAATAATGTAAATCATTGCGGGCACTAAAATGAATGCACCGCCGATACCCATGATAGCTGCAATAAAACCGACTATTAATCCAATTACGATAGGTGTAAATATACTTTCATATAATTTGGATTTAGGAAATCTCATCCTAAAAGGAAGTCCATGGATCCAATAATGTACATGTAATTTTTTCTTCTCTACTATATTTTTTTTGGCTTTATCAATTTCACCCAAACTTTCCACCAACATCAGAGTCCCAATTATTGCAAGAATGTACATATAGGCTAAAGAAATTACTGTATCTATTTTTCCAATACCTTTAAAATAAGTGAAAGTAAAAATACCTAATACAGTTCCTATTGTTCCACCAATTACGATCATTAATCCCATTTTATAATCTAAAGTATTTTTTAACCAATGAGTGGTAGATCCAGATACAGAGGTTGCTAGGATATTGTTGGCCTCATTTGCTACTGCATAAGCTGGGGGAACACCCATAAAGATTAAAAAAGGTGTCATTAAAAAACCACCTCCTACTCCAAACAAACCTGAAAGAACACCAACAATTGCACTTATTAAAAGTATTTCTACTGGATTAATAAAGACTTGAGCTATAGGTAAAAATACGTCCATCAAATATAAAAACTTAAAATATTACTTATTTAAAAGTAATAAAAGTTCCAACTAAGATAACACCCCAACATGCAGCTATAGCTGAAAAAATTCCAGTTTTAATAAAAGTTGATTTTTTATTAGCTATGATATTTAGAATTTTTAAATTTGAAAGATGCATCTAAGTCCCTGAATACACCCAGCAAAAAAATTGTCAAACTATAATTAGTAAATTGTTGCTCCAAAAATTTTAATCTCGTCATCCTCAACCCCAAGTACCAATCTTCCTAGAAACTCTCCAGGTATTTCCTTGTTGGTCTGTTTGATTAATACTGTTATGTGCTCACCTCGTCTTAAAGTTCCAAAGGGTTTGTAAGTTTCCTCTAAATTTGTGATAATTTTATTGTTTGCCCATTGTTTACCTAGCTCAACTTCATTTGCTCCAAATAGCATCTGTGTTGAAAAATCTTTAGTAAAACCTCCATAATCCTTCATATTTGAGGCTCGTACTAAATTTTCCCAAAAAGGTTTGCCGATCTTAAAAATCTCTTCATCTGACTTTGATAAAAGATCCATAAATGTTCTTAAAATAAATATTATGAGGCCTTCTTTTTCTCTTTTTCATCAACAATGTGATAAACCGGAACTTTTTCTAGAGTAAATTTACCAGTTTTAGGATCTCTTCTTGAAACTGTCAAACAATGCCAATTTTCATCATCTAATTTCATATGATCTCCTCTATAATAATAACCTGGCCAACGAGTTTCTTCCCTAAACAAAGTATGCTCAGTAACACATTGTGATGTCAAAGCTCTGTGTTTCAACTCCCAAGCTCTCATTAACTGATGATAATCTTCGGCACCAACGTGCTCTAAATCCTCTTGTAACCAAGTTAAAAGTTCTAAAGCTTTTTTTAGTAAATTTCCGTTTGTCATATAATTTGAAGTGATACCCCCAACGTATTCATCCATAATCTTTTGAAGTCTTTGCAATCCCTGTATTGGAGAAATATAACTTGGTGAAACTGTTCCTCCAGTTATCTCGTTTTGAGCAACTGTGTA
>CACFSB010000009.1 GCA_902568855.1 uncultured Pelagibacteraceae bacterium | reverse complement strand
GTTTTAGTTTTTTTGGCGATAAATGTAGAACTTTTTGAAATTAAGACTATATCTATATAAGGCTCTTTTAAATCAAGGTCTAACTCTTCAGCAATTCTTTGAGTGATAATTGAATTGTAAAATGGTGAAAATTTTACTCGGTTTGATTTTACTTCTGCGATAAGTGATTTTCCATTTAAAGGATTAGTAATTTTCACATTTGATTTTCTTTTTAGATTTTTATGAAATATCTTTAATGATCTTTGATCAATTTTTTTAATTTTTAAATCGTCATTATAAATAAGAGAAAATCCGCTATTTTTATATTTTTTGTCAAATATAATATCTAATTTCTTACTTTGATTAATATTTGTTTGATCACAACTTAATAACAAAAATAAGGTACTTAAAATAATAAAAATATTAAATTTCATTTTTAAATTTGTCCTTTAAAGTACACACAGCAAGTGCAAATCTTAAAGATCTATTCCATTGTAAAATTATTTCGTAATTTTCAAAAACTATATAAGCAGGATTTAAAGTTTGTGCATCCGGTATAATATCTTTGTCTGGTGTTATAATTGCTATTTTCTGGTTTTCATTTTTAATATTTAATTCAGAATAATTTTTAATATATTTTTTAAAAGATTTAATTTTCTTTTTACTATGCAATTTTCTAGCTGATACGTTCAAAAATTTAATTGGAATATTTTCATCTAATTCAATTTTCTTAAAACAAAGATCATTTTTTTTCCACCCAATCTTATTCAAATAATTAGCAGCAGATGCGTATGCATCTTCTGAATTTTTCAAATCAATAAAATCATCCTTATTGTAGTCAAAAGCATAATTTTTTATTGTTGATGGCATAAACTGAAAAAAACCAAATGCACCTGCCCATGAACCATACAATGTTTTATAATCTATTTGATTATCATCAATTAATTTCAATAAAGTTAAGAGTTCTTTTGAAAAAAACTCTGATCTTCTTTTATCATAACTTAATGTTGCTAATGATGATATTATATCCATTTTTCCAACATAAGTGCCAAAGTTAGTCTCGATGCCCATTAAAGATAAAAGTAATTCTTTTTCTACTCCAAAATTTTTTTCAACTAAATTTATAAGATTTGAATTATTTTCATAAAAATCTACACCCTTTTTTAATTTTTTAGTTGAAGCACGTTTGCCAATATATGTTTTTGTGTCCTCATAAAACTCTGGTTGAAACCTATCGTATTCAATAACTTTAGGTAAAAAACTTGCATTTTGCATTGCTGTATCAAAAGTCTTTTCTGAAATATCATTTGCTAATGCCACTTTTTTGAAATTCTTTTTCCATTCATTGAAATTGATATTTTCACTAGAATAACAATTCAATATTATTAGTAAAAATAAAAAAAATATTTGGCTAATTAGTTTCATAAAGATCTTTAAGATATATAATTACAGCAATCCAGATAATAATAAAACTCACTAATTTAATTAGTGAAAAATCCTCATTGTAATAAAAGTAGCCTAAAATAAACTGTAAGGTAGGCGTAATATAAAAAATCATTCCTGTAGCTCCAAGACCAATTAATTCAACACCTCTTACGTATAAAAATAAAGGAATCACAGTCATGGGTCCCGCTAATAATAGAAACATACTCAGACCTGGGTTAGACAAACTAAAGTCATTTAATCCCTTATCAAAAATAAAATAAAAGACAATAAGAGCAAAAGGAAAAATATATAAACTCTCTATTAAAAGTCCTATATCAGTTTCTATATCTATTTTTTTTCTTACTAGATTATAAAATGCCCAACTCAAAGCTACGATTATACCAACCCATGGAAGTGTTTTTATATTAAGAAAAATCATAATCAAAATAGATATGATTACTAATAAAATTGAAAAAATTCTTTTTTTATTTAATTTTTCCTTAAAAAAAATGTATCCCAATAAAACACTTATAATTGGCATAATAAAGTAACCAAAACTAGCATCTATTATTCTTTCGGTAGCTACAGCATAAATCCAAATAGCCCAATTAATAAATATTAATGAACCTGAGATAAAAAGATAAAAAAGATTTTTTTTATTTGAAATACTTTTAATAAAAAGTTTCCATTTTTTAAAAAAGATAGTCGTCATGACTAACATAACAGCAGTCCATAAACATCTGTGAACAACTAACTCAACATGTCCTATAAAGGCAACATACTCAAAATATATAACACCAATAAAACCCCACCAAAAGGATCCCAAAGATGTAAGTAATAATCCTTTATTAAAATGCTGGTTCATAAAATAATGAAATAGATAATAAACGTTTAATAGACTATTTTATGGTTGAATTAAATAATTATAATTATAAAACCTTGCTCACGGAGAGATGGCTGAGCGGTTGAAAGCACCGGTCTTGAAATTCCAAGTAACCCCTATCCCCTTTACGACGATTCACATATTTATTAAGACATTGCTTATTTTTTGAAATTTAGCTTTTACGAAAAACGCATCATTATTGGCTTATCTAAGTTATCAAACTTGTACGCCACTTGTACGTAAATCTATTTTAAAATTTTTACTTCACTGCTTCTTATATTACCTCTACAAATAGGACATTCGCTGGTTATTTTCAAATAAATATCAATTTGTCTTTTGAATAGATGCTTAGGATTTTTTTTACATTGCCACCAAACTTTGAACTCACTTCCATCCAGTAATTTTTTTGGATCTAATATTTTGTTAAATTTTCCAAACTTTATCTTGTTATTGAATCTTGAATAGAAATACTTGATTTTATCTGGATACAATTTTGCAATATTATTGTCTTCGTCAGCTAATTGCCTTGTACAATATGGACATCCGGCATTATTCCTTGTCCTAGTTTTTGGGTTTTGTTCCCAAATGTGTTTTTTATTTTTATTACATAACCACCAAACTTTATTATCAGATGCCCAACTTATTAATTCAGGAGTTAAAGATCCATTTAGTGTAGGATGAAATTCTCTCGCAACTATTGGGTACTTATCCTTCAATGAATTACCCTTAAGTGGTCCTGGTACAGAGTCATTTATAGAGAGAAATTCTTTTTCATTTTGAAGTTTTGTTTTACTTATATATTTTTTAATTTTAGACTTTAATTTTTTTGAATTAATAAAATTACTTATCTTTTCTAAGAGTAAATTTACAAGTTTTTTTTGATAATCTTTATCATGTCTTATAATAACATCCTTATATGATATATCGTAGTTATCTCGCTTCTTTAAGCCTTCCTCTCTCACCCTGAAAATAAGGATATTCTTTTTTTTATAAAAAGTATTTTTTTTTGAATCATATTGAGTTTTTTTTTTATGATATCTAAGACCATCTATCTCAACTGCAAAAGAGTTTGTCTTATCATAAATGTCTAATTCATAACCAGTGGACCTATCTGCAAGTACAATATTCTTAAAAATAGTTTTTAACTCTACATATATGATAATTTGAAATTTAGAAATTTGTCTTCCACCACATCTTGGGCAACCTTGAGCAAATCTTACTCTATTTCCTATGCTATTGATAAATATATGTTTCTTATTTCTTTTACACTGCCACCATATTCTTTTTGAAGTGTTAATGCTGAAATGTTCCGGTCTTAATTTCCCATTTAAAGTTGGGTGAAACTCTTGTGCTATTAACGGATATAAATCCTTTAATGATTTACCAGGGGCAACATTCTTCAGTTTGCATTTGGGGCATGTGGGACCAAGTTTTGAAAATCTATGATAGCTTCCTACTTCATCGGTTATTCTTCTTATCCACCAATGATTGTTATCTCGTGGACAAATCCAATAAGCTTTTTGACTTGTGCGTGGGTAAACATTATGTGGCTTAAGCTTATTTTTAGTAGGATGCCAAAATTTTATTATTTGTGGGTATTTACCAGCCAAACTATCTTCGAACTTAACTTTTTTATTTGTATACTGGTTTGTTCCAAGTTTTCCCATTTAATAAATAATTTACTAAATGTTTAATAGATTTTATAGAATAACTTGTACAAAACTTGTACGATAAACAAAATTTCAAAAATATAACTGTCTCTTTTTTTATTGAATTATCTAATTTTACTTATAAAACCTTGCATACGGAGAGATGGCTGAGCGGTTGAAAGCACCGGTCTTGAAAACCGGCAAAGGGGCAACTCTTTCCTGGGTTCGAATCCCAGTCTCTCCGCCATCAAAAGTTTCAATATTTAAAATTTTTAAATAAATTATTAATCTTATTATCTTCAAATTGAATGTCTGTGTTTAAACCATTATAGAAATTATAAAGATTACTATCATCAACTTCTAAAAGCTTAATCAATTGATTTAAGTCTTCCTCATTTAATTGATCTAGATATTTTCTTGTGAATGCGCCTAGAAGTTTATCCATTTCTTTTGTGCCACGATAATTTGATCTGTAAATAATTTTTTTTTTAATTTGTTCTATATCAACGGTCATAATAAGAATATAATATTAGTTTATTGATATGAAAAGAAATTATGAGTACTTATTGTCTGATCTCAGTTTACTAAAAGGTGTAGGAACCAAAACTTCAAATTTATTAAAGAAAAAAAAGGTAAATACTATTTTTGATTTATTATGGAAATTGCCGAAATCTTATACTGATAGAAGTTTATCATCTAAAATAAAAGATTTAAAAATAGATGAAATACAGACCATAACCGTAATACCTCTAAAATATTCATTCCCAAGAGTTAGAAACTTACCGAATAGAGTTTTATGCAAAGATGACACTGGTGAGATAGATTGTGTTTTTTTTAACAGTTATGAAGGTTATATTAAAAAAATATTACCTATTGGCAAAGAGGTAACAATTAGTGGTAAAATTAAATACTTTAGAAATAAATATCAATTAACAAATCCAAAATATATTTCAGAGGACTCCTCAATAATTAAACAAACACACAATAGTTATTCATTAACAGAGGGTATCAGTGAAAAAGTTTATAATAAGATAATTTTACAAATATTAAATAATTTACCTAAAATTGAAGAATGGCACTCAAAAGATATATTGAAAAAATTCAACAATATAGGTTGGAATGACTCAATCAAAAAATTACATGAACCAGAAAATATTGGTAAATTTAAAGAAAATTTTTATCAAAGACTTGCTTATGATGAAATTTTCTCCACATTTTTAGTAAACTCAGAAATAAGAAAAAAAATAAAAAGAATAAAAAAAACAAAAAAAAACTTTAATATAAAAAAACAAAATGAAATTATATCTAAACTTAATTTCAAATTGACAAATGACCAAAATAAAACATTAAGTGAAATAAATAAAGATTTATGCTCTGAAAATAAAATGTTTAGATTGCTTCAGGGTGATGTGGGTAGTGGAAAAACAATAGTATCTTTGCTGTCAGCATTCAATACAATTAATTCAGGTTTTCAGGTAGCAGTAATGGCACCGACTGAAATACTAGCTAGACAGCATTTTCTTTTAGCTAAAAAACTATTCTCCAAAAATATTAGGATTGAATTACTATCAGGGAAATCTACACACAAAGATAAAAAAGTAATCCTCAATAAAATATTCAATAAACAAATTGATATAATTTTTGGAACGCATGCACTTTTCCAAAAAAAAGTAGAATTTAAAAAACTTGGATTAATAATAATAGATGAACAACATAAATTTGGAGTAAATCAAAGAAAAAAATTATCTGATAAAGCTGGGAAAGATTGCGATGTTCTTTTGATGACTGCTACACCAATTCCACGTACTTTAACAATGACAATCTATGGCGATATGGATCTTTCAATAATTCGTGAGAAACCCAATAATCGTAAACCTGTAAAAACCTACAGTAAACCTGAAAATAAGATTAATGATGTAATAAAATTCATAAAGAAGGAAATCAAACTAGGTAATCAAATATTTTGGGTATGCCCCTTAATTGAAGAGTCTAAAAAACTTGATCACTCTTCTGCAGTTAAAAAATCAGAGTACTTAGATAAATTATTTCCTAAGCAAGTTTTTCTTCTTCACGGTAAAACTACAACTAAAGAAAAAGAAATAATCTTGAACAAATTTCTAAAAAATGAATTTAAGATTTTAGTTTCGACCACTATAATTGAAGTTGGTATAGATTTTCCAAACGCAAATGTAATTATAATTGAAAATGCAAACAAATTTGGTTTATCTCAACTACATCAGCTGAGAGGTAGAGTTGGAAGAGGCAACAAAGAGTCATCATGCATTTTAATGTTTAAGTCTAATTTAAGTGAAAATGCAAAAAAAAGAATAAATATACTCAAAGATTCTAATGATGGCTTTAAAATATCTGAAGAAGATATGAAGCTGAGAGGATTTGGAGACATTTTAGGTTTTAAACAAAGTGGAATAAAAAACTTTAAGTTAGCTGACCCAGTTCATAATCATGATCTTTTTATTTTAGCTGAAAAAGAAATTAAAAGAATTGAAAGTAATAATGAGGATATAAGTAAATTTAAACCATTAATTAAATTATATGATAGAGCTGATATAATTAATGATATTGCTTAATTCTTACCTGTTGATGTTCCGGCGGATACAATAAATTTAGAAGCTTCTTCAAAAGTCATATTAAGATATATTACCTCGTCAATTGGGAACATAAGTAAGAAACCACTCGTGGGGTTTGGTGTTGTTGGAACAAAAACGTTAATCAACTTCTTGTTAGTTTTCTCAGCCATCTCACCTTTATTTTCTTTTGTTGCAAAACCAACTGCCCAGACACCTTTTCTAGGATACTCAACCAAAACAACACTTTTTTTATCCTTCTGGTCTTTATTAGAGAATGTTTCTGTCATTTGAACTATTGCAGAGTAAATTGTTCTTAAAACTGGGATTCTTTTAAATAGGTCATCGATAAGTTTAAGAATTCTTTTACCCAAGAAAGATAGAGATAAACCTCCAACGATGGTAATAAAAATTATTGAAAGTATTATTTCTAATCCAGGAATTTCAAATGGTAGATAGCTATTTGGATTTATATTTTCTGGAATTACTTTAGACGAAATTCCAATTAATATTTTGCTAAGATATAAAGTGAAACCAATAGGTATTAAAACTACAACACCAGTAATAAAATAATTTCTGAGAATTAAACTAATTGACTTTTTTTTCTTCTGTTTTGCCATTATCTAAAACTTGAAAATATCACAAAAGCTATTGCTATTATGAATAATATTAATAATATTTTATTATTTAGATTCATTATTATATATAATATCAATGTCCTACAAAATGAATAGAAGAAAATTTTTAACTTATGTAGGTTGTGGTTGTTGCGGTTTTGTAATTAATTCTTGCACTACCGCTCCTATTACAGATAGAAAACAATTAAAGCTGATTCCAGAAGCAAAATTAAATGCTCAAGCTGCTCAAATTTATGAAAAAGTAAAAGAAAAAGAAAAATTAATCAAAGATACAAAATCCATTAATGAAATTAAAGAAATTGGAAAAAAAATGGAAGATGCAATATCAATTTATTTTGATAAATCAAATCTCCCAGATCCAACTACCAATTTTCAGTGGGAATATATCTTAATCGATAATGATAAGGTCAAAAATGCTTGGTGTATGCCAGGAGGTAAAATTGCTGTTTATAGTGGTATGCTTAAAATTACAAAAAATACAAATGGGTTAGCGGCTGTTATGGGTCATGAGATTGCTCATGCTGTTGCAAAACACTCCATTGAAAGAGCAAGTCGTGGAGTTCTAGTTAAAACAGGTACTACCATCATTGATATTTTTAGTGGAGGAGCTTTAAGTCAAATTAACAGGTCAACTGGTATGGATACCGTTGGCCTTATTTCCTCGATTGGTATAATGAATCCTTTCAATAGAAAACAGGAAAGTGAAGCTGATTATCTAGGTATGATTTTTTCTTCTTTATCTGGTTATGACATTAGAGAAACTGAAAAAATATGGGAGAGGATGAAGGAGGCAAATAAAGGTAAAGAACCTCCTCAATTTATCAGCACTCATCCTTCGTCTGACAGTAGAATTAAAAATATACAAACTTGGTTAAACGAGATAATTATCAAATACCCACCAATTGTGTAAATATGGTGAGCCGTGATGGACTCGAACCATCGACCCATTCCTTAAAAGGGAATTGCTCTACCAACTGAGCTAACGGCCCATATTCACCTTAGGATGAAATCTATATATAGAATAATCTAAATATTTCAAACACGAATTTAGAAAAATAACTCAACTATCTACAACTTATCTATGTATTTATCATGAAAAGTATCAAATGTGTCATTTTGGATATTTTCTCTTATCGCTCTCATTAATTCTTGATAGAAATTTATATTGTGTAATGTCAATAACATAGATCCAAGAATCTCATTTGTATTAAACAAGTGATTTAGATAATTTTTTGAATATTTATTTAGATTTAGATTTTTACACTCTGGGTCTAGAGGAGTATTATCATTTTGATATTTATTATTTTTAATATTTACTCTGCCCTGCCAAGTAAAAGCAAGTCCAGTTCTACCTGATCTAGTTGGAAGAACACAATCGAACATATCAACACCTCTTTTGACAGCACCCAATATATCATTTGGAGTACCAACACCCATTAAATAGTGAGGTTTATCGTGGGGCAAATGTTCTTTAATGTCGTCTAAAACTGTGAACATTTCATCTTGAGTTTCTCCTACAGCAAGACCACCTAATGCATAACCATCAAATCCAATTTCTAAAAGTCCTTCTAAGGATTTTTGTCTCAAATCTTTAAATAAACCTCCTTGAACAATGCCAAATAAAGCTTTGTGAGGGTTATGCCCAAAAGCTTTCTTGGATCTTTCTGCCCAATACAAAGACAAATTCATAGATTTATCTATAGTTTGATAATCATTAGTTTTTTTTGGACACTCATCCATAACCATTACAATATCCGAATTAAGTCCTAATTGAATTTTTATACTTTCCTCTGGACTAAGATAAAATTTTTTTCCATCAATGTGTGAATTGAAAATTGCGCCTTTTTCCTTATCTATTTTGTTTAGTTTTGATAAAGACATGACTTGAAAGCCACCAGAGTCTGTAAGAATTGGTAAATCACAATTCATAAATTTATGAAGTCCACCAGCATCTTCAATTCTTTTTACACCTGGTCGTATCATTAAATGATAAGTATTTGATAGAATAATTTGAGAACCAGTTTTTTTTATGTCATCTATTGTACAAGCTTTTACTGTAGCTTGAGTCCCCACAGGCATAAAAACTGGTGTTTCAATTTTACCTCTATGAGTTTCAATTAACCCACATCTTGCAAATTTATTTTTTTTTAAAACTTTAAATTCAAATTTTTTCAATTGAAATTAGAATATTATAAAGATTTGAAACTAATAATTCTATCAGGATCAGTTACTGCGCCGTTATTATTTTCATCACCCCTTTTGATCTTATCAACAAATTCCATACCTTCGATTACTTTTCCAAAAACAGTATATTGATTATCAAGAAATGGTGCTGGTTTAAAACATATAAAAAATTGACTATTAGCACTATTAGGATCTGATGATCTTGCCATAGACAACGTGCCTCGATCATGAGGAAGATTACTAAATTCCTGTTTAAGGTCAGGTAAATCTGATCCACCCATTCCAGCTCTCCTTAAATCAAAATCATCTGAATTTGAGTTACCAAATTTAACATCACCTGTTTGTGCCATGAAGCCATCAATAACTCTGTGAAATACTACGTTGTCATATTTACCAGCATCAGCCAATTCTTTTATTCTTTTGACATGATTGGGTGCTGTATCTGAAAATAATTCTATTTTCACATCACCATCTTTTAATTTTAAAATCATCATATTCTCCTCTGTTAACGATTGATTAATTGTAAATAAAAAAATAATTAATATCTTTATAAAAAGTTTAATCATATTTTTCCTTTAAAGCTTTAATAGTGCTCTTAGTTGTAAATTTTTTTATATCTCCATCAAGTTTAACAATTTCTTTAACAAATTTTGAAGAAATAATCTGATTTTCAACATCTGACATCAAAAATAATGTTTCAATGTTATTATTCAATTTTCTGTTCATACCAGCAAGTTGAAACTCATATTCAAAATCCGATACTGCTCTTAAACCTCTCAATATAATATTTGATTTGTATTTTTTACAAAGGTTAGTTGTTAATGATTTAAACGAAATCAAAATTATTTTTTTTTTATTCATTTTTAGATCTTTAAAAAGAGCATTTCTAACAATTTCTAACCTTTCCTCAGAATCAAATAGATAATCTTTATTTTCACCGTCTGATACAGCAACAACAATTTTATCAAATAATTTTAATGCTTTTTTAATTACATCAATATGACCAAAAGTAATTGGATCAAAAGTGCCTGGATAGATAGCTGTCTTAGACATTATATTAAATTATCATCAATTTTAATCGCTGAAACAACTTTTTCATCACCAGATAACTTAATTATTCTTACTCCTTGTGTGTTTCGCCCAGCTGTTCTGATTTCTTTAACTGCTAACCTTATAACTCTTCCCTTGTTTGTAGATATCATAATTTCATCTCCCTCATATACAGGGAATGATGATGCAATATTCCCATTTCTCGGTGAATTAATAATTCCAATAATTCCTTTACCACCTCTATTTGTTGTTCTGTAATCATAATGTGAGGTTTTTTTGCCAAATCCATTTTCACTAATAGATAAAATAAATTTTTGTTTTGCTGCTAATTCAGACTTATCATCTTTTGTATTTTTGCCATTTTTCTTTAACTTATTATTATCAATAATTGATAAAGAGACTATTTTATCGTTAGATGTTAATTCTATCCCCTTTATACCTTTTGATGATCTACCCTTAAATATTCGTAACTTTTTTGACTCAAATCTAATACATTTTCCAAATTTTGTGCTTAAGATTATATCTTGATCATCTTTACATATCTTTACGCCGATTATTTTATCATTAGTATCTAGCTTCATTGCTATTTTTCCTGATGTATTAATTGAAGCGAAATCTTCTAAACTATTTTTTCTAACCTTGCCTTGCGAAGTTGCAAAAACAATCTGATATTTACTTGGATCTTCATCACTTTCAGGAAGTGGCATAATTGAACTTATTGATTGGTGATTTTTAAGTGGCAAAATATTGAATAGAGATTTCCCTTTGGATGATGCTGAACCTTCAGGGATTTTCCATGCTTTTACTTTATAAACAAGACCTTCAGTAGAAAAAAATAGAACAGAAGTATGGGTATTGACTGATAGAGTTTGAACTACAGAGTCTTCATTTCTAGTTGTGATACCAGTTTTACCTTTACCTCCTCTTTTTTGAATCTTTACAGTTTTAAGTGATCCTCTTTTTATATAACCTTGTAAGGTAACAGTTATAAGAACAGTTTCTTTTTGTATTGTTTCCTCAATGTCATAATTTAGCACTGCATCAATAATTTTTGTTCTTCTTGGTTTTGCGTATCTTTCTTTTATTTCCTTAAGTTCATTACTGATTACTTTTAATAATTCTTTTTTTGAAGATATGATTTTTTTTAATGAAGAAATTAATTCAGATAGTTTTTTTATTTCAACTTCTATTTCATTAATACCAAGTGCTGTTAATTTTTGTAATCTTAATTCTAATATAGCTTCAACTTGCACAACTGATAAATTATATAAACCTTTTGAATTTTTGCTCTCTATCAATGAAACCATTTTTTTTGATTTATTAATTTTCCATTTAGTATTTAATAAAGATTTTTTTGCGTCATCTGGAGTTTTCGAACCTCTTATAATCTTTATTACTTTATCTAAATTTTCAACAGATACGGATAAACCAATTAAGATATGTGCTCTATCTTCTGCTTTATTAAGATCAAATTTTGTTTTCTTTAGTACAACGTCTTCTCTAAATTCTAAAAAATTCTCTAAAAATTCTTTAAGATTACAAGTTTTTGGCTTTCCATCTACTATTGCAAGAGTATTAAACCCAAATGAACTTTCTATTTGAGTATTTTTATATAATTGTCTTTTTACAGTCTCAGGTTCAACGCCTGTTCGTAAATCTATTGAAACTCTAATGCCTTCTCTGTTGGACTCATCTCGTATATCTCTAATACCTTCTATTTTCTTTTCTCTGACTAATTGTGCTATTCTCTCATTCAACACAGATTTATTAACTTGATAAGGGATAGAATTTATAACTAATCTATCTCTACCATTTTTAAGAGTTTCGTTTGATATTTCACCTCTAATTTTAAAAGAACCTCTACCTTTGTTATAACCCTGTTTAATAATATCTTTACCAATAATTACACCTCCTGTAGGAAAATCAGGTCCAGGTATGTGCTTCATTAAATCTTTAATTTTTATTTCTTTGTTATCAATTAAAGCTAATGTACCATCAATAATCTCTCCTAAATTATGAGGTGGGATGCTTGTCGCCATACCAACGGCTATACCCCCTGCTCCATTTACTAATAAATTTGGAAACTGCGCAGGTAATACAGATGGCTCTTTTTCTGTTTCATCATAATTACTTTTAAAATCAATTGTATTTTTTTCAATATCATCGATTAGAAATTGTGAGACTTTTGATAATCTAGTTTCTGTATATCTCATAGCGGCTGCTGGATCACCATCTATTGATCCAAAATTTCCTTGACCATCCACGAGAGGTAAGCTCATT
The DNA here is from genome assembly GCA_902568855.1 of uncultured Pelagibacteraceae bacterium. Classification (GTDB taxonomy): domain Bacteria; phylum Pseudomonadota; class Alphaproteobacteria; order Pelagibacterales; family Pelagibacteraceae; genus Pelagibacter. Next base: position 9,780 of record CACFSB010000009.1, on the reverse strand, counting down.
GAAAAATCTTGGACCATACGAACAAGAGCGTCATAAACTGATTGATCACCATGCGGATGATATTTACCAATTACATCTCCAACTATTCTTGCAGATTTTCTAAATTGTTTCGACCAGTCATAACCGCCCTTATACATTGCATATAATATTCTTCTATGTACAGGTTTTAAACCATCTCTAACGTCTGGAAGAGCTCTACTAACAATTACACTCATTGCATATGATAGATAAGATGAACTCATCTCATCATGCATTGAAATTAACTTTATATTTTTATCTTTAGAAACTTCGTTTTTTTCCATAATGATTAGAATGGAATATCGTCGTCCATATCATTTTGTATTTGAGATAAATCCTCAGTATTATTTGATGCTTGTGAATTATCATTAGCTATACCACCACCTGAATTTCCACCTCCAAGCATAGTCAAAGATGAATTATATCCTTGTATAACTACTTCAGTTGAATATTTGTCTTGTCCCGATTGTTCGTCCTTCCATTTTCTTGTTGAAATTTGACCTTCAACATAAACTTGAGCACCTTTTTTGAGATATTGTTGAACAACATTTACTAAACCCTCATTAAATACAACTATACGGTGCCATTCAGTTTTTTCTTTTTTTTCACCTGTATTTTTATCTTTCCATGATTGACTTGTTGCAAGACTTAATCTTGCAACGCTCTTTCCATTAACCATTTGCTTGATTTCGGGATCTGCGCCTAAACGACCAATTAAAAGTACTTTATTTAAACTTCCAGCCATAATATTTTAATATTTATTTTATTAGTTAATTAATTTATATCACAATTTTACTCTGAATATTAATTTTATTAAGTTAAAGCAACAAAAAATATGATTAAAAAGATAGTTATAAAGGGTGCAAAAGAACATAATTTAAAAAATATATCTTTAGAAATTCCAAAGGATAAATTTATTGTAATAACTGGACTTTCTGGGTCGGGAAAATCTTCATTAGCTTTTGATACAATTTATGCAGAAGGTCAAAGAAGATATGTCGAAAGTTTATCTGCTTATGCGAGACAATTTTTAGATAAAATGAAAAAGCCAAATGTAGATCTTATAGAGGGATTAAGTCCCGCAATATCAATAGAGCAAAAAAATACATCAAAAAATCCTAGATCTACAGTTGCAACAGTTACCGAAATTTATGATTATATGAGGGTGCTTTACGCTAGAGCTGGTATTCCATATTCACCTTTCACAGGTAAACCAATCGAGTCACAAACAGTTAGTCAAATAGTAGATAAGATTAAAAAATTACCAAAAAAATCAACTATTTATCTTTATGCACCTGTAGTCAGAGGAAGAAAAGGTGAATATAGAAAAGAGATTTTAAATTATAAAAAAAGAGGTTTTAGAAAAATCAAAATTGACGATGTTTTATATGATATTGAAAAAATTCCTGAATTAAATAAGAAAATTAAACATGATATCTCAATACTTGTTGATAGAATAGTTTTAAACTCATCTTTAGGAAATCGACTTGCAGAAGGTATAGAGACTTCAATTCAGTTAGCTAATGGTCTTTTGTTTGTTGAATATGAAGATGAAACCTTACCAAAAAAATTCAGAAAAAAAGAAAAGTTGATTTTTTCAACAAAATTTGCATGTCCTGAAAGTGGATTTACTATAGAAGAAATTGAACCAAGATTATTTTCTTTCAATAGTCCATTCGGTGCTTGTGAGGAATGTGAGGGTATTGGGATAAAGCTTAACGTTGATCCAAATTTAGTCATACCAAATGAGAAAAAAAGTATAATTGATGGTGCAATCGAACCCTGGGCAAAAACAACAACATTGTATTATGCTCAAACATTAAGTTCTTTAGCTAAGCATTATGGATTTTCTCTAGAGGAAAAATGGTCAAAATTACCAAAAAAGATAAAAGATATTATTCTTTATGGATCTGATGATGAGGAAATAAAATTTACATATGATGATGGCTATGAAAAATATTCGCATAAAAAAACTTTTGAAGGTGTAATAAACAACTTAGAAAGAAGATACCTAGAAACAGATAGTGATTGGAAAAGGGAGGAAATTGCTCAATATCAATCAGATACCAAATGTGAAAGATGTAATGGTCATAGATTAAAAGATGAAGCATTATGTGTAAAAATTGATGGTCTTCATATTAGTGAGGTTACAGAAAAATCAATTTCAGATGCTGCAATATGGTTTGATAATTTAAAGAATAATTTAGACAAAAGACAAGTTAAAATTGCAGAACATATTTTAAAAGAAATCAACGAAAGATTAAATTTTTTGCTAAATGTTGGTCTTGATTATCTTACTCTTTCAAGAGAGTCTGGAACTTTATCTGGTGGTGAAGCGCAAAGAATAAGATTAGCATCGCAAATTGGTTCTGGTTTAACAGGTGTTTTATATGTTTTAGATGAGCCATCAATAGGTCTTCATCAAAAAGACAATGTGAAGCTTATTAATGCCTTAAAAAGATTAAGAGATTTAGGCAATACAGTTATTGTGGTTGAGCATGATACTGAAACAATGGAGAATGCAGATCATATAATTGATCTTGGACCAGAAGCTGGGAACAAAGGTGGTGAAGTTGTTGCGGCAGGTTCAATAAAAGAAATAAGTCAAAATCAAGATAGCATAACTGGAAAATATCTATCAAACAAATTTAAAATAAATGTACCATCAAAAAGAAGATTAGCTAAAAATGGAAGATTTTTAGAAATTACAGGTGCAACTGGAAATAATCTTAATAATGTAAACTTAAAGATTCCATTAGGAAGTTTAACTTGTGTAACAGGAGTATCAGGCAGTGGAAAATCCACACTTGTGTTACAGACTCTGTACAACGCTTTAAATCTCACATTAAATAATAATAAATCTAGAAAAATTCCAAAGCCCTTTAAAGGTTTTAAGGGAACAGAGTTAGTTGATAAGATAATAGATATTGATCAATCTCCTATCGGAAGAACTCCTAGATCTAATCCAGCAACTTATACAGGTGCATTTGGTCCTATAAGAGATTGGTTTACTGGATTGCCTGAGTCAAAGTCTAGAGGTTATAAACCTGGAAGATTTTCATTTAATGTTAAAGGTGGAAGATGTGAAGCATGTGAAGGAGATGGTGTTATTACTTATGAAATGCACTTTTTACCGGATGTTTACATTCAATGTGACGAGTGTAAAGGCACAAGATACAACAGGGAAACTCTAGAAATTAAGTTTAAAGATAAAAGTATTGCTGATGTTTTGAATATGACTGTCGATGAGGGATGTGAATATTTTGAAAATATATCTAATATTAAAACAAAATTACTAACATTAAAAAAAGTTGGTTTGGGGTATATTAAAATTGGCCAACAAGCTACAACTCTATCAGGTGGGGAAGCTCAAAGAATTAAGCTAGCTAAAGAATTATCAAAAAGATCTACAGGAAGAACAATGTACATACTAGATGAACCAACTACTGGTTTACATCAACATGATATAAAAAAATTACTTGAAATTCTCCATACATTTGTAGCTCTGGGAAATACAGTTGTTGTAATTGAACACAATTTAGATGTAATAAAAACAGCTGATTATATTGTTGATATGGGCCCTGAAGGTGGTGTCAAAGGTGGAAAAATTATCGCAGAGGGAAAGCCAGAAGAGATTTGTAAAATTAATGAGAGCTATACTGGAAAATTTTTGAAACCACTTTTAAACTAAAAAAAAATCATTGTTAAACTTAATCAAAATTAGTATATTTAGATATGGATAAATTATTAGCCTCTCTGCCAAGAACAATTCACGCTTCGCTAGCATTAGCTGTGATTGTTTTTTTTGGATTATTCTATCAAAATGACGGATTTAGTTTTGATAGACTTTTCTGGTCATGGTTGACAAGATTTTTTCACGTCGTAGTAGCTATAATGTGGATAGGTCTTTTGTGGTACTTTAATTTTGTACAGATCCCGAACATGAGTAGAATTCCAGATGAACAAAAACCTGCAATAGGAAAAGTTATTGCTCCAGCTGCTCTTTTTTATTTTAGATGGGCAGCAGCACTTACAATTTTATCAGGATTTTTGTTAGCTTGGTTAAATGGATATCTTCACGATGCTATGACTTTTAGTATAGGCTCAGGGGTGCCAAAACATACTGCAATTGGAATTGGGATGTGGCTGGGCGTTATTATGGCTTTTAACGTATGGTTTGTAATTTGGCCTAATCAGAAAAAAGCGTTAGGTATAATAGAATGTGAACCCGAGGTAAAAGCAAAATCAGCTAAAACAGCAATGTTGTTTTCAAGAACAAATACTTTATTATCCCTACCAATGCTACTTTCAATGGTGGCTGCTCAAAATTTGTATTAATTTTTATCTTCTCTAAGGACTGTTTTTTGAGACACATTAAGTCTTACTAGGACTGTATTTGCAATATAAATCGATGAATAAGTACCAAAAATTACTCCGAAAATCATAGCTAGAGAGAAACCTTTTAAAACCTCACCACCAAAAAAGAATATTGAGAGTAAGGCTAATAAAGTTGTTACAGAAGTAATCAAAGTTCGAGATAAAGTTTCGTTTATAGAGATATTTGTTAATTCAAAAATTTTTATATCTGAATATTTCCTTAAATTCTCTCTAACTCTATCAAAAATAACAACTGTATCATTCATTGAATAACCAACTATTGTTAGCACCGCTGCAATTATTGAAAGATTGATCTCTAGACCCAATAAAGAAAAGAGGCCAAGTGTTACAATGATGTCATGAAATAAAGCAACTATAGCACCTAAGCTAAATTGCCATTCAAATCTTATCCAAATATAGACAAGCATCAAAAACAAAGCCACAGATATTGCAATAACACCTGACCTTAATAATTCAGTACTAACTTTAGGGCCAACATTTTCTACTCGTCTGAAATTGAAGTTGTTACCAAATGATTTATCTAAATTCTTTTTAATTTCTTCAATTATGTTTTTATTTTCATTATTTTCAAACTTAATTAAAAAATCAGTCTCATTACCGAAGTTTTTGACAGATACATCACCCAAATTCATTTGATTTAAATTATCTCTTAATGAAGAAACATTAATTTTAGTATCTGTAGATCTTAATTCAATGAGAGTTCCACCTTTAAAATCTATTCCAAAATTTAGACCTTTAAATGTAAGTAACAATAAAGAAGCAATTACTAAAGATACTGAAAGAATATTAAACTTATTGTAATATTTGTTAAAGGCAATCATCTAAATCAGTCCCTTTTTTTCTTTATTTTTTGATACATACAAAACAGTCAATAATCTTGCTATAAAATACACAGTGAATAGTGTTGTAAATATTCCAATTCCAAGTGTTAATGAAAAACCTTTAATTGGACCTGATCCCATAAAAAATAAAATGATCGCTGCTAATAAAGTGGTAATATTTGCATCTAGTATAGCAGTTCTGGATTTTGTGTAACCGCTGTCAAATGCTATTAAATTATTTTTTTCACCCTTTAACTCTTCTTTAATTCTCTCAAAAATTAAAACATTTGCATCGACAGCCATACCTACGGTAAGAATTATTCCTGCTATACCAGGTAGAGTTAAAGTTGCTTCAAAAATAGTTAGTATTCCAATTAATATAAAAAGATTTAATATTAAAGCGATATTGGTGATAATTCCAAAAATTTTATATTTAACAAAAATATAAAGTATGACCAGTATAAAACCAATTAATAAAGCAATCATACCTGCCTTTATAGAGTCCTGTCCTAAATCTGGACCAACAGTTCTTTCTTCGATAATATTTAGAGGAGCGGGCAACGCACCTGATCTTAAAAGTAAAGCAAGATCTGTCGCTGATTGAAATGTAAATCCTCCGCTAATTTGACCAGACCCAGTTGCGATAGTATCTCTAATGACTGGAGCACTAATAACCTTTCCATCCAAAACGATAGCCAATCTTTTACCAATGCCATTTGATGTTGCTTTACCGAATCTTTTTGCTCCTACCCTATCCAGAGAAAAAGTCACAACAGTCTCATTATTTTCTGTATCCATTCTTGGTTGAGCATCTAGAAGATTTTCACCACTTAGTATAATTCTTTTACTAACCATCGCTTCTTCGGTACCATCTTCAAATTCTAATTTTTCTGCTCCGAATGAACTTTCGGTATTATTCGTAACAAATCTAAATGTTAAATTTGCAGTTTTTCCAAGTAAAGATTTTATTCTCATTGGATCATCTAAACCTGGCAACTCAACTAATATTCTGTCATTACCCCTTTTTAAAATATTGGGTTCATTTGTACCGATTTCATCTATTCTTCTTCTAACTATTTCTAGTGCTTGATCTTGTGATGATGTTTTTAGATTAATAATTCCTTGCTTAGAGAAAGAAACCTTAAAAAAATTATCGTCTTCAACTATGTCTAATTGATGTGATTTAAATCTTTGATAATAAGGATTTAATTCACTTTCTTCTGAAGCAAATTCATCCAATATAGCCTGTTTTGAATTTTCATCCGAAGTAAATACAAGGGTCTGATTTAAAAGTTTAAAATTTGTAATTCTGATATTTTTTTCTTTAAAATAATTTCTTATCGTAACTGTTAAATTTTGAAGTTTTTGCTCAATTACTGGATCATTATCAATTTCCAGTAAAAGATAAGAACCACCTTGTAGATCTAAACCTAAATTAATTTTTTTATTTAATATTTTATAATCAAAATTAAAAAGGTTTGATATAGCAAATAAAATAAAAAGTAAGGAAATTAAAGTAATAAAAATAATTCTTAGTTTTGAAAAATATAACACTTTAAATTCAAAAAAATTATTTTTTTACTTCTTGAGAGTTCATTAGACTTTGAACACCAGTACCTCTAATCACCTCAACCGTTACGTTGTCGGCAATCTCTACTTCAATTTTATCATTATCTACAACTCTTGAAATCGTTCCTGTAATGCCACCAGAAGTTACAATTTTGTCACCTTTTTTTAAACTCTCAACCATGGCTTTATGTTCTTTAACTTTTTTTTGCTGAGGTCTTATTAAGAAAAAATAAAAAATAACAAAAATTAAAATTAACGGTATAAATTGTCCTATTCCTGCGCTATCCATAAAACTCCTTAATTAAAATTGATTATTTATACTATCTAAAAGGTTAAAACAACTTTATTTGACAGAAATTTTTTCTAAATTGTCCATATACGGTCTTAAAACTTTTGGAATTATTATGGAACCATCTTTTTGTTGAAAATTTTCCAAAACTGCTATTAAAGTTCTACCTACAGCTAGACCGCTCCCGTTTAAAGTACCAACGTAAAGAGTCTCTTTTTTCTGAGTCTTATATCTTGCTTTCATTCTCACAGCTTGAAAAGTTGAACAAGATGAACAAGAAGAAATTTCTCTATACCTTTTCTCTGAAGGTAACCAAACTTCAATGTCATAAGTTTTTTCAGCACTAAATCCCATGTCACCACTACAAAGAATCATTTTTCTGTATGGTAATTCTAATAAATCTAAAATTGATGTTGCACATTTAGTCATTCTCTCAAGTTCTTCATGGCATTTTTCCTGTTCGACGATACTTACCATTTCAACTTTGTAAAACTGATGCTGTCTAATCATACCTTTTGTATCTTTGCCATAACTACCCGCCTCTTTTCTAAAGCATGGTGTGGAAGCAACAAATCTCATTGGTAGATCTTTTTGATTAATAATTTTATCTTTAACAATATTTGTTAAAATCACTTCTGCAGTAGGAATCAAAAACTTTCTTTCCCCATTATCATCCAATTTGATTTCAAATTGATCATTTTCAAATTTAGGAAGTTGACCTGTACCAAACATCGTACTTTCAGAAGCGAATAAAGGTGGTGAAACTTCTTCATAACCATTTTTTAATATATGCGTATCTAACATAAAATTTGAAATAGCCCTTTCTAATAATGCCAGTTTATTTTTTACGAATACAAACCGTGAGCCTGTAGTTTTTGTGGCAAGATCAAAATCAAGCATTCCAAGTTTTTCACCTAATTCATAATGTGATAAGGGTTTAAAATCAAAATTTGGTATTTGACCTGATTTCATTATTTCTTCGTTATCATTTTCATCTTTTCCATTCGGAACATCTTTATGAGGAATATTTGGGATAAATGATAAAATTTTTTCTAGTTGGTCTTTTATTATTTTTTGCTGTTTTGATATTTCCTCTATTTCATTTGAAATTTCTTTTGATTTTTTTAAATAATTTTTCATCTTTAGATTTTGAAATTTCTTTCTTTTCATTTTCTAAAGACTCTTTTTTTTGAATAAAATTTCTATTTTTGATATCTAAATCTTATCCAAATATAGACAAGCATCAAAAACAAAGCCACAGATATTGCAATAACACCTGACCTTAATAATTCAGTACTAACTTTAGGGCCAACATTTTCTACTCGTCTGAAATTGAAGTTGTTACCAAATGATTTATCTAAATTCTTTTTAATTTCTTCAATTATGTTTTTATTTTCATTATTTTCAAACTTAATTAAAAAATCAGTCTCATTACCGAAGTTTTTGACAGATACATCACCCAAATTCATTTGATTTAAATTATCTCTTAATGAAGAAACATTAATTTTAGTATCTGTAGATCTTAATTCAATGAGAGTTCCACCTTTAAAATCTATTCCAAAATTTAGACCTTTAAATGTAAGTAACAATAAAGAAGCAATTACTAAAGATACTGAAAGAATATTAAACTTATTGTAATATTTGTTAAAGGCAATCATCTAAATCAGTCCCTTTTTTTCTTTATTTTTTGATACATACAAAACAGTCAATAATCTTGCTATAAAATACACAGTGAATAGTGTTGTAAATATTCCAATTCCAAGTGTTAATGAAAAACCTTTAATTGGACCTGATCCCATAAAAAATAAAATGATCGCTGCTAATAAAGTGGTAATATTTGCATCTAGTATAGCAGTTCTGGATTTTGTGTAACCGCTGTCAAATGCTATTAAATTATTTTTTTCACCCTTTAACTCTTCTTTAATTCTCTCAAAAATTAAAACATTTGCATCGACAGCCATACCTACGGTAAGAATTATTCCTGCTATACCAGGTAGAGTTAAAGTTGCTTCAAAACCCAGTGTTAACAAAAATACAGTGTAAATTTTTACCAATTGCTTTATTTAATAATTGCGCAACTACACTACTATCTACTCCCCCTGATAAAGCACAAATGACTTTATTATTTCCTACCATTTGTCTTGCATCTTTTATCAATTTTATTTTTTGATCTTTAGAAGACCAATTTTTTCTCATTTTACATATTAAAAATATAAAATTACTTATTAGTTTTTTTCCATTTTCTGTGTGGGTCACCTCTGGATGAAATTGGACTCCATAATAATTTTTAAATTTATTTTCAACTACTGCAAATTTAGAATTCTGGCTTGAAGCAATTACCTTAAAATTTTTGGGTAATTTTGAAACTTGATCAGCGTGACTCATCCAAACTTTAATTGACTTTTTTTTCTTAAATAAATTTTTAATTAAAAGACTATTATTTTTTTTTGTAATATTAGCTAAACCAAACTCTCTATGTTTAGATTGTTTCACTTTTCCACCATTTAATTTAGATATAATTTGATGTCCAAAACAAATACCTAAAACTGGAACACCTTTTTGAATTATCTTTTTATCAACTAAATTTTCCTCATTATAAAAATGAGTAATTTGGGCGGAAGATGTTTTAACACCTATTTCTTTTCCAAAATCGACTTCAACAACTAAAGATGGTTTTCTAGCCTT
>CACFSB010000008.1 GCA_902568855.1 uncultured Pelagibacteraceae bacterium | reverse complement strand
TATAGTAATGTAAATGGTATTGAGTAATTGCTAAAAATTACTTCTTTTTCTTTCTTTTCTTTTTCTTAGCTTTTTTCTTAGCTGTTCTTTTTTTCTTTTGAATTTTTTTCTTTTTCTTAGGTTTTTTCTTAACTACCTTTTTCTTTTTCTTTGGTTTTTTCTTAACAACTTTTTTCTTCTTAGCGGCTTTTTTCTTCACTACTTTTTTCTTTTTAGTAGCTTTCTTCTTCACAGCTTTTTTCTTTTTAGAAGCTTTTTTCTTCACAGCCTTTTTCTTTTTAGAACCTTTTTTCTTGACTGCTTTTTTCTTTTTACCTTTTTTATTTTCTGCTTTTGCTTTTTTCTTTTTCTTAGCTTTTTTCTTTTTTTCTGCTCTTTCAGTTTTGATAGCTACTTTTTTCTTTTTATCTTTCTTAATATTTTGTTTTATGATTGATTTAATTTCTTCTTTTTCAAATCCAAGAGCTTTTAATTCTTTTTTAAGTTCTTTTTTAATTGCTTTTCTTTCGGCTTTTGTTGAGTCTGGGCTTAATTTTGCGACCCTTAATGACTTCATTTTTTTGTTAAATTTCTTTAACTGATTTTTAGTAATCTTTCTTGCCTGACCAGGAGCTTTACCTTTTGACATTGATGTAATGCTATAAGGATTGTCTAATAAAGTAGATCCAAAATTGTTTCCAACAAGAACTGCTCCAGGTCTCATACCTAAAGTATTATTTTTTCCTGGACCTATTAATAAAGTATCAGTCCTTCCTTTTGAAACGATTGTTTGGAACTCAGTTCCTCTTGAACCTAGTGTACCCTCAGGAACTTCAACGGTTAAGCTATCTGGATTTTTTTTACTAATTAGTCCTGATATTACTTTTAAACTTCCTTGCTTTACGCTTGCAACTATTTTTCCATCATTGGTAGCTGGATCAAAAATAAATGTATCCATGACAACCTCTGAGTCTTCACCAATTGTAAATGTTGATTGGTCTAATAATAAAATTTGAGTACCAGAGCCTGCACCAGCAACAATAGTCTCATTTAAATAAATTTTGTCACCAGTTTTTAATTCTCTAGTTTCAGTTTTAACTGTGCCTGATATTGCTCCAACAATTCCAACTAACTGTTTCTCTATAGTCAGTTCTTCGTTTGCCTTAGCGCTTAAGTTTCCAAAAAACAATAAGGCTAGAATTATTGTTAAAATTTTTTTCATACGGTTGAAAAATAACAGACTTATTAGAAAAATAAAATATTTTATATTCAAAATGGGTCTTTAAAATGGCTTAAAATAACACCTTTTAATAGCTAAATTAAGAAAATAGCAAAATTTACTTCATTATGCTTAGAGATTTAGTAAAACTAAAAGCAAAAGAATCTGCAATATAATCGTAGTTTAATATATTCGCTTCAGATATTAATTTTTCATAAGATAAGTTCATAAATAAAGTTCTATTTGGATCTAATGCTGGGAAAAAATCTCCTAATGCTTTTGTAATCATAATATCAGTGGTCATAGAATGATCTGATCTAATTCTGTTTGAATTTACAGTGGTATCCTCTTTTTTATAATCATTAAAACTATGAGAATTACCAACAGATATAAATGCCCAAGGAAATGCAAAATTTAATACCAGACCAATATCATAAGTCTCAGCATCATTTCCTGCATCAACGACTGCGTCACTATCAGTGTAACCTAAACTTAAGGAAGATGAAATTATCTGGGTAATGATTAGATCGTAACCTAAAGTATAATTGTGTGAAATTGAATTTGTTTCTTGTGCAGTTAAGTCCGAGTGATTTTGATTAGCTTTGGCATCAGTATAGGAATATCCATAACTAAAGGAATTTCTTTCCCCAACTGAAAAAAATCCTCCAATACCATACATAAAGGAAAAGCTATCAGCATCATGTTGAGCGTCAGATTTATTTGCGATTAAATAAGGACTTAAACTTTGATTTCCTAAGGTAGTATCTAAACCAATAGTAAATCCATAACTTTGAAAATCATCATCAGCTTCTTTATATTGATTAGATGTTGTATGAGCAAAATTTAATAACAAAGATGACTCTTCACCAATAGGTCTGGTTGCAGTTATTCCTAAAGATCCGCTTTCTGTTCTATCAAATAATGCTGAATTAAATTCTGATATTGCATCAGACTCCATTTTGGTTCTAGTTTTTGACACACTATTTACGTTATCAGTAAAGTTTAAACCAAATCCAATGTCTGCTGCTATATTCCATAAGCTAGGTTCTCTATCTAAAATTTCTTCTTCAATTTCTTTTAAAGTTTCTAAATCCTCTGGACTAAGATCTGTTCTTAGTTTCATCTCCTCAATAATTGTGGTGGCCTTCTCCGGTGAGTCTACTTGGACTAAAACAGATAATAAATATAACTTGATCTCAATATTTTCTGGATAAATCATAGTTAATCTTTCAAGGGTTGAGATCGTTTGTTTGTAGTTTCCCATTTTACCTTGTTGCTGTGCGTATTTTAAATTCAAATCCAAATCATTTGGTTTTTGTAAAATTTGCATATAGGTAATATTTTTTTCAGAAGAAAATACGGAAGTCGTGATCAACAAAAAGGTTGATATTAAAACTAGCTTAAATCTGTTTAACTTTAAAAACATAAACACTGGAGGATATTTGGTATATTAATTTTTTTCAACTATTAAGATAATAAGGCAATATTAGCAAGAACTGTCATCAACAGTATTGGTATCATTAACTGTGAGTGTACAAGAACCGTCTTTATATACCGCAGTTGCTATAAAACCTGAGGCTCCACCTTCGTCTTCAACGCAGAAATAAAATTCTATCTTACTATCAATATAGTTTGCATTAGAAAAAAGGTTATTTCCAACTTCTTGATTAACAGCATTACCTGCTTCTTTTGTATAACTGTCTGCGCAATCTTCGCCACTTGTCCAGTAAAAACCAGCATTAGAAAAATGTTCTGATTGAGCCAAAGATATTTGCATTAAAGTATTTTTGGCAGCTGTTACTCTTGCGCCCTTAGTATAGCCATTATAAGCAATAGTGCCGACTGCACCTAAAATTCCTATAATGGCTACAACAACTAATAGTTCTACAAGTGTAAAACCTTTAAAAGTTTTAATTTTTTTTACGCTCACCAAGTTACAACTAACTTAATTAATCAATCTGTATAGTGTTTGTTGTAGTTTCAGTTGCTTTCTTACCCCAACGAGTCACAATAGTTAAAACTGTTTCTGGATTTTCAGTTGTAGCTGTTGTTCCTGTTACAACTGTATCACCCTCAGGATTATCTGAGTCTGCTGTTGCAACTGCTGCGTTACCACCATCGTATGGATCCTTGTCTGTTAAAGGAGTGCTAGTTCCAACTAACATCGTTGCAATTTCACCTGCATCATCACCACATTCTGCCTCTCCCTCAAAAATTTCTGAGCTTGTATCTAAATTACATTTCGCAAGTTCAGATGAAACATATTTCACTAAATTTGCATGAATAGCCTTTGATGCATTTTTTTTAGCAGCGGTTGTGTAACCATTGTAAGCAACTACCCCAACAGCAGCTAAAGTTCCAATAATTGCTACGACTACTAACAATTCGATAAGTGTAAAACCTTTGTTATTTTTCATTTTTGTCCCTCTTTTTTAATTATTAATTGATAATTAATAATAATTTATTTGATATGTAAATACTTTATAAACATCAAAAATTCTATTAAAAACAAATGATTTCACCCAGATTGATCAAAAATTATACATTTTATGATTATTTTATGTTATCAGTAAAAAATTTTAAAGTTTATGACATATAAAGTAACAGAAGAGGGAAACGTCAGTACTGTCTTTCTAAATGGTGAAATTGATATGGACGTTACTGAAAAGGCTAAAGAGGTAATTTTACCTTTAGTGGAGTCAGGCAAAGAAGTTCACCTTAATTTAAAAGATGTTTCTTACATGGACTCTTCAGGAATTTCTGTTCTGATTGAAAGCCATCAAAAGGCTCTAGAAAATAACACTAAAGTAATAGTCAAAGAAGTAAGTAAATCTGTTTTAAAAGTAATTATGATGGCAAAACTTGAACAGATTCTTAACCTTGAATAATGAATATAGAAGAATCTAAAGATTTTTTAGTCAGCACCACAAGTTTAAAAGAAGTGAGAGTTTTTTCTCGAGAAGTATTTGAAAAATTAAAACTTGAACAAGACTTAAAAGACGAATTAGTTTTAGCAATTGCAGAGGCGGCACAAAATATAGTCAAGCATGGTTATAAAGGTGTAGAAAACACAACTGACAGAATGCAAATTAAAATTTCAATGAAAGACTCAGAATTAGAAATAGGTTTTTTTGATAAAGGTAAAGCTGTTGTTCCTGGAAATGTACAACATAGAAAACTAGATGATATTAAACCTGGGGGCTTAGGTACTTTTTTTATTAAGCAAATTATGGATGCAGCTGTATTTAAAAAAGATGAAAAGGGATGGGTTAACCATTTAGTATTAACAAAAAAAATTAATTAATTTATTAACGCACCAACATTGAATATTGGTGAGTACATTGCAATCATTAAACCACCGATCATTAAACCCATGAATACAATCATTATAGGTTCAATCAAACTAGACATGTTATCTACTGCCCCGTCGAATTCTTCTTCATAATACATAGCAACAGAATTAAACATTTCATCAAGTTGACCAGTTTGTTCACCAACCGATATTAATTGACTAAAAGTAGGTGGAAACAAAGGTTCTTTTAAAAAAAGTTTAGTTAAAGTTTCTCCAGAAAAAACTCCCTTCTTAACATTGTCGATTGCCTCTGTCACAACTACGTTATTACTGACTGACTTTGCAATGTCTAAACTTTCTAATAAGTTGACACCTGCTGCACTTAAATTCCCTAGTATTAAAGAAATTCTTGCAATCAATGATTTTAAAATAAGGTCACCAAACACTGGCATTCGTAAAACTTGTCTATGCCATTTATATCTTATTGCTGGATTTTTAGTTGTTAAATATTTAAAAGCCACTACGAAAGAAATAATAGAGATAAGCATTACCAGTCCGCCTGTTCCCCTTAAAAAATCGCTCATGCCCAGAATAACTGCAGTGGGCTTAGGTAAAGCAATACCCATTCCGTCATACATTTTTGCAAATACAGGAACCACTTTAATCAACATAAATGCACTAACTACTATAGCAACTGTAAACATTATGCTTGGATACATTAAGGCACTTTTAATCTTCTTCTTTATTTTTTCTCTTTTCTCTAATGCATCGACGATCTTTAAAAGAAAAACATCTAGTTTACCGCTGGCCTCACCAGCTTTAACTAAATTTACATATACGTTATCGAATAGATCAGGATATTTTTCGAATGATTTTGATAACGAAACACCTCCCTCTAGGCTTTTTCTAATATCCTCTACCACATCTCTCATCGCTGGGTTTTCTACTTGATCTCTTAGCATTTCAAGTACATTCAAAATTGGAAGTCCGGCCTTTACCATGGTGGCAAATTGCTTTGAAAAAACAACCAAATCCTCATTTTTTACTTTCTTTTTAAATAAGCTAAAGCCTTTGCCTTTAGGCTTATCTTTTGCAGCATCTTTTTTTTTCTTACCTCTTGTTAAATTAGTTATAATTATCTTTTGCTCTTTAAGTTTATGAGAAGCCTCGTCTTGATTTAAAGCCTCAATTTCGCCCTCTATATATTTACCTGCTGAAATTCCTTTATATGAGTATAATTCCATTTGCTAATTATGAAGTTGAAAGCACTCGTTCAAACTCTCTAAAATTTAAATCTCCAGCGGCAATCATTTTTCTACCCATATCAGCCATAGTTTGAAAGCCCTCTTTAGAAGCGATTTCTTTTAACTCTGGAGTAGTTGCTTTCTTTAAAATTGCTTCTTTGATTGGTTTTGTTACATTTAAAATCTCATAGATACCCATTCTTCCCTTAAATCCTGTATCTTTACATTTAGGACATCCTTTACCTTTTTGAGCTTTTACTCTTGATGCCAACTCAGGTGAGAAACCAAGATCTGTTAAAACTTTTGGCGTCACGTCTTCATCAGGTACTCTACAGTCTTTACATGATTTCCTTGCTAACCTTTGTGCTAATACCAAAGTACAAGCTGCACTTATTAAATAATCTGGTGTACCCATATTTTGTAATCTTGTAATAGTACTAGGTGCATCATTAGTGTGAAGAGTACTAAAAACAAGGTGACCCGTTAGAGCAGCCTTTAAACCAATATCAACTGTCTCTTTATCTCTCATCTCACCAACCAGAATAATCTCAGGATCTTGACGTAAAAATGATCTAAGGGCAGCTGCAAAATTTAATCCAATATCATCTTTAATTTGAACTTGTCCAACACCATCAAGCTCGTATTCAACTGGATCCTCTGCAGTTAAAATATTTAAATGAGGTTTACTTACTTCTTTTAAAATACTGTATAAGGTTGTAGTTTTTCCTGATCCTGTAGGACCTGTTACAAGAACCAAACCTTGTGTACTATGAATTGCTTTTCTAAGATTTTTTAAGTCGGTGTCATCAAAATTTAATTGTTCTAAAGTTATATCTCCTGCGTCTTTATTTAAAATACGCATTACAATTCTTTCATTATTTGCAGTAGGCAAAATAGATAAACGTAAATCTACAACTTTACCTTCAATTTTAAAATTGATTGCTCCATCTTGTGGCAATCTTCTTTCTGCAATATCTAATTTACCCATTATTTTAAATCGAGTAACAACTGCACCATAATTATCATGTAAAAATTTTTGGTACTGATCTTGTTCTTGTAACATACCATCTAATCTATATCTTACTCTTGATGAGAATCTATAAGGCTCAATATGAATATCACTAACACCTAATTTAATTGCCTCTGCAACAACAGCGGTACTAAATTTTATAACTTCTGATTCATTTTCTATTGCTTCAATATCTTCCTCTGGTTTTTTATCTAAAACTTCCCCCGCTTCACCTAGTTCGGAGTCAAAAGTTTTAGTTTTTTCTCTATTGTCTTTTCGGATAGTTTCTGTTGTTACGTCACCGCTCTCACTTAAAAGCTTGTCTATAAACTTTGATATTTCTGAGACTTTTGCTGCATGTAATTCAATATTTTTTTTAGTTATAGCTTTTAAATTTCTCATCAAACCAAGTTTTGAACTGTCTGAAATTGCAATATGCAGAGTATTACCCTCAACTTTAAATGGCGCTACAAAATTTACATTGATGTAGTTTGAAGGAAGCACAGACTTAATTTCATCTGTAATTGCATGCTTTGATAAATCAACAATGTCTAAACTTTGCTCTTTAACTAATACATCTACTATTTGCTTTTCATCAGTAAGTTTTAATTCAAAGACAGCATCAATTTGAGATTTGTTCCCTTCGGTGCTAATTTTTTTTATATTAACTAAGTCTTTACCTGAGATAATATCGTTATCTATTAGCACATTTATAAGATTTATTTCGCTTTCTCGACTTATCTTCAACATATTATAAAACTCTTGGTGCTATAAATACTAATAACTCATCTAAGTTATCAGTTTTTGATTTTCCTTTAAACAAATTTCCTATAACTGGGGTATCGCCTACACCTGGTGTTTGTTGTTTGCTATTAGTTGTGGAATTTTTTTTGATACCACCGATGACAACAATATCACCGTCAGCTACCAGTAATTTGGTGCTAATTTCCATTTTGTTAATAGCAGGATCACCTGCATTTGATCTGTTTGGAGTGTCATTATTAACTTGTATAGTTAAGAGCACATTTCCATCTCCAATTATACTTGGCGTGACTGTCATCTTTAAAGCTGCCTCTTTAAATTGTGTGTCAGTTCCTCCATCACCGCTAGATGCATAAGGTATTTCCTCACCTTGAGTAATAGTAGCGACCTGATTATCTAATGTAAATACTTTTGGATTTGAAATTGTTTTGCCTAAACCTTCTATCTCTAGCGCAGTAATCTCTGCTTTAAGTACTGCTGAACCCGTCTTTTTTAAAATACCAATACCACTAGTTGCTCCTGCAGCAGAAAAATCTGTGAGACTATCAGTGGCTGCACCAAGAACTGCAGTACCTGCATTAGCAGGTCCATCCCCAGTACTTGCATTTTGGATACCTCCGATAATTTCTCCTTGTCTTCTATAGTATCCACCTAGTCTTGTGCCTAATGCTCTTTCAAAATCAGAATTGGCCTCAACAATAAATGCCTCAATTAAAACTTGTTTAGTTCTTACATCTATTTCTTTAATAATTTTATCAACAATATCTAAATCAGTTTCTTTTCCTCTTACAATAACAGATCTAGTAGTTTTTTCTTCGGTAATTTTAATTGGTGTAAAATTATCATCAATTGATGCAAAAAGTTCTGTTAAAGTTTTTTTTGCTTCAGCTGGTGTTATATAATAAAGTCTAAATATTTCTGAAATTATTGGTTCAACTGAATCTTCTAGTTCTACTTTTTTCTTAACTGCTGAAGCTCGAGCTGATTTAGTACTTTCCTGTGCTGTCAAATTAGATGGGGAATGAACTCTAATTAAATTACTTGAGACATCAAAGTCAGCAGCAAAATTTTTTAAATCTAATATTGCGTTAAAAGCTTTATCCCAAGGAACGTCGACTAATTGTGCATTTATTGACCCTGCAACTTCCTCACCAACTAAAATGTTTATATCCCCCGCCTGAGCCATAAGATTCATAGCTTCTCTATAATCTAAGTTTTGAAACTTAAATGATACGTTTTGTTTTAAGGATTTATAACTCTCAGGAATTAAAAGATAATTTGTTTTTTGTTGAGAAGATATTTGTTTTCTTTTTCCAAGTTTTATTACATCACCTTCAATAGGTTGAGGTCCCATTTCTACTGTTTTATCAACAGTTTCTTTTCCTGTTATTCTTATATCATCTTTTATGAGTGGTGTGTCATGTTTGAACCCACCCTTTTTATTGAATTTACCATTTGTAGTACATCCAGTTAAAAAGATTGATAATAAAATTATGGGTATAATAAATTTAAAATTCATTTGTTTCTCTAATTTGGTTTTTAAAATTTAGGGATATAAAATTACTTTCTCCTTTTTGAAATATTGCCTCTTTAATATTTACATCAACTAATTTTAATCCTTTTGATAATTCTTCTTGTACTTCAAGAGTTATAAATTCACCTGTGTCATCCACAAAAGTTGCAAACGATTTTAAAGAGCCATTAAAAACTCCTACTAATTTATATTTACTCAAATTCATTAATTCTTCCTCTTGAGTAACATCCGACACTATTGTGCTGGCAGTCCCATCGTCTCCCGCAAATGGGTCATTTAAAGGTAATGGTTCTTCGTGGCTGTCAGCTAAGCCAATTTTAGAAAAAGACATTAATAATAAAGTCAAAAGAGCAATTTTAAAAAAACTCATCTGGTAACCCCACTATTGTTAATACTCCTGTTACAACTATCGCGTTGGTTGTATCTCCTTTTAACACTTTTATGGATTCTTTGTCAAAGTTTAACATCTTTTGAGAAAGGGAGACTTGTCTTTTAAACTTAATATAACCAAGGAAATTGCCTTTAATTTCATAACTAACGGGTATCCTGTAATAAGCGATATTTTTTTTCTGTGACTCTGCACTCTTACTTTTCTTTGATTTCTTTTTTTTCTTTTTCTTTTTTGATGTTGATAATGAGCTTTTTGTGACAGCTACGAGGTTTCCCTTATTAATTTTAGAAATAACTAATCCGTTTAATGAAGCATATTCACTTAACGTTTGGTAAAGCCCCTCAACTTCTGATTTCGAATGGAAAAGTGTTGAATAGTTCTCGTATTCTGGTTTTACTTTTTTAATCTTCTTCTTAATTGATACAATATCATTATTGAATTTTGTAATCTCTGTTTTTTTTACATTCATATCCTCTAATTGAATTTTCTTTTTTTCAACTATAGGACTTAAAATGGCATAATAAATAATTAAGAAAACAACAACTGAACCAACACCAATACCTATTTTAATTAATACTTTTTTTTCAATAGTTTTAATTTTAGATATAATTTCATCAAACTTAATATTTTTTAAATCAATATTTTTTAAATCCATAAAATTTATCCTTTTACTTTCACTAAAATTTTAAATCCTTTTTTAGAGCTAGACCCAGCTCTTGATTTTGGTAAATTCATAGAACCCAAAGATGCTTGCCCGACTAACTTTTGAGTATTTAAATTATTAATCAATTTTAAAATATCTTGATCGGTTGCAGCAGAGCCTAGAAGAATGATAGATTTTTTTCCATCATATTCTATAGAATTAAATTTTACCCTTTTTGGTACACTCATAGCTATTTGTGCTAAGTATCTATAACTTAAACTTTTGTTTGACTTAAGAGTTCGACTTAGTTGCAATGTTTTAGTCATCACGCCTAACTCTTTACTGAATTTCTTTTTTTGATTTTCTTTTATTTTATGTTCTTTTACAATTTTATCATAATCTTTTAATTTTGAATTGTAAGAATAAATTTGCCAAAATGATAATCCGAACAATAAAGTATAAATTACAAGAACAGCTCCCGCTACTCCTTTGAAAGCAAATTTAGAAAACGCTTTCATTTTTTTCTGTTTTATCATGCCTGCTCTGTCGGGAAGAAGATTGATATTTTTTACCGCTGTTACAAATTTATAATAACCAAACACATCTAATTTTCTAAAAGCAAGACCTATTACTGTAGATAAGTACGATCTATTTTGTAGGTTTGTTGACTCAACATTTTGTTCTGGAATTTTTAATCCATCTATTGGATCAAATAAATTAAAGCCAACATTGGCCATACTTTTTCTAAAAGTAGATAAATAATCTTCAACATTTACTAAATCAGAAACTACTTTTATATTTCTTATTCTTTTTTCATATTTTGTCTCAAAATCTTGTACTGCTTGCTTAACTTGAGTGATAAATCTTCTTACTAAAGCCTCTTTCTCTTCTTGGTCTTGTGAATTTTGTAAAATTTCTCTATCTTGGTTTCTTATAAAAATGTCAGTAATTATTGGGTTATTTTCATATAATATCATTAAATAATTTTCATCTAATCCAAATTCTAGAACTGCTGTTAAATTTGCATCCTCAGCATTTTTTGAAATTTGATTTATTTGGTCAACAGCTGATTTAAGTGCAAAACATTTTACATCAATGATAACTGGATTTAAGCTACTTCTCTTTATAATAGACGTGTAATTATTAATATCTGCTAATTTTGAAGCTACGAATAAAATATCCATAGTATTTTCTTTATCATTTTTATTAATCACTTGATGGAATATTGAATAATCGTCTAGGTTATCAGTTAGTTGAACCAAGTTTTCCCATAATGAGTTTGTGTCTATTGCTTTTTGTAATTCTTCATCTGTCATTAATGGAGCAGTAACAACTCTTATAATTGCGCTCGTAACAGGTATTGCAATTGCAGCGTTTGGTGTAGTAATTTTTGACTTTTGAATTGCAAGAGATAATTCTTCACCCATTTTATCAGCATGATCTAATACCGTTGCATCATCAGGTAAATCAACTTTGTGAGTATAAAATTTTTCAAGTATCCATTGATTTGCTTTGTTTGAAGTTATCTGGGCAAGTCTTATTTCTTTATTAGTAAGTTCTACTCCAATAATTTCTTCGCCTTGAACAGAAGATTTTCCAATTTTAGATTTAAAGAAACCCCCAAGTTTATTTTTTATATTTGATATTGATTTGCCACCAGATATTTTTGTAGAATCTTTTTTTCCAAACTCAGGTTTTTTTAATTTTATGCTCTTTAACTTGTCTAATAAATTTGTTGTGATATTAGATTTTTGATTTTCGTTTTGATTATTTTGACTAATTGTAGAATTATTTTCTAAATTATTTTTTAAACTTTGATTATTTTGATTTTGTAAAGTTGTTGTTTCAATATTTGGAGAAATAGTCTCTTTAACTTGTTCTGATTGTGTGTTTTCAATTTTTGTTTTGTCACTACTTTCTGTTTGATCATTGTTATTTTGTTCTTTTTCTTTCTGCGCGTGTAAATCATCAAACCATTTTTCTAAAATTGGTATTGCATCGTCTAAATTTGGTGTTCCTGAGGAGAAAATTTTTTGTTTGCCATCCAAATAAATTCTTCCAACCCAATTTTTTGATTTAAGCTCCCCTTTGTACTTATCTTGTCTTACATAAATATGTAATCTCCCATCTTTTTTATGGATTACTTGATGATCTTTTTTTTCTTCTTCATTACTATTCTCTTTATTTATCTTTTCAGCATCATTGTTTTCATTATTATTAATATTTTCATTTAAATTTGTTGGTTCAGCCGAGGATAAATTATTATTTGCATCATTATCAGAAAATTGATCTTGATTTTGAGGTGTGTTTTCAGTTTTATTTTCATCTTCAGCTTGTTTAACGTCTGAAACACCAATATTTTCGTTTTCAGTCTTTAAAATTTCATTTTCTGGAGCTAGCTCCTCAACTTTTGGTTGTTCACTCTCGATATTTTTATTTTCTGGAGATTTTTCTTCAACTTTAGGTTGTTCACTCTTAGATTGATTCTGTTTGTCTATAATGACACCAAATTTTTCTTTCTCTTTATCATCCATAATTTTTCAAAATTTCTATTTCTCTAACACAATTTTCCTAAAACTCTAACACAAAATATAATATTGTCCAACACAAACTTACCTAAGACTAAAAAAATTTGTCTAAAATGTCAAAAAAGCTAATAAATTAGCCATTTTCGCTAAAATGACATTTAAAATATTATTTGAAATATTTTAAGACTATTCAATTCGACTCTAACACAATTAAATTTTAAAGAATTGTGTTAGAGTTATTAAAATTGAACAAAATTTAAAAAAGCTAGTATTTACAACATTTTTCTAATTTTTTCTAATTTTTATTTTTTTTGTGTTAGAGTAAAAGTTCTTTGTGTTAGAGATAAAAAAAATCAAAATTTTTTTATAATTTTTATAATGAGAACACTCCTTAAAGAGGGAAGTTGAAGATTAAATTTAAAAAAACTTAAAAATACACCTCAAAATTGATATTTTTTTTCTAATTTAAGGTGAATTTTTAAATTTTTTCTAAATTTCAATTAATTTTCACGAAAATAAGAATTGTTTAGCAATCTTTCTAACTTTTCAATGTTTAAATTATATTTTTAAAAATTATTTTTAATTTTTTATGATTTAGTTTGTCTTTATGTTTAATAATTAAATTTTGAAAACTATTTGCACCTAACATCTCTACTAATTTCCATCCACAACAAGAATTGTTAGATCATCTTTCTGAATTTTTCCTGATTTAATTATATCTTCAACAATTATTTTTAATCTTTCATGATTTGGTTTATCTTTATGTTTAATAATATAATTTTGAAAACCATCTGCACCTAACATTTCTCCATTTGGATCTTTAATTTCAGTAATTCCATCAGTGAAAACATACATTGAGCTGTTTGCAAAGTTAATTTTTGTCTCTTTATATTTTATTTTTGACATTATACCTAAAGGTGGTCCTGCTTCTGTATGATTAGAAAATTTTCCATCCCTAGAAAAGATAAGTGGAGGTTCGTGGCCTGCATTTGATAAAAGTAATTCATTTTTTTTGCTATCATAAATTCCAATTAACATTGTTACAAACATCCCACGTGAAGTTGTCTCACATATTTCTTTATTTAAAAGATCTAGCAAGTCAGACGCAGAATAAATTGTTTTACTAAGACATCTATACAAACTTGATGCTTTAGACATTAACAAGGAAGATTTAATTCCTTTACCAGAAACATCTGCAACTCCAAAACCAAACTTCCCATCTCCTAAATCAGAAAAATTATAGAAGTCTCCTGATACAATCTTTGCTGGAATATTTATTCCAGCAATAGGAAAATTTTCTTTTTTGTTTTTTGATAATAAAGTTTTTTGTATTTCACCAACAATCTCTATTTCTTTTTGAATTCTATTTTTATCAATGAGTTCTTTCGCCATCTTTGCATTTCTAATTGCTAACGCTGCAGGTGCTGATAAAGTTTCTAATAATTTTCTATCGTTCTCCTCAAATAATTTTGAATTACTTTTTTTATTTAAACAATGAATTACTCCAATACATTCGTTTGCAGCAATGAGTGGTGAGCATAAAACAGAATATGTTGTAAAATTTGTTTTGTTATCCAAATCAAAATAAAATTCTGCAATTTCTCTTACATCTTTTCGAACGTTTCCAACTCTTATACATTTTTTTTGTAAAACTGCTTTACCCATTACACCTTGCGTCAAAGGTATTTCATATTCATCCAGATATGATTGATATTTAGAAGCGATACATTGAAAAACTTGTTTTTTTTCATCAATCAAAAAAATATTTGCAGCCTGTGCATCAATTCTTTTTATAATTACTTCGAGAGCAGTTTGTAAAGTTTCTTTTAAATCAAGAGATGTTGCAAACTCTTGATTCATTTTTGTAATAATTGCTAAATCTTCATTTAAGGCTATGTTTTCTTTGTTTGGCTCAATTTTTTTTTGTCTAAAAAACATTTTTGTATTTGGAATTACACTTTTTTTTTGATAATTTAAACCTTTATGGAAATCATAATTAATACTCCTGGTCTTTACATACATTTGCAAGACGCTGTTGTGCTTATTCAATACTGTATTGACGGAATTATTAATATTGCCTCCCAATTTAAAATTTAATTAGTGTTTTTCGTACTATTTTTTGTTTTAGGCTGCATCTGGGGAAGTTTTTCTAACGTTTGTATCCATCGTTTACCCATGGATAAAAGTGTTATATTTACTCGATCTTTTTGCCCTAGTTGTCAAAAAACAATCAAATGGTTCGATAATATTCCTTTAATCTCCTTTTTATTATTAAAAAGAAAGTGCAGAAACTGTGACTACAAGATTAGCTTTCAATATTTTATTGTAGAACTAATAACTGCAATTTCATTTACTATTATATATTATTTCTATGGAATTAGCATCACCTCATTATTGCTAATAATACTAAGTGTTTTTTTTGTTATTATCTTCTTTATTGATCTAAAACATTTCATTATTCCAAACTCTTTAACATTTCCATTAATGTTTATTGGTTTTATAAAATCATTTGATCCTAATTTAGATAATTTTTTATTTCCAAACTACATCAATTCATTAATTGGAGGTGTTATTGGATATTTAATTATATGGTTAATTATTTTTGTATATAAAAAAGTAAGAAATAAAGAAGGTATGGGACTAGGAGATGCTAAACTATTATCGGCTGTTGGATTTTGGTTTGGCTGGGTTTCAATACCTTTTGTATTATTTCTATCATCCATAATAGCTTTAGGATTATCTTTGCCATCTTTGATTAACAAATCTAAAAACTTGTCATCTCAAATACCATTTGGTCCGTATATAATTCTTGGCATAACACTCTATGTTTTTATAAAACATATGATCTGAGAGAAATAAAATTTTATTTTCTTAATGCTTATTAACTAACATTAATTAAAAATTTTCTTGCCAACTGCCTCTATAGACTTGAATATCTTTATCACTTCCTAACAAGGTTACTAAGGTATCTGCTTGATCATCCGACTCTGTTGTTACGTTAGCAAATAGTTTATTTCCTGAAATTACAAACTGTGAAAGAATTCCTTTTTGTAAAAAATAACATCCTGCTCTTTCATCAAATTCACTTTCAGATCTCACATTTTTTTCTGCAAACTGAATTTTTTCTGCTTGATTAATACCACACTCATCATCAGCTGCACAAATAAATGCTTTACCAACACTACAAGTTGTTTCTCCTTTTGGCGGTGGCTCATAAACAGGATAGTAAACAGTTCCACCAAAAATAGTTGGTATTGCTGTAGCCTTTCTAAATCTATTATTCGCATCTCCTTTTGGATTTTTATTAAATTCTGGGTTGTCTAGTTTAAATATCCATCCAAGTCTTCCTGCTCCAGGACAATCCTCCATTCTGTTCCTACCTCTTGTGTATCCACAATCAGCTAGATCTGGGAATTTGTCATCAACAATAGGTGCGTTTGCAATCGCTTTAAGAGCTCCTTGTGTAAAATTAGAATTTCCATTTTCATCTTCAGAGGATGCTTTTGGAACTTTGATTTCATCATGAAAAAAATTCGGAAAGTCTACATCTCTAATACCAAATAATAAGTTATCCATTCCATCAATCCTAGCACCAACGTCTCTAAAATCACCAGTTCCACCAAACAACCATAAATTTCTTGTACTTTGACCATACGCAGCTTCCATACCAAAGTAACTTACTCTTTGATTTATATCGTTTGCATTTATATTAAATAAAGTTCTCTGATCAAATATATCAATTTCTGAATTGTCCTTTTGCTGATTTGTTAAATTAATCTTTGTAACTTTTCCTTCTAAATCATTAATGTAAACCATAGCACCTCTCCAAGGCACGCCTCTAAATGTATCAGGAGTCACGACAACAGGATCACCAGTAACAGAATTGATTATGCCATTATCAGGTACATCAGCAATTTTTATTGGACCTAGATTATCATCAGACCCAAATATAGCCCCTCCATTGTTGGCTGGATCTTCAAGGTCAATTAAAAATAAATTAGAACCTATGCCGTTAGTAGCACCAAAGCCACCGGGTAAAACGGCTACATAATTATCATCATTTAAATTACCAATTTTTGTTGTTGGTATTCTTACTATTCTTGGGGTTGCCCAAGTCTCACCTAACATAGAGTAATCATACTGCATATTCTCTGCTTCCAACCCTGCAGGTAGCATAATTGTGAAAGGAATATCTTCTTTATCTGAAGTTAAGCCTGTACTTGCATTATAAACCATTTCAGAAGAGAAGGTAAATTCAACTTCACTACCTTGTCTATTGACTTTTGCAACTGGGACCTCTGTGATTGATCCATCTTTTTCAAAAATCACAGTAAATTTAGATGCATCTACTGTAGTCAAATTTTCTAAAGCATCAGTAACAAATGTGAATGTTAATCCTGCGTAACATGCACTACCATCATCATAGCTAGCATTAAAAAATTTCGCATCTGCTCCAACATCTGAATTTGACATACATGAAGATTTTGCATCTCTATTAGTAAAATCATTTCCATCTGCATCTAAAACTATATCTGCTTCTCGTGCTTCTTGTTCGATTCTTCTTGCAGCAATAGCTTCTAAAGATTGATCTATCCCTAAAGTTTCACTTCCATAAGGATAAGCAGTAATCAATCCATTTTCATTTGCATGTAAAACTCTTCCATTTGCTCTATCATTATAAATTGAATACATGTGAATAGGATTAAGCGGATCTGTAATATCTAAAACTGAGAATCCAGGTCCACCTCGTCCATATGGTATAAATAAAATCGTATGCCAGTTTTTTGAGTCTTGTTCTAAAACAGTTCCTGAATCATCTATTCTAAATCCTTTTATATAAACATCGTGAACAACTGGCGATCCGTCAACTGCAAAAATAGCATTGGTACCTCCTCTTCCTTGCCCGAGAACATCATTTAATCCCTCGTTTACTATAGTCGGTAATTTTGCAGCGATGAATGGGGGAACAAATGCCCAAAGTTCTTGACCAATATTTCCACCATGTCTTATGTTTCCTGAACCGGTTCTTACTGCGTGAAGTGCTCCATCATTTGCTCCAAAATACATTACATCATCTCGAACAACAGTTCTTGCCCAAGTATCATAATTATTAATATATCTCCAATACGCCTCTTGATGTGTGGATGTGAAATTTGTATTAGCTTTAGGTCTTCCAACTTCTATAATTTGTGAATGGTAAATATCTCCAAGGACTGATGCTCTCACATTATTGGTATTATCACAGCCTCCGTAAGCAAAATAATCTTCTCCTCTTACAAAATTAATTAGTCCTTTAATATCGTCAGCGTTAGTATCCAAGCCTGGAACGCCTGCAAGCTTAGTTCCACAATATGACGAAGAGTTATGAAAATTTGGAACGACATCACCAAAAAGACCAAATATTCCATTGATAGTGTCAGCGTTATCTTCAGTAAAATTATTATAGTCTGATGTGTAATCTAAACCTTCATATACAGTCCAAATATTTCTATTATTACTTAATGCCTGTCCCTGAATTATTGTTGCAACATCGTAAACACGTTGATCAGCCAAATCATCTACAATCGTTCCATCTTCTCTTACATGCTTTCTTATAAGTGTACCTTCCCATTCACCGTGTAATGCATATTTAAATTGTGCTTGGAATAAACTTCCCCCTTCTTCCCCAGATAGTTCTGCTGTAATAGATGGAGCTGTAAAAGACAATCTGCTCGCTACAATTCTTTCAATTTCACTTTTTAATTTAGTCAATAAATCGCCAGGGGTTTCAGCATCTATTCTATCTCTGCAATCAGAGCTATTTTCATCATCGCAAGTACCTGCAATAGCAATTTCTTGGAATTTTTTCTTTCCTTTTTCACTAATATCTTTGCCATAAGCAATAACTAAAGTTTTGACACCTCTCTCATTTCTTAAATTTTCTATTCGTCCTTTAGCATAATCATGGTTTCTCCACTCACCATCACCAATTACAATTACATAATTTTGTTGGCATTCTAATCTTTCAGCTGGGTTCTGTGGAGCTAATGGTTTGTCCTCTCTATCTACAACCTTATCATCAGTATAATAACCATATGCAAGTTGCGCAAAAGCTCTAGCATCTGTTCCAAATCTAATCCCATTTGGTTTTAAGGTATTAAGTCTATTAATTATACGTTGAGAATTATCTTTATCTATACCCACTCTTATACAAGAGTTATTAGTGCATTGAGCTGTTCTTCCTAGTGGATGATCGCCTTTCCATCCACCAAATTGATAGTAATTACAATTTGGATTACATTTTTGCCATGGCTTCATCCCTGGTTTCTTTTTTTCACAGTTACATGCATAATCACCATTTATTTTCCATAAATCTGCTGCCTTACCAGTTTTTTTAACCTCAATTTCTCCAGCGTTCCATTCACCAAAGCCAAATCGTGCACCTTGTAATAAAGAACTATCATTTACTACTGCTCTTATAGCTTTAATTGCCCCATCAATCCTACTTAATCTACTAGATCCCATCTCATCAACCCATTTAACTCTGTCTCCGCTAATATCATATTCCTGTATAGAAACTTTATCACCACCAGTCCAAACTCTATCTGTTCCTACAAACAAGGCATTTGTTCTAAACATATTAATTAATGCACTTTCATCTTCGTTAGCCGCCGCAGCAGGCGTTTGATTGTTGTCGTCAGCACCACCAATTTTAATGCTCTCTGTTAAAGTATTTTTATCACTTGAAATTGTTAGCTTTTGCAGTGAGCTTGAGTTTGCACTTGAAACATACATTACATTTGTATCCTGGGGATCAATTTCTATTTGAGAGGCAGTATTATAATCTGATTTTCCCGGAGCTCTTTCAAATTTATAAACATCTCCATCTACAGTATAATTATCGCCATCTTTTTTTAATTTCATTCTATATATAAATCCATTAGCTGATGAATATAAATACTCTCCATTAAGATCTATGGTCATTGAAGTAGTGTGCTGAAGAGCTTGTCTATATTTGTCATTTAAATTATATTGTTTTACAGTTCCAGTTGTTAAATTTTTTGAGTACAATTTTAAATCAAATACATAAAACCTATTATTTTTACATCGTTTATTATTTTTATATTTTGAGCACCATATCTCCATAGATGCAATTAGAAGGTGATCCTCTCCACCGATTGATCTGATTGTTAAAGATTTAGGATGAAACTTATCTTTTTTTTTAAAATGTTTTCTACCTAATTCACTACCCCATATAATTTCTAAACAATTTCCATCTGCATCCATCCCAATTACTTTAGCGTCCGGACCTGAAACATATATAGCCTCACCCGTGTGATCTTTTACATTTGTTGCTTTAGCCATAGCTGTAACTGTTGAAAAGCCATAAGCTTGGCTCACACCATATTCCAGTGCACAAGTAGTAATGGTTTTACCTGCACGGACTGATCCGTTGGTACCAAAATCCCTATCAAATTCCTCATCATCATAATTCATTTTAACGATGCCACCATTATTCATTTGCCCGACAAGAACATCGCCACTATTTAATAAAACAACATCGCCTACAACCTCTAAGGTGTCTCCTCCCATTGGATTTGCATTCATACTAGCTGAAGTATCTAAAAGTATTAATATATTCGCTGGAATATCTCCTGCTCCAGATCCTGGTGGTAAGGGTTTAGCAATTACAACTCCAGTAATATTTAAGAGTGAAATTAAAAAGCCTATAAAAATTATTTTAAATTTATTTATCATTAAAAATATGAATAAAAGAATTTCTCATTTGTTATTAGTAACTCCTCTGCCAATTTTAATTTTTCCTTAACATAAAGTTTATCATAAATGTAGAGTTTTCCCGCTGCTTTCCAATTAGCTCCTCCATTTGTATCTATAGGGCTAATTTTTTCTACTTCTTGTATTTTAAAATTTTTTTTAACATAATAATAGATCAAATTGTCCTCATTAAAATTCTCCTCATCATATGTGGAGTTTTTAAATTTAATGCCTATTACCTCATCATCTCTTATATAAACTTGCATAATCCCGCCATTCATCCCGCTATCAGGACACACATAATTTGTTTCTTGTTCATAATAATCAAGATAAGTTTCTTCAATTATGCTACCTTTTTCTAAACCCATATCATTAAATATTTTTTCAACATTATCACCTATATCGAATTCTAATTCACATTCGCTAGACATTGAATATGACGTAGATAGCAGGAATATAAATATTAAGAGTTTAAAATTAATTTTTTTGATCATAAGTTAATATGGCATAACAGTCATTGAAGTTAAAGGGACTATGATGTTCACCCTGGTCATATTTTGGTTAAACATTAAACCACATCCATATACTTTGTAGGCTGAGCCTTGTCTTTCCATATCAGCAGCTGATGCAGTTTTGACACTCCCACCCATAACTGTGCCTCCACGAAAAGTTGAATAGCCCACATGTTGAATAAAAAACGTATATCTAAATCTTCTTAAATATTCCCTTTCTTGCTCTAATACTCTTGCCTGTTCTGCTGCAGTAAATCCTAAACGAGGCGTATTAAGTTCAATTAAATGATTAGCTGTAACAATTGGGCCAACAATATTCCAAAAATCTCCAAGTCTTGGATGATTATCTGGTAACTCATATGCAATTTTAATTGGAGGTTCTGATGTTTTAAAATTTTTGAAACTTTGCATACATAACGACATGTCGTCTACATCTATTTCAACAGTATTATACATGATTCCTTTACCCCAATCATTTCTTGCTAAACTTATTGGCGCGTCATCCTCAACTTCAATTTCTCCAAATTCTAAATCATCTCTGTAATCATCAAATTTTGTTCTCCTTGCATTCTGTAAATTATTGAGTTCAATTGCCTCTGCATCAGTCCTGGCACAACTAGCAAGATCTTCACCATCTCGCTCACATCTATTTCTCCAGGTACTATCAAAGAAATCATCACCTACTTCATCATAAACTAAATCATCCCTAGATGAGATCCAATGTCCCAAATAATTATCAACAATATATTTTTCACCCTCTATTAAAGCAGTTTCCGCAACATAAAAAGTTTGTTGATACTCATCACTTGTATTATTGTTTTTATGATCTCCAGATGCGACCACAATTAATGCTCCACCCATTAAAGACATCACTAGCAAAAGGACAAGTGATAAAACTAAAGCAAAACCTTTCTCAGAACTTTGTTTCATTAAATATCACCTCCTCCAATATTTCTTGTATGCACAGTTAGAAAAATTGTATCTCTATGAAATCTGGTATCAATTTGTTTAGTTCTTTCGTTAGTAAAAGATTTTACCATTCTATTAATCTTATTTTTGAAGTATCCTTTTTGTGAGGATGATCTAAAAGTTAATCTTAAATCTACTGTCCTTATGCTCATTATATTTTCCATATTTGAAGGTTGAGCCTCAACCATCAATCCGTTTTCATTTAATGCTATAAATTCCATATCCTCTAAGTATTCTCTAACTAATTCTGCACGGTAACAATCTGGACACGCACCACTTTCAGAGTCATGAACCCATTCTCCACCAGTGTCATCACCTAATGGTTGGATCCAACTACTTTTAGATCTATATAATCCATAATATTTTGTTGGATCCTCCTCGTTTACCCCAAATTGTCTACTAGATGATCTTTGCATAGGTACAGCAAAGTAAGTAATTTTATATCTTTTGTAAGGTTGAGCAGTATCTCCTTCAACAAAGTCTCCATAAACAATATGAATCCTATCGCAACAAAAGTCGCCTTGATTGTGTTTTGTATTTACATCAACTTCCGTATAAGATCCTGAAAGATCAAATTCAGGACTAATTTCCCCGTAGTTTAATGTATTCTTATAAATTACTATCGGCGCATGACTGTCTGCTCTTGTTGCCTCTGTATCGCCAGCCACAAATTCAAGATAATCTCTTTTTGGATAGTTTGGATCAGCATTTGAGAAGGTACCATAATGATATTTAAAGCCTGCCAATCTAATATCTCTCATCATTAGTGTAACAATGTCTCTACCTGATCTACTTATTCCAGCTACATCGCTTACTTGACTGTATGAATT
>CACFSB010000007.1 GCA_902568855.1 uncultured Pelagibacteraceae bacterium | reverse complement strand
ATCTTTCCCTTTTATATTTATTGGCAACAAAGATAAGTGGCCACAAATAAAAAGACATAGAGGAAAAAAAACTACCGAAGGTTTTTATTTTGGACCTTTTGCATCTGCTGGATCAGCTAACTGGACAATTAAAATGATACAAAAAATATTTCATCTTAGAGTTTGTGATGATACTGTGTTCAAAAATAGACAACGACCATGTATTTTATACCAAATTAAAAGATGCTCTGGCCCATGCGTTGGTTACATAGAAAGTGAAGAATATAAGAAGACTGTTGATGATGCAATTGAGTTTGTTTCTGGTAAATCAAGAAAAATACAAAAAAGCCTCTCGGAGCAAATGGAAAAAGCTAGCGAAAATTTAGATTTTGAAAAAGCAGTAATTTTAAGAGATCGAATAAAGTCATTGAATATTATTCAATCATCACAAAGAATTAATGAAGCTAATCTTATAGAAGCTGATGTAATCGCAGGTTATAAGGAGTCCGGCAAAGCGTGTATTCAAGTTTTTTTTTATAGGTCAAAACAAAACTGGGGTAATCAATCTTTTTTTCCAAAACATGATCCCGATGAGAATTTAAGCAATATAATTAATTCTTTCGTCACACAATTTTATGAAAATAAGAGTGTCCCCTCCTCAATAATATTATCTGAAGAGATAAAAGAAAAAGTTTTAATTGAAAAAACCCTCTCTCTTAAAGAAAAAAAACAAGTTGCTATATCTATAGCTAAAAAAGGGTCAAAATTAAAAGTAATTAACCAAGCAATAAAAAATGCTAAAGAGAGTTTAAATAGAAAGCTTTATGAAAGTCAAAATAATAAGGAATTATTTGAAGCTGTGGCAAGTAAATTTAATCTGGAGACCAATATTAATCTGATTGAGGTTTATGATAACAGTCATATACAGGGAACAAACAGTGTAGGTGCATTGATAGCTTATGGTGATGATGGATTTATTAAAAAAAGATATAGAAAATTTAACATCAAGCTAAAAAAGAATGAACAAGATGATTATGGAATGATGAAAGAAGTTTTGAATAGAAGATTTAAAAGAGCGATACAAGAAAAAGATAACTATTTAACTTTTCCTGATCTAGTAATGGTGGATGGAGGAAAAGGACAATATTCAGTAGCTAGAGAAACTCTAAATGAGCTTGGGCTTCATGATATTCCTATAATTGCTATTGCTAAAGGTAAATATAGAAATAGCGGAAATGAGACTTTCTTTCATAATGGTAGAGAATTTAAATTCGTTAAAAATGATCCTACTTTATTCTTTCTTCAGAGAATAAGAGATGAATCTCATCGTTTTGCAATTAGTGCTCATAGAGCAAAAAGGAAGAAAGGTATTAGTAAGTCGCTGTTAGACCAAATAGACGGGATAGGTTCCATAAGAAAAAGAGCTTTATTAAACCATTTTGGATCAGCTAGGGCAGTTGAATCTGCAAGTCTAGATGAAATTAAATCTGTAGAAGGGGTTGAAGAAAAAGTTGCAAAAAAAATATATAACTTTTTTCATGAATAAAAAAAATTATGCTTAAAAAAATACCAAATATTTTAACTATAGGAAGAATTTTAATTGTTCCTTTTTTTGTGTTAGCATTTTACTTGCCAGGTTTTTATGGTGATTTGACTGCGTTAATTTTATTTATAGTTGCATCTTTCACAGATTTTTTAGATGGAATGCTAGCAAGATTTCTTGGGGAAGAGTCTAAACTTGGAGAATTACTTGATCCTATTGCAGATAAGATTATCGTTGCAACTGCTTTAATACTTTTGGTGATGGACGGAACTATAAGAAATTACGAGGTAATAGCTGCAATAATTATTCTAACTCGAGAAATTTTGATATCTGGGTTAAGAGAATTTTTGGCAAAAGGAAAAATTAAACTACCAGTTTCAAATCTAGCAAAATTAAAAACTGTATTACAAATGATTGCTATTGCACTTTTACTCTCAGGTGAAACTGGAAATAAAATTATTAATTTTCAAGATTATAATGCTCAAACTATTGGTATAATTCTTTTATGGCTTTCAGCCGCTCTAACTTTGTTTACGGGATATGAATATATAAGAAAAGGAATTGACCACGCAATCTCAGAGGATAATAGAGATTAAGCTGCTTTTTTCTTTCTAACTAATTTTTGGTAACTTTCATTAAGGCCAATTATTAATTCACAAACTTTAAATTGATTGTCTGCTATACATGAAACTGGTGTGACTTCAGCTGCAGTTCCTGTTAAAAAACACCCAACAAAATTTTTTAACTCCTCAGGTTTAATTTTTCTTTCATTAACCTTAATATTTTTTGAATTCGCTATTTCTATGACTGTCCTTCTTGTAATTCCGTCTAAAAAGGAGTCTGGAATTGGAGTATGAAGCTCTCCATTTTTATCTTTAAAAAAAATATTCGCGCCAGTTGCTTCAGCAACGTTTCCCTCATGGTCTAACATTAAAGAGTCTGTATAACCATTCTTTTCTGCCTCATGTTTTGAGAGTGTACATATCATATAAAGTCCTGAAGCTTTTGTGTCCCAAGGAATAGTATTGGGAGCTGGTCTTCTCCAATTGGAAATATTTAATTTAATTCCCTCAATTTTTAATTTTGGATCAAAATATGAGCCCCACTCCCAAGTTGCTATTGCAACATGAATTTTTGTTTTTTGAGCAGAGATTGCCATCATCTCACTACCTCTCCACGCAACAGGTCTCACATATCCGTTTTCAACTTTTTGATTTTTAATTATCGAATTTGAAGCTTTATTAATTTCTTCCTCGCTATATGGTATTTCGAACCCCATCCTTTTTGCTGAATGAAAAAATCTTGATGTGTGTTCCTCTAATTTAAATATTGATCCATCATAAACTCTTTCTCCCTCAAAAACACAACTGGCGTAATGTAATCCATGGCTCAAAACATGGACTTTGACATTTGACCATTCAACAAATTCGCCGTTGTACCATATTTTTCCTGATCTTTTATCGTAAGGTATCATGTGTGAAATTTAAAAATATTACTGAAAAATATCTATGTATATATAATATGTCAATATA
This sequence comes from uncultured Pelagibacteraceae bacterium, assembly GCA_902568855.1. Taxonomy (GTDB): domain Bacteria; phylum Pseudomonadota; class Alphaproteobacteria; order Pelagibacterales; family Pelagibacteraceae; genus Pelagibacter. Next base: position 24,884 of record CACFSB010000007.1, on the reverse strand, counting down.
ACTTACCTGTGATGAAAGAGCTTTTATATTTAAAAGATGAACAATTAAAACATTTAATTGAAAAATTATTTGTCGGTTATAGAGAAACATTTTCAGATTCCAAAAAAATTCTCAACAAATATCAGATAGGTTTAGCTCATCAGAAAGTTATACATTTGATATCAATGTATGAAGGAATTTCTATTTCTGAACTGATGAGAAAATTAAAGGTATCTAAACAGAGTCTGAATAGAGTTTTGAAAGATTTAATTAAGATTGAAATGATTTTTTATAATAAGGACGAAAATGATACAAGAATAAAACATGTATTCCTTAATGCAAAAGGAAAAAAAATCTTTAACGAAATTTTTGAAGTACAGAAAAAAAGAATTTACAATGCACTTCTAAATTCAAGTTCTCAAGAAGTTATCAATTTTGATGAAGTTTTAAAAAGAATTATAAATGGATGATTTTATAGCACACATATTAGTAGTAGATGATGATGATGGTATAAGATCTCTTGTAAAGAAATATTTAAATGAAAAGAATTATTTGGTCACAACAGCACATGATGCTGAAAACGCCTCTGAAAAAATTAAGATCATTAAATTTGATTTAATTATTTTAGATATAATGATGCCTGGAAAAAGTGGTCTTGATTTTTTAAATGAACATAAAGAAATTATTAACACTCCAATTATCTTGTTAACTGCTAAAGGTGAGCCTAGTGAAAGAATCGAGGGATTAGAAATGGGTGCTGATGATTATTTGCCTAAACCTTTTGAACCCAAAGAACTTGATTTGCGAATTAAGAATATAATTGATAAAACAAAAACTAACAATCTAAAAAAGATAATAGAATTTGAAAAAGTCAAAATTGATTTAAATAAACAAATAATTTTTCAAAATAATTTAGAGTTTAAAATCAACAATACAGAAAAAATAATATTAGAAAAAATGATTAATAATCCTGGGAAAGTGTTTACCAGAGAAGAAATAGGTAAATTAATTTCTTTAGACAAAGAGAGGTCAATTGATGTGATCATCACAAGATTAAGAAAAAAAATTGAGATTGATCCAAAAAACCCTAAATTTCTTCAAACTATAAGGGGAGCTGGTTATGTTTTATGGATTGAGTAAATTTATTAAAAACTTATTACCTAAAAGATTATTTTACAGAGCATTACTTATAGTTGCTATTCCAGTAATTTTAATTCAATTGATTATTTCAATAGTTTTTTTTGATAGCCTTTGGATAAAAACTAACAAAGGTATGACAAGAGCACTGGTAAGTGAGATACAAACTTTCATTGAAGTATATAGCAATGATAAGTATGAAAAAGATGAAATAAAAAATATTTTTTCATTATATCAAGATTTGAATATTGAATTTGTTGAGGATGAAAATTTTAATTTCTCTTACAATGAAAGATGGTTTAGCCCAATAGACAGAACATTGAGAAGAGAATTAAAATCTAAATTTGGATTAGAAATATTTTGGTTTGATACTACAAGTTATAAAGAATTAGTCGATTTAAGAATTAAATATCAAAATGGTTTCTTTAAATTTATAGTCCCTAAAGATAGACTCACAAGCACTTCTGCAAGATTGTTCGGGTTATGGATAACTGTTCCTGCATTCGTAGTCGTAATCATTTCGCTTATATTTTTAAAAAATCAAACAAGACCAATCACAGCATTAGCTAAAGCCGCTGAAAAATTTGGAAGAGGGGAAAATGTAGATGAATTTAAGCCCTCTGGTGCAGCTGAGATACGTCAGGCAGGTTATGAATTTGATAGAATGAGAAAAAGAATAATGAGACATCTAAATCAAAGATCTGAAATGCTATCTGGAATTAGTCATGATTTGAGAACACCCTTAACAAGAATGAAATTACAAACCGAGTTTATAAAAGATAAATCTTTGGCTGAGAAATTAACTGAGGACATCAATGAAATGGAAAAAATGCTCAATGAATATTTACAGTTTACAAGTTCCTCATTTATGGAAAAAGATGAACTATTCAATCTAAGCGATTTAATGGATGAGATTGTAGGTAAATATAATAATGAAAACATTACAAAAGAAATATTTCCTAGGGTTTATTTAAATGGTCGAAAAAATCTAATTAAAAGGTGTCTTAATAATCTGTTAGAAAATTCAATTAAATATGCGAATAAGATAAATATTGAACTTCAAAAAAAGAAAGCAAGCTTAATAATAAAAATTGAGGATGATGGTCCAGGAATAGCAGAAAATGAATACGACAATGTATTTAAACCTTTTTACAAAATAGACAAAGGAAGAGCAGATTCAAAATCTAGTGTAGGGCTAGGTCTGTCAATAGCGTCTGACATTATACGTTCTCACGGTGGTAATATAAAATTAAATAAATCTAATTTGAACGGACTTGAAGTTAAGATTTTTTTACCCGTTTAATCTTTTTTTTTAAAACCTGTTTTTTTTCAAGTTCTTTCTCTAAATTTTCGACTCTTTTGGACAGAATATCAAATTCATCCTTACTCGTTAATTTCATTTTGAATACGATTTCATCTCTTTTTGATTTTAAAATGTTTACTATCTCATTTTTTAAGTCTCTAGATGAGACTAAACCTTGTTCTAGAAGTTTAGTAAATTTATCAAAAACAAATTTTGAATTTTTCATATATTTATTAAATAAGTTATTATATCTTTAATCTATTATTATAATTAAAAATGTTCATTAATAATTTTGACCCAGTTGCATTTAGTTTATTTTCATTAGAATTTAGATGGTATTCTTTATCATATATATTTGGAATTCTCGCTGGATGGGTTTTGGCAAAAAGAATTTTTATAAAAGATGATAATTTAAAAGAGAAATTTGACGATTACATTACTTATATAATTTTAGGTATTATAATTGGTGGAAGATTAGGTTACGTAATATTTTATAATTTAGATTACTATTTAGAGAACATTTTTGAAATATTTAAAATTTGGAATGGAGGAATGTCATTCCATGGTGGACTATTAGGTGTAATTGTGATGAGCGTATGGTTTGCAAAAAAACATAATCATAATTCTTATATTTATCTTGATATTGTTTCGTTAGTCGCACCAATAGGAATTTTTTTTGGACGTATTGCAAATTTTATAAATTCAGAGCTTTATGGCAAAGAAACAACTTTGCCATGGGGAATTAAATTTGAAAAAATTGATGAAATATATCGTCATCCATCTCAACTTTATGAGGCTTTTTTTGAGGGACTGTTATTATTTTTTATATTAATATATTTTCGAAAAGCATCCTCAGCTAAAAATCCTGGTTTCTTATCTGGAATATTTTTAATTTTTTACTCTGTTTTCAGATTTTTTATAGAATTTTTAAGGATGCCAGATGAACAATTAGGTTACGTTCTATTTGTATTGAGTATGGGGCAAATTTTATGTTTAGTTTTTTTTATATTTGGTTCTTATTTGACTTTGAAAAAATATGATCATCAAAAATAATTTTGAAATCTCTTTAGATAAATTTATCGATTTTGCTCTATATGATAAAAAAAAAGGATACTATATGCAAAAAAACCCTTTCGGGTTAAAGGGCGATTTTATAACTGCACCAAATATTTCTAGAATGTTTTCTGAAATGATAGCTGTATGGATTTTAGGATTTTGGGAGAATTTAGGAACCCCAAAAAAAATTAATTTAGTGGAACTTGGTGCAGGAAACGGTGAAATGATGAAAATATTTTTAGAAACCTTTAAAAAATTTCCAGCGTTTTTGAGTTCATGTAATATTTTAATTCATGAAAAAAGTTTTAAATTAAAAAAAATTCAAAAAAACAAATTAGACAAAGAAAAAGTTATTTGGATTTCTGATCTGAAACAAATAAAAAAATTTCCAACTATTTTTATTGCAAACGAGTTTTTCGATGCAATAGCAATAAAACAATTTATTAAAAAAAAAGATCTTTGGTTTGAAAGATATGTAAATTTTAAAAATCAAAAAAAACCCTTTTTTTGTGAAAGAAAGTTTAATATGAAAAAATTTGAAAAAGAAATTAATTGTAATATTTCAAAAGACCAAAAATTTATTGAATACTCCTTAGTTGGAGCAGATTATTTAAAAAAAGTTGCTGGAATAGTTAAAAAAAATAATGGCGGTCTTCTAATCATAGATTATGGGTATATGGAAAAGAGGATGAAAAATACTCTTAAATCGATTTCAAATCATAAACATAACAGTGTTTTAAAAAATATCGGTGCTTCAGATATTACTCATAATATCAATTTTTTCTTATTTAAGAAAATAATCAATCAATTAGGTGGTTTAAAAGACTTAATAACAACTCAAGGAAACTTTTTAGTAAAATTAGGAATAAAAAATAGAGCTGAGATTATATCGCAAAATCAAAGCTTTTCAAAAAAAGCAGATATTTATTTTAGATTAAAAAAACTCATAGATGAGAAAGAAATGGGAAATTTATTTAAAGTAATGTTTATCAAAAACAAAGGCAATAAATATAAGTTGGGGTTTAATTGATAGTTTCAAAAAAATTATCTAAATTTAAAGAGATCAGTCATGGTTTTTTTAATAAAATAGGTGGGTGTTCGAGAGGTATTTATAAAAGTTTAAATTGTGGACCAGGCTCTAACGACTACAAAACAAAAATTATCAAAAATTTGAGAATTGTAAAAAAAAAAATCGATAAAGATTCAAAAAATATTTTTTTACTCCATCAAATACATAGTAATAAATTTGTTTTCATCAATAGATATTCTAATTACCTAAAAAAAAAGAGAGCAGATGCAGTAATTACTGACATTCCAAGATTACCAATTGCAATTCTTACAGCTGATTGTGCACCAATATTAATTTTTGATAAACAAAAAAAGATGATAGCTGCTATTCATGCTGGATGGAAAGGTGCATACAAAGGAATTATTTCAAAAGTAATAAATTTCATGATTAAAAAGGGCTGTGAAAAAAAGAATATAATTGCTGTTATAGGTCCTTGTATTGCTCAAAAAAGCTATAACGTAAAAGAAGATTTTAAAAGAAAATTCCTAAAAAAAGATAAAAGAAATAAAGTTTTTTTTAAAAAAAGAAAAAACGTAATTTATTTTGATTTATCAAAATATGTTAAATTACAACTCAAATTAATGAAAATCACAAATTTAGAGACGATAAATATTGATACTTTTCCCAAAAAAAATAATTTTTTTAGTGCAAGAAGGTCTTTGCATTTAAATCATGATGATTATGGTAGAAATATTTCATTAATTATGATTAATTAGGGTTTTTCAATGAAATTATTAACTGGAAATAGCAATAAAGTTTTAAGTAAAAACATTGCTAAATACTTAAAAACAAAACTGGTAAATTCGAGTATTAGAAAATTTTCTGATGGTGAAATTTATATTGAGATTAATGAAAACATAAGAGGGAACAGTATTTTTATTGTTCAGTCTATATCTTCTCCAGCTAATGATAATTTAATGGAGTTGTTATTATGTATTGATGCTCTTAAGAGGTCGTCTGCGAAAAATATAACAGCAGTAATACCATATTTTGGATACGCAAGACAAGATAGAAAAGTTGTTCCAAGAACTTCCATATCTGCAAAACTTGTCTCTAATTTAATAACTCAAGCTGGTGCTGATAGAGTGGTAACTGTAGATTTACATGCTGGTCAAATTCAAGGTTTCTTTGATATTCCCGTTGATAACTTATTTTCTACTCCAATTTTTGCAAGACATGCTAGAAAGAAAATTAAAAGTAAAAAAGTTATTTGTGTTGCACCTGATGTGGGAGGAACAGAAAGAGCTAGAGCACTTGGAAAACTTTTAAATGTAGGACTAGCTATTGTTGATAAAAGAAGACCAAAGCCTGGGCAATCAGAGGTGATGAATATCATTGGTGATGTAAAAGGACAAACTTGTATTTTAGTTGATGATATAATCGATTCAGGTGGCACAATTGTTAATGCGGCGAAAGCTTTGAAATCTCGAGGAGCAAAAGATGTTTATGTTTACATTACTCATGGTGTTTTAAGTGGAGATGCAATTAAAAAAATTAAAAGTTCAGTAATTAAAAATTTAGTTATAACCGATACAATAGACAATATTCATAAAACTAAAAACGTTAAAAATGTTGAGGTTTTGTCAATATCAGGTCTTATGGGTGAGGCAATAAAGAGAATTTCAAATTCAACATCCGTATCAGATTTATTTAAATAAATTTCTTGATTATTTGTAAACATGAGTTAAAAAGCTCTGTTTTATGAATTCAATAGAAGCTAACATTAGAGATAATTCCACTAAAGGGCAGTTAAACGCTATAAGAAATAGTGGGAATGTTCCAGCTATTATATATGGCGGCAAAGATAAAAATCAAAAGATCTCTATTTCTAAAAAATTACTTAAAACTTTTATTGAAAAAGAAAATTTCTTCTCAAACATAATTACTCTGAACGTAGATGGTAGTAATCAAAATGTATTACCAAGAGAAATAAAATATCATATTTTAACCGATGAACCAATTCATGTAGATTTTTTAAGAGTGTTGCCAGGTGTAAAAATAAAAATAGAAATTCCAGTAAATTTTATTAATCACGAAAAATCTCCCGGTCTTAAAAAAGGTGGGGTGTTAAACATTGTTAGAAGAAAAGTAGAATTAAAGTGTCCAAGTGAAAAGATACCTGAAAATTTAACGTTAGATTTAGATGGCGTTGATATTGGCGAGAGTTTTAAAATCTCCTCAGTTAAATTAGATCCAGAAGTTGTTCCAACAATTCAAGGAAGAGATTTTGTAATAGCAACATTAGCAGCTCCAACGGTTATGAAAGAACCTGAAAAACCTGCTGAAGCAGAAGCTGCAGAGGGTGAGGAAGGTGCAGAGGGTGCAACTGCTGCAGCGGCAGATGGGGATAAAGCTGCTCCAGAGGGTGATAAAGGAGATAAAAAAGAGGGTGATGATAAAAAACCTGCTGACAAAAAATCTCCTGAAGAAAAAAAATAATCAACTAAATTGAAAATTAATCTATAGATCATGCTTTTATTTGTAGGATTGGGTAATCCAACACCAGACAGCGAAAATAATCGTCATAATGTTGGGTTTAAAATTATAGACGCTATTAACAAAAAATTTAGTTTGTCAAAACAAAAACCAAAATTTAAAGGCCTGTTAACCACTGGCAATATAGGAAATGTTAAAGTTTATGCTATCAAACCTTTGACCTTTATGAATAATTCAGGAATTTGTATTAGAGAGCTTATTGAATATTTTAAAATTGAGGCTCAAGATGTAATAGTTTTTCATGATGATCTAGATGTAGAATTTGGAAAAATTAAAGCCAAATTTGGAGGATCAAGCGCGGGACACAATGGAATTGCCTCAATTGATAAGTTTATCGGCAAAGATTATTCTAGAGTTAGAATAGGTATTGGTAAACCCAAAGGAAACATCGAGGTTGCAGATTACGTTTTACAAAATTTTGACGAAGATGAGTCATTAGGTATTGAAAAAATATCAAACCATATAAATGACTCCATTTCTTTTCTTGTTGAAAAAAAATTAGATCTTTTTTCTAGTACAGTAAATAATAAATAATGAGTTTCAAGTGTGGGATCGTTGGTTTACCAAACGTAGGTAAATCTACTCTCTTCAATGCATTAACCAATTCAAATAAAGCTCAAGCAGCTAATTTTCCATTCTGTACAATTGATCCAAATATTGGTGTAGTTAGTGTGCCTGATTATCGATTAGAAAATTTAGCTAAAATTTCTAAATCAAAAAAGATTATACCTACTACTATTTCTTTTGTTGATATAGCTGGTCTAGTGAAGGGTGCATCTAAAGGTGAGGGTTTGGGAAATAAATTTTTGTCTCATATCAGAGAAGTAGACGCTGTAATACATATGATTAGATGTTTTGACTCTAGTGATATTCAAAATGTAAATCCTACAGTTGACCCTGTTAGAGATCTTGAAATAATTGAGACAGAAATGAAGCTTGCAGATTTAGAGTCCATTCAAAAAAGACTTGAGAAAAATAACAAAAAAAATATTGATGAGGATCAAATTAAAATTCTTCAAAGTTGTTTAGACTTAATTAATAATGATCAAGATTTAGCAAGTTTAAAATCAGAATTTACCAAAAAACAACTAAATTTAAGTGGTTTATTGTCATTAAAGCCTAAAATATTTGTTTGTAATGTTGATGAGAAAAGTATCCAAAATGGAAACAGTTACACTAAATCATTCTTAGAAAAATTTGGTTTAGAAAAAACTTTGATTGTATCGGCTGATATTGAAAATCAAATCAATGAGTTAGATAGTGGAGAGAGAAAAAACTACATGGAAATGATTGGTTTAAAGGACACTGGCTTGGATATGTTGATTCAAAAAGGTTATAAGATTTTAGAATTAGACACTTTTTTTACCTCAGGTCCTGAGGAAACAAGAGCCTGGACTATTCAGAAAAATTGTTTAGCTCCAAAAGCTGCTGGTGAAATACATACTGATTTTGAAAAAGGATTTATTAGAGCCGAGACTATTTCTTATAATGATTTTGTTGAAAATGATGGATGGGTAAATTCTAAAACAAATGGAAAAATGAGATTAGAAGGTAAAGACTATATTGTTAAAGACGGTGACGTTTTAAACTTTCGTTTCAATACGTGACCAGATTCTCTTCATACTAAAATAAACTAAAACGGTTAATATAATTAAATAAACTATTGCTTTAAAACCCATTTTATGACGTGTTTCTAAATGAGGTTCTGCAGTCCACATTAAAAAAGTTGTAACATCTTTTGCCATTTGTTCTACAGAAGCATTAGTACCATCTGAGTATTCAACTAAACCATCAGAGAGTTGATTGGACATTTTAATCTTATTTCCATACATGTATTTATTATAGTAAACACCATCATCTAAAGTCACTCCAGCTGGTGGATCTTCATATCCTTGAAGGAGTGAATAAATATAATCAACTCCACCGCCTCTCGCTTTTACTAAAACAGTCATATCGGGAGGGTATGCTCCGCCGTTTGCAGCTTGAGCAGCTTTTTCATTTTCGTAAGGCATCACAAATTTATCCGACAACCTTCCCGGTCTCATAAACATTTCACCATCTGCGTTTGGTCCATCTTTTACTTCAAAAGATGCTGCAATGGCTTTTGCTTGTTCCACTGAAAATTCAGGTCCACCCTCTTCCACTAAATTTCTATAACTTAGATATTTCATAGAATGGCATGAAGAACAAACTTCTTGATAAACTTGATATCCCCTTTGAAGTGAAGCTCTATCAAACTTTCCGAAGGGACCCTTAAAACTCCAATCAGTTTTTAAATATTCAACTTTCTCAGCTGCATTAGAGTTAAATTGAAATCCAAAAAATAATGCTATTAAAAACGATATTCTAAAAAAATTTTTCACTGATCTTTAAAACTATCCTTTTTTTTCACCGCTGCAAGATTGGGTGATCCACCCAAAATTGGTTCGGTAATACTCAAGGGAACAGGTGTGGTCCTCTCTTTAAATCCTAAAACTGGCAGTATAACTAAAAAATGAAGGAAGTAATATGCTGTTGCAATCCTAGCAATTAACAAATAAAGACCCTCAGCTGGCATAGCTCCAACATATCCTAAAATCAAAACATCAGCCACTAAGATCCAATAGAACTGCTTATATAAAGGTCTAAAGACTGCAGATCTAATTTTTGAAGTATCTAACCAAGGAAGTGCAGCTAATATTAAAATAGCAGACAACATCGCTATAACACCTAGAAGTTTATCCGGAACTGATCTCAGAATTGCATAAAAAGGTAACAGATACCATTCAGGAACAATATGAGCTGGTGTTACAAGGGGATTTGCTTCAATATAATTATCAGCATGACCTAAAATATTTGGTGTATAGAAAACAAAAAAAGCGAAAACAATCATAAACATCAACAACGCAAAACCATCTTTGATAACTATGTAAGGATGAAATGGGACTGTGTCTTTTGAAGGTTTTTTTATATCAATTCCAATTGGATTATTATTTCCAGGCACATGAAGAGCCCAAATATGTAAAACAACTAAACCTAAAATTAAAAAAGGAATTAAGTAGTGTAGAGTAAAAAATCTTGTAAGTGTTGGGTTATCAACCGAATAACCTCCCCATAACCATGTTACTATTCCCTCACCTACCAAAGGAATTGCACTAAATAAATTTGTAATAACTGTAGCTCCCCAAAAACTCATTTGTCCCCATGGTAAAACATAGCCGAGGAAAGCTGCTGCCATCATAAGCAGATAAATTATTATTCCGATAATCCATATAACTTCTCTAGGTGATTTATAAGAGCCATAAAATAAAGATCTAAATATATGAATGTATACTGCTAAGAAAAACATTGAAGCTCCGTTTGCATGTATATATCTTATTAACCATCCGTAGTTCACATCTCTCATTATGTGTTCAACACTTTGGAACGCCATATCAGCATGTGCGATATAGTGCATTGCTAAAACTAATCCAGTTACAATTTGAGTAATCAAACAAAAAGTAAGAATTCCACCAAAAGTCCACCAATAATTTAAATTTTTTGGTGTTGGATAATCGGTTAAATGGTTTGCCAAAGTTAAAAGAGGTAATCTGTCGTTAAACCATTTTCCAACTTTTGATTTTGGTGTGTATTCGTGTTCACTCATAAAAAATTATCCAATCTTAATTGTGTTAGCATCAACAAATTTGTATTCTGGAATTTCCATATTTGTTGGAGCTGGACCTTTTCTAATTCTTCCAGAAGTATCGTAATGAGAACCATGACATGGGCAGAACCATCCATTGTAATCACCTTTTTGATCCAAAGGCACACAACCTAAATGCGTGCATACTCCAAGCATAACAAGCCACTCTGGATTTTTTACACGATCTTCATCTTTTTCAGGATGTTTTAAATCTTCCAACTTAACAGATTTGGCTTCAGCTATTTCCTCTTGAGTTCTTCTTCTAATAAAAACTGGCTTTCCTCTCCATAACACAGTTATGGTTTTTCCTGGATTGACTGCGCTCACATCAACCTCAGTGCTTGCTAACGCTTTTACAGAGGCATCTGGGTTCATTTGATCTATCATAGGCCAAATCACTGCACCCGCTCCAACTGCTCCAACCGCGTAAGTAGCTGTAAATAAAAAATCTCTTCTTTTAGTTTTCTTTTCCACTATTTATAGGTTCTTATAATTCTATATGTTGATTTAGGTAGTTAATATATGATTACATATAATAAAAAAGTATTATTTTTCTACTGATAGAATGACACATAATCTAATTAATGATGGGCCAAAAATTGCACTATTTGAACCTGATATCCCTCAAAATACTGCTGCGATCATAAGAACTTGCGCCTGTTTGGGGGCGAAATTAGAAATAATAGAGCCTTGTGGATTTTTATTAAACGATAAGAGATTTAAAAGAGTTGTGATGGATTATATGGATGAAAAAGAGATTAGGTATTATAAAAGCTCTGATCAATTTTTTGATGAGAAACAGAATCAAAGAATTATACTTATGACTACAAAAGCCTCTAGCCCATATACAGAATTTAAGTTTAAAAAAAATGATACAATTTTATTTGGAAGAGAAAGCGCGGGAGTGCCTGAATTTGTGCATAAAATGATAAATAATAGGTTAAAAATTCCGATGCGGAATAATAAGCGTTCTTTAAATATTTCTTCTTCTGTTGCTATAATATTGGCCGAGTGTTTAAAACAAAATAAATTAATTTAAATGGATCTAGAAATAAAACAAAAATTGACAAGTAATTGGTTTAAATCTTTGCAGGAAATGTTCTGCAAAACTATTAGTGATTTTGAAAAAAACAATATCAATTTTAAGTCGACTTCATGGAAGAGAAATTTAAAAAAAGATGAAGGTGGTGGTGAATATAGAATCTTAAAAGATGGAAAAATTTTTGATAAAGTAGGTGTTAATTTTTCAAAAGTTTATGGAAAATTTCCAAAAAAATTTCAACAAAATATACCTGGCGCTCAAAAAGATCCTAGGTTCTGGGCATCAGGGATATCTGTTGTAATGCATATGAAAAATCCTTTGATTCCTGCGATGCATTTTAATACTAGGTATATTTGTACTACTTTTGATTGGTTCGGTGGAGGTATTGATGTTACTCCATCAAAAAAAGATAATAAAGAAAAAGAACAGTTTCACAAAACTCTTAGAGATATGTGCAATCGACATGATAAAAATTATTATAAAAAATATAAAAAATGGTGTGATGAATATTTTTATCTACCTCATAGAAAAGAGCCCCGTGGAATAGGTGGTATTTTTTTTGATTATAAAAAAAACAACTTTGAAAAAAATTTCAAATTTGTCAGAGATGTTGGTATTACCTTTGAGACTATTTTTCAAAAAATTATAAATAAAAAAATTAAAAAAAAATGGACTTCTAAAGATAAAGAAAATCAATATATTAAAAGAGGAAGATATGCAGAATTCAATTTACTATATGACAGGGGTACAAAATTTGGATTACAAACAGGTGGTAATGTTGAGGGAATATTAATGTCATTACCTCCTCATGCAAAATGGAAATGATATGGATAAAGAACCAATTACCCTGAATGGCTTAAATAAACTAAAAGAAGAATTAATTTTTTTAAAAGAAAAAAAAAGACCAGAAATAGTTGCCGCAATTGCTGAAGCAAGATCACACGGAGATTTAAAAGAAAACGCTGAGTATCATGCAGCAAAAGAAGAACAGTCCCACAACGAAGGTAGGATAACAGAAATAAATGATATCATTGCAAGAGCAAACGTTATTGATGTAACTCAAATAAACAATGATGGCAAAGTAATTTTTGGTGCCACAGTATTTTTGGAAAATTTAGATACCGGTGAAAAGATAGATTATAAAATAGTTGGAAAAGATGAAGCAGATTTAAAAAAAAAACTGTTATATTTTCAATCACCAATAGGTAAAGGTCTTATTGGAAAAAATAAAAATGATCTTGTGGAAATAAATACTCCCGCTGGAGTAAAAAACTTTGAAATTAAAGACGTCAAATATCTTTAACCTTTTACAATACTATCGATTTGTTTGTCGGAAATTTTGAAATTATTCCTGATCCACTCCTCCTCGATCAATTTTAGCATACTCCCCAACTGTCTTCCCTCTGGTATTTTGTATCTAGTCATTAATAAGTTAGCTCCAACAGGCAAACTTGGCGTAATCTTATTTTTATATAATTCAAGTAAGCTCAACAATTTCTTATCTAATTTCTTTGTTTTTATAATCTTAAAATTTATAATATCTAATACTGCTTGCTTTCCATCATAATATAAAACTTTATTTAAGTTCACTTCATTTAAAGTTTTTGACCCATTCTTTTCATTATAAAAGTTACTAATAGCATAAGCTCTTTTTTGATCTTTTTTCGAAATATTATATTTATACAAGAAATATTCTAAATTGTCTGTTTCATCTATTATCATTAAAAATAAAATAAACATAAAATCCAGGTCAACAAATAGTTCTCTCTTTACTTTGATTGCATCAATAATATTTTTGATATTCTTTAGCTCTGGAAAAATTAACAATATTAGGTCGATGCTGAATTTATCTTTTGATAAATTTTCTAATTGATTTGATTTTAATAATTTTTTTAACTCATCTAATAGTCTCTCTTTAGATATAACAGAAATACCATTTATATTGATTTTTATTACTTTAATTATTTCCTTTTTGTGAGGCTGCTTTGAGTAATTTAAAAAAAATCTTAAGTATCTTAATATCCTTAAATAATCCTCTTTAATTCTTTTTTCAGCGTTGCCAATAAAGCTAACCTGACCTATTTCAATATCTTTTTTTCCATTATATGGATCGAATAAATTTCCATCCAAATCAGCATAAATAGAGTTAATAGTAAAATCCCTTCTCGCAGCATCTTTTTTCCAATCTTTAGAGAATTTCACTTTAGCGTGTCTACCATCTGTAAAAATATCTTCTCTTAGAGATGTTATCTCAAACTTATAGTCATCTATGATTGCTGTAATTGTTCCATGCTCAATTCCTGACTCATAAAAATTAATATTATTTTTTTTTAAGATTTCAGTAACTTCTGAAGGATTTAAATTTGTTGCTAAATCTACATCATCAACTTTCTCATTATTTAATATTTTTCTTAAACAACCTCCAACGTACCTAATCTCACTTTCAGATGAGTGAGAATTTATAGCCTCAAAAATTTTTTTCACAGGTGTTGTAAATGAAAGTTTTTTGATATTATTCTTTAATGAGTAAAGGTTTTTTGAGCTCGAGAAAATTTTATTTAAAAAGTTTTTCATATTTGGCTGGGGCGCTAGGATTCGAACCTAGGATGCAGGTACCAAAAACCCGTGCCTTACCGCTTGGCTACGCCCCAATCTAATTTCGTATAACACAAAAAAAAGAATTTATATAGTTTTTGCAACTTTACACCAGCAATTTTTATATTTTCTACTAAATTTTTTTTTAACATCATCGCATAATTTTTTAGATTTAAAATATGCGACAATTGCAGAACCTGATCCAGTCATTCTTGCGAAACTCTTATTAGAGGATTTTTCAAGAAAATTTTTGATATTTTTTAATTTGGGAAACTTAGATAGAGAAATCGCTTCAAGAGAATTATTGAGTTTTTTCAAATTATTAAAGCTAAACATTTTCTTAGAGGGTTTATTAAATCTGGGTTTTGTGAATTTTTTTACACTTGAATATATATCTTTTGTCGAACACCCAAAACTAGGTTTAACAATAAGTACATAAAGTTTTTTGCAGTTTTTAAACTCTTTAGTCTGATTATTAGATTTAAGAATTGTAAAAGTAGAATTAAGACCCAGAGCTACATCTGAACCTACTGATTTACAAATTGAACTTAATTGTCCTCTGCTGGGATTAATAAACTTTTTCTTAATCAAATATTTTAGTATATTTGCAGCATTCATTGATCCACCTCCTAATCCAGATTTTGATGGAATATGTTTGTTAACTTTTATCTCAAACTTGTGACCTGTAATTAATTTTTTTTTCTCTAGAATATTTAACATCTTTGAAATTGTATTTTTCTTGTGTATATTTTTTGAATATTTTCCATTAAATGAAATAATATGTTTTTTAGATTGAATTTCTTTTATAAGAATAACATCGTATAACGAGACAAAACCTATGATACTCTCAATCTTGTGTAGTCTTGAGTTTTTTCCAGTAACATTAAGAGCTAAATTAATTTTAGCAAATGACTTTATCCTGGAATAGCCCATCTTAGAGTCCTTTAATTATTTTTGAATTTATTTTTTGTAATAATTCTTCATCTACATCCTCCATTTTAAATACACTTTTCCAAAAATACCTTGCTTGAATTTTTCTACCCAACATCCAAAGAATATCTCCATAATGATCATTTACTATCGCATCATCTGGCATTAATTCGACAGCTCTTTTTAAATATGTTTCTGCTTTTATGTAGTCTTTTGTTAAATAATAAGCCCAACCAATTGAGTCTATTATATATGGGTCATTCTCAGTTAAAGAATATGCTTTCCTTAACATTTCCATTGCCTCTTTAATTTTGTAATCTCTCTCTAACCAAGAGTATGCTAAATAATTAAGAACATACGCATCATCTGGATCAATTGCTAAAGATAAAAGCATATCTCTATCTGCTTCTTTGTAATTTCCCATTCGTTCATTACTCGCTCCTCTTCTATAAAATAAATCCGATTTAGTTTCTAAATCATCGCTGACTATTCCTAGAACTATTGTGTAATATTTTATTGCTTGTTCGTACTCTTTCGCATTTTTATAAAAATTAGCAATATCAAATAAGATTTTTTCATTTGGTTTTTCAATTTTTTCAAAATTAGACTTAATAAATTTTAATGAATCTTTTGTGCTACTTTCTTTTGAGATAATTTGAGCTTCTTTTTTTAACCTATACCAATAATAAAAATCATCTTCTTTTTCAAATTCTTGTAAAATTTTTTTAACTCGGCCAAATTCTTCATTTGAATATAAATTTTCAGCGACTAATGATAAATTATAATGAAATTTTGGATTTAAATAATTAGATAAATATGAATAAAAGTTAGAATTTATAAAATCATCTTGAGCAGAATGTAAATTAGATATTAAAAATAAAAATTCACTTATTAAGTCATTATGGTTTTTGCATGAAAAAATGGAGTTCATTTTTCTTTCATTGCCTTTTTCAATCCAACTTTTTCCTTGAGACAAAAGTAAAGAAGTATTGATAAATTTAATGTTATCAGTTATTTTTTTTGCTTCCTCTATTTGGTTATTTTCAATTAAATATGCTAAGTAAAAAAAAGTGTACCTAGTTAAGTCTGCATCGTCATTACCAACCAGCTTAGAAAAAAAAGTTTTGGTTTTTGCATCTCCTAAATAACACCTCTGAAAGGTTGTTGAAATTATTGATAGATTTCCGTAATTTTTTATATCATTGGGCAATCTTTTTTCTTTGAATACAAAAATGTAGTCTCTCAAATTATCTAAAATTGCTGAGTTAAATCGGTTGAGTTTAATGTATTTTTTAGACTTAGATATGTAATCCAATGCTTTTGAAAAATCCTCTCGTCTTATACTGTCTATTGTTAATAATAAGTATTTTTCAAAAAATTCTGATTTATTTTTATTTTGTTTAACAATATTTATAGCTTGATTAACTTTATTTTCTAAGACTAGAGAGTAAACATATCTCTTTAAATAAGGCTCATGTTTATTTAATAAAATCTTGGAAGTATTAAAAAAATTTAACGCCTTTGAGTTATTTTTGTTTTCAAATGCTACAATTCCAGAAAAATATTTTGATAAATTTCTGGAGTCAAAATTATCAAAACTAGCACTTTTAGAATGCAAGGGATTTTGATAAAGTAAAAATAATATCAATAAAAATTTTAAATTTTTGACAAACATAATTGCATTTTATGACTAAAAAGATGTTAAATCAAAATACCAAATATGATCAAAGATTTTTAGATAAAGTAGAGCCAAACTTTGAATTTAGTAATAAGGCAATAAATAGACTTAAAATTGTAAAGGAAAATAGCGTTCAAAATAAAACAGGGAAAGAAGAGAGAATATTAAGACTAAAGAAAAAAATCAATTCAATTGAAGATTGTAATTTAAGAAATAATTCTAAAAATCTAGTTATGGGAGATGGTGACATAAATAGTCCCATAATGTTAATTGGAGAAGCTCCTGATGAAAAAGAGGACTTGGAGGCTAAAACATTTTGTGGAGATGTTGGCGTACTTTTAAACAAGATGCTTTTAGCAATTAAAATTAAAAGAGAGAAAGTGTATTCTACTTACTCAATAAATTTTAGACCCCCTGATGATAGAAAGCCAACTACTCAAGAGATAAAGCGATATTCAATTTTTCTAAAAGAACATATTTCAATTATAGATCCTAAAATTTTGATATTGATGGGTACCACTGCAATGGAGGCAGTAACGGGTCTTGGTAATCAAATTTCAAATGAAAGAGGAAATTGGAAAGAACTCATAATTGGAAACAAAACAATTCCCGTAATTATCACTTTTAATCCATCTTATTTAATTAGGTATCCAGATAAAAAAAAATTCTCATGGGAAGACCTAAAAAAAATAAGAAAAAAAGTTGAAGATTTAAATATTATAATTTAATGAAAATAATTGCTGGTGTAGATGAAGTCGGTCGAGGAAGTTTGGTTGGACCAGTCTATGCAGCTGCAGTTATTTTGAAAAAATCTATAAATACAAAATTACTAAAAGACTCAAAAAGTATATCGAGTTCTAAACGCAAAGTCTTATTTAGCCATATTAAAAAAAATTCAATTTGGGCAATTGGAAAGGCATCATTGAAAGAAATTGAACAATTAAATATTTTAAATGCCAGTTTATTAGCAATGAAAAGAGCAATAAAAAAACTTGAGAAAAAACCTTCACACGTATTAATTGATGGAAATAAATTGCCTGAATTAAAAAATTACAAACTTAAATCTATTATTAAAGGTGACCGAAAAATTCCATCTATTTCCGCAGCATCAATTATTGCTAAAGTCACACGTGATAAAATGATCTCAAATTTAAGTAAAAAATTTAAAGGCTATAGTTGGCAAAAAAATTTTGGATATGGTACTAGTCAACATCTAAAAGCCATAAAAGTTTTAGGAATTACAAAGCATCACAGGAAAAACTTCTCTCCGATAAATAGATTAAAATAGTTTTCACGTAAAAACACAATATGTAGTTATCGCCTCGATAAGTCATACAAAACGAGTCTAAATAATTCAATCATAGGTTGACCCAAGAATCTTTTTAGAGTCTAATTTATTTTTTCAAAATGAATTTAGATTTTAAAAATAAATTAATTAACGGAGATAGCCTCCAGGAGCTAAAAAAAATTCCTGATGAGACTTTTGATTTAATTTTTGCTGACCCTCCTTACAACCTACAATTAAAAAGTGAATTAACAAGACCAGATAGATCTAAGGTAAGTGCAGTAAATGATAAATGGGATCAATTTGAAAATTTTAAAAAGTATGATGACTTTACCTATTCGTGGTTAAGTGAATGTAAAAGAATTTTAAAGAAAAATGGAGCTATTTGGGTAATTGGTAGTTACCATAACATTTTTAGAGTTGGAACAGCTATTCAGAATTTAGGTTTTTGGATTTTAAATGACGTCATTTGGAATAAAAAAAACCCCATGCCAAATTTTAGAGGAACACGTTTTACGAACGCCCACGAAACTTTAATTTGGGCATCAAAGTCTGAAAAATCAAAATACACTTTCAATTATCAATCCTTAAAGTGTTTAAATGACGATCTTCAAATGAGATCTAACTGGGAATTACCAATTTGTAATGGTTCGGAAAGACTAAAAAAGAATGGTAAAAAAGTCCATTCTACTCAAAAACCTGAGGCTCTACTTCACAGAATTTTATTAGCAACTTCAAATAAAAATGATTTAGTTTTAGACCCTTTTTTAGGATCAGGAACAACAGCAACAGTTGCAAAAAAATTGGGTAGAAATTATTACGGAATTGAAAAAGAGAAAACCTATTTTAAGGCTACCGAACAAAGATTAAAGAAAGCAAAACCTATAGAAGATGATTATTTAGATACTTTACAAAATGGTAGATCTAAGCCGAGAATACCTTTTGGATCATTGGTTGAATTAGGAATAATTAAACCTGGCACTACGATTTTTGATAATAAAAAGAAAATTAGTGCAAAAATTATGGCTGATGGCAGTATCAAACATGCTCAAACTGAAGGCTCAATCCATAAAGTAGCGGCCATAATCTTGGGTGCTGAAAGCTGTAATGGATGGACCTATTGGCATTATAACTTGAATGGAAACACAGTTCCTATCGACCATTTAAGACAAAGATTAATTTCTAATAGTTAGTTTTTATAAATTTTCCCAAGGTAGCCCTCTAAAAACTTTTTGTTTTTTACTAATCTTTTCAAAAAAATATTTCTTAAAAATGTTGTAAAAGGATTAGATAAATGAAATATAAATTGATTTAACTTTGATCTATTATTAACCATTCTTGTTTTATTTACTCTTTTTATAAAAAAATTACTTTCAGTATTATTCTCTATATTCTGAAATAATTCATATGCGCCCTCTATCGATTGTGATGCACCTTGAGCAAATGATGGTGGAAAAGCAAAAAAAGCATCTCCTATAAAATGAATATTATTGTTTTTAACTTTGAAAAAATCATGGCTGATAAATACTGGGTAAATTTTTAGATACTGGATATTATTTAAAAATTCCCTATTTACGTGAGGAACTTTATCTAAAATCTTATTAATAAAAATATCATCATTAAACAACTTGTAATCTTTTTGTTCATCCTCTGAAAGTTTAAATTTCATTACAGCTATAAAGTTTAAATCTCCATTAGGAGATACTGGATAAATAACATAATGAAAATTTGAACCTAAAAATAATGAAATATTTTTTTTATCAGCCATTTTTGAAGAGCTTGGTATTATTCCTCTTATGGCTAACGTATTATTAAATTTTGGTTCAATTATATTTTTTGATAACAGATTTTTACTCTTTGAAAATACTCCATCTGAAATAACTAAATAGTCAAATTCATAAATTTCATTATTTTCAAAAGTGATTTTAACAATTTGGTCTTGTTGTTCTATCTTTGAAATAGTGTGGTCAAATTTTATCTCTTTTTCCAAATCCTTTTTTAAAAAATCAATAAGTGATGATCTTCTAAGAGTAGTATATTTACAATTTTCAGTATTAAAATCTGATATATTTAACTCACATATCTTATTAGAATTTTTAACCGAGTAAAAATTGATTTTATCTGGATTAAATTTCTCCTTATTTTCTAATTTATCAAACTGAATTTTATTTAAAAGTTTGATGCTGTTGACTGATAACTGAATTCCATATCCTTCTTTTGAATTGATTAAGCTATTTCTTTCAAAGATAGTTACTTGATACTTTTCATTTCTCTTAAATAAATTCGCAATGAATAGCCCTGAAATACCAGCACCAATTACAGCTACTTTTTTCATTAATTTTTTTCTAAATATTTGACTACTTTTTTAGTAAATGTTGGAAGCATATAATTATCTAATTTTCTTTTATCAAACCAATAAGATGATGGAAATCTTTTTGTGTTTTTGAGATATTGAATTTTTATATTCATATTCATGTTTGACATTTTAAAATTAAGATTTTCATTAAAATTTTTTGGGTTAGATAGTTCTTCCATTGGAAAAATTGCTAAATTTTTAAGAAAGTTAAATTTTGTATTTTTAACTAACAAGTATTTTTGATTTTTTTCGTAAACTTTAAGAATAAAATATTTTTCTTTATTTTTTTTTGTAATTTTAGCTAAATCAAAATCTCTCTTTTTGTAAGACTTACAACTTTTTGTGATAGGACATCTGCTACATTCAGGATTTTTTGGTTTACATATCATTGCTCCTAACTCCATTAAGGCTTGGGCATAATCACTTGCTCTTGATGAAATTCCAAAGATAGATTTTTTTTGTATTAAATTGTCTTTTTGTATTTCCTTATCTTTTTTTAAATAAAGATATCTTTTTAAAACCCTTTCAATGTTTCCATCCAAAGGAATATAAGATTTGTTAAAAGCAATAGCTAAGATTGCATTAGCAGTGTAATTGCCGATACCAGGTAAAGATATTAAATCCTCATAATTATTTGGAATTTCTCCATGATATTTACTAATTATGATTTTAGCAGTTTTTTTAAGATTTCTTACTCTTGAATAATATCCAAGACCCTCCCAAAGTTTTATCAATTCTCTATCTGGGATTTTTGAAAGTTTTTTAAGATTTGGAATTTTATGTATAAATCTATTAAAATAAGGAATTACAGTCACAACTTGTGTCTGCTGCAACATGAATTCACTTACCAATGTATAATATTGTTTTTTTGATTGTGAAACATTTTTTCGCCACGGCAATGTTCTCTTATTTAAATCATACCAATTAAGAATTTTTTTTGTTATTATTTGATCTTTCATATGCAATTCAAAAAATATACTAAGCAGAGAAATAGCATTCAAGGCTTAAGATCCTTTAAAGACACTTTGCCAAAAAATATCAAGAAAGTCATCAATAAGAAAGGGCACGTGTACTCCGAAACTATCAATAATTGGAAATATATTGTTGGAGAAAATTTATTTAAAGTTTGTTATCCCAAGTCTTTTAAAAATTCTAATAAGTTAGGTGTAAGCACTTTGTTAATCAATGTTAAAAGGGGGCATGAAGTTGAACTGGAATATTCAAGAAAAGATATTTTAAAAAAATTAAATAATTTATTTGGTTATTCTGTTGTTGAAAAAATTAAACTAACAAGTTTTGATGATGAAAAAATTAAACCGTCCATAAATGATGAAAGCTTTGATAATGTGACAAATCATGATTATCAAAAAAAGATAAATAGTGTTAAAAATGAAAAAATAAAAGAATCTTTAATAAAGTTATCAAAAGTGTTTAAAACAAAATGAAAAAAATATTTTTAATATTAATCTTATTTTTTGGGTCTATAAGTATTTTAAATGCCGACGGAAATAGAATTATAGCAGGAAATAAGAATGCGAAGATTACAATAATCGCTTATGAATCTTTAACATGTAGTCATTGCGCAGATTTTCACAAAAATGTATATCCTCGACTCAAAAAAGATTATATCGATACTGGTTTAGTCAAAATTGAATTTAGGCACTTTCCTCTAGATGTGGCCGCTTTTAATGCATCAAAAATTTCTCAATGTAAAAGTAATGAAAGTTTGAAAATTTTAAATAGCCTTTATTCAAATCAACAAGCATGGGTCAGAGGTAAAAATGTTGAGGAAATTAATTATAATTTAAAAACATTCATTAAAAATCAAGGCTTCGATTTAGATTTTGAAAAATGTATAAATGATAAAAAAATAGAGGATTATGTGTTAAATGATCGAATCGAAGGTACTAAAAAATTTAAGGTTAATGCTACTCCTACGATTATTATTAATAACAAAAAGTTTGACAAACCCCTTAATTATAAAAATTTAAAAAAATCGCTGGAAAAACTGATATAAACTCCTAATGGAGTTTAAAAAAATCCAATTGAATGGATTTAAATCTTTCGCCGATAAAACTAATTTCTTAATTGAAAATGGTTTAACTGGGATAGTTGGTCCTAATGGATGTGGAAAATCTAACATTGTTGAGTCCTTAAGATGGGTCATGGGAGAAACATCTGCAAAAAGTATGCGAGGATCAGGAATGGAAGATGTAATATTTTCTGGAACATCTAACAAAGCATCCAAGAATATTGCAGAGGTGTCTGTTACTGTAACTAATGAAAAAAATGAGGGGCCAATTCAATATAGAGAATTGGATGAGGTAAACGTAAGAAGAAAAATAGAAAAAGATAAAGGCTCAAAATTTTATATAAATGATAAAGAAGTTAGAGCCCGTGATGCTCAAATGTTTTTTGCAGATCTATCAACTGGAGCACATTCTCCATCGATGATAAGCCAAGGTCGTATAGGTGCAATCGTTACAGCTAAACCAGCTGATAGAAGGGCAATTTTAGAAGAGGCTGCAGGAATTTCTGGATTGCATGTAAGAAGACATGAGGCTGAATTACGACTAAACGCTGCAGAAAATAATCTTAAAAGAGCAGATGAATTAAGACGCCAACAAGAAAGACAACTTGTTAATCTTCAAAAACAAGCTGAGGAGGCAGCTAGATATAAAAATATGTCTGAAGAGATAAAAAGGATAGAGGCAGGCTTATATTATTTAAAATTATTAGAAATTGATAAAGAAATAAAAGTAGAAAATGAGATTAATATTGAAGCAGAGACTGAAGTTACAGACTTTAATAATAGGATCACAGATCTTGAAAATTTAATAAAGACTGAAAGTGAAAAAGTTACACCCTTAAGAGAAAAAAATATTGAAAACTTATCTAAAATACAGAGACTTAATCTTGAGCTACAAAGTCTAGATGAAGAAAACACAAGAATACAAGATGAAATTGAAAACATAAAAAAAACACTTCAAACATTTGAAGAAGACATTGGAAGAGAAAAAGGAATAGTAATCGATGCGAACTCAAATGAAAAAAGATTAAAGGAAGAAAAAAATGAGTTAATAGAAATTGACTCCAAATATTATGACACTGAAAAACAGTCTGATAATGATTTGAACACCTCTAAAGATAAATTACAAAGTGAAATTGAAAAAGTTAAAGAACTTATTAATTCACAAAAAAATCAAGAAGCTATTTCGGCACTTGATAACTGTAAGCTGTTAATTGAGGCATATGCTGGGACTTATAGTAAGAATGAAAATATAAAAAAAGAGTCTGTAAAAAGAAATGAAAGAATTAAAGTGATTGATACAGAGATAGAAAGTTGGAAGAACCTATTATTAAATTCTGAAAAAATGGTTTCCCAGCTTACTGAAAGAAGAAGTAAATTGAATGATCAATTGAGTAAGTTAGATAATCAACCAAAATTACAGGCAGAAAAAAAAGGTCAAATAACTGAGGGGTTAAGAATTTCTGAAGAAGAAAAAAAAGAAAATGAGGAGATTATTAATTCAACAGATGAAAAGATAGAAAATTTAAGATCACAATTGAATGAAATCCAAGAGCAATCAATTCAGATTAGAGAGAGAAAAGCAAGTTCAGGTGCAACAGTTGAGGGATTAAAAAAGAGGAAAAGTGATTTGATTGATAGGATTAATTCTGAATTAAATTTATCTGAGGAAAATATTTTAGAAAATTCAAATCTTTTTGGAGTTGAGGAACTGCCCGATGCTGTAAATCAAGAGGACTTGCTAGACAAAAAAAAACAAGAAAGAGAAAAACTAGGTTCGGTGAACTTAAAAGCAGATGAAGAAACAAATAAGTATGAAACTGAAATTAAAAAAATGGAGAACGATAGAGTCGATTTAGTCACAGCAATAGTAAAATTAAAAGAAAGTATCAATGAGCTAAATCAAAAAGGTAGGGAGAGATTAATTGAGGCTTTTGATAAAGTTGATAGAAAATT
Organism: uncultured Pelagibacteraceae bacterium; assembly: GCA_902568855.1. GTDB lineage: Bacteria > Pseudomonadota > Alphaproteobacteria > Pelagibacterales > Pelagibacteraceae > Pelagibacter. The sequence goes on along the minus strand of CACFSB010000007.1, from coordinate 309 downwards.
TAACGAGGTTTACACAAAACTATTTAATGGTGGAAGCGCCAAACTTGAATTAGTAGATGCTGATGATCCACTAGAGGCAGGACTAGAGATGTTGGTGAGTCCTCCTGGTAAGCGTCTCCAATCAATAACTTTATTATCGGGTGGAGAACAAGCGCTTACCGCGCTTTCATTAATTTTTGCTGTTTTCTTAACTAATCCATCTCCAATTTGCGTATTAGATGAAGTAGATGCACCTCTTGATGATGCGAATGTCACAAGATTTTGTAATTTGCTTGATGAGCTTACAAAAATTACTGACACAAAATTTAT